>CAZAHB010000154.1:0-12996 GCA_964484945.1 uncultured Armatimonadia bacterium | reverse complement strand
GTGGGCACGGTCATGGAGGTCATCCTCAACATTCCCTTTATCTGGGGTGTGATCATCCTCGGTGGCGTCATCACGCTGTACGTCGCCTTCGGTGGGATGACCGGTGTGACCGTCGCGCAGATGGCGCAGTTCTGGATCATGATCACGGCAATGATACTGCCGCTCTTCGTGCTCCTTCCCCGCCATGGGTACGGCGAACTGCTTGACCGGGCCGCCACGCAAGTGGGGGCCATCACCGGAGGGGCCGAGGCGTCTGGTACGGTCGAAGGCGACCGCGCCTTCTCGCCCGGAGTTTCCGAGGAGCACCCCTCCACTACGGATGACTGGCTTTCGCCCTTCCAGCGCTGGGATCTGTGGGGAAGCCTTTCGCTGCTGGTCGCTCTCGTCTGCGGCACGGCAGGGCTGCCGCATATCCTGGCCAGATTCTACACGAATCCCAATGCCAGCGCCGCGAGGTGGTCTACTGTCTGGGTGCTGGTGTTCATCGGGGTCTTCTACATAACGACCCCAATCTGGGGAACCTATGCCCGGATGGTCCTCGGCCCGGACGCGGTGATCCGAACGGTCCAGACAACGGTCACCGATGTGCTCGTGGATGGAACCTCTGCCGACAGCCTCGAAGAGGGCGCGCAGGGGGCGCTGGTGCTGCAGGAGCCGCTCTCGGCGGATGAGGAGACCGGGCAGTACGACGAAGCGGTCATCATTGCCGGGGAGGATTATCGCTTCGAGGCGACTGCTACCCGGATGATCTCAGGCTCGCTGGCATACGTGGGGCGAGTCGTCGAGGGGCCGATCTCCACCGGCGCCGACGTACTCGGCAAGCCGAACACCAACTCCATGATGCTGCTCACCAGCCGACAGGCAGGCGGGTGGGCCGAGGCGCTGGTCGCGGCCGGCGCGGTGGCAGCACTGCTGTCCACCGTATCGGGACTGTTGATAGCGCTCAGTTCGGCTATCGCCCATGACTTCTACGGCGAGATCTTCCGTCCGGACGCCAGTGAGAAGCAGAAAATGCGGGTCGCGAAGATCGCGGTTGTGCTCTGTGGCGCGCTCGCCATCTTCGTGGGACTTGCGTTCCGCGAGTCAAACATCGCCTGGATGGTTGGACTGGCCTTCGCCGTGGCCGCCAGCACGTTCTTCCCGCTGCTGCTGATGGGCATCTGGTGGCGCAAGATGACCGAGCAGGGCGCCTTCTGGGGCCTGATCGTCGGTGGTGGCATTTCCGCCGTCGTGGTTATCGGGAAGCTCGCCAATGTGTGGTCTGTCGAGCAGCCCGCCATCTTCAGCGTGCCGCTGGCGTTCCTGACCATCTACGTCGTGTCCATGCTGACGCAGGATCAGGATGAGGAAGTGTGGGAGCGGCTGGAGGCATCATTCCACGCCCTGCACCATCCCGACAGTGACCTGCCGCAGGGCGAAAGCGAGATGGACGCGGTCACTGAGCCTGCCGACACAGCCGAGATGCCGCACGACGAGCCCGTGGAGACGATCGATCATGGAGAGCCCCCGCCCGACGAGGGAGATGAGGGCTGACGGCCAGAGCGCTGATGGCCGAATCACTACGGGGAGGGCCGCTTCGGCCCTCCCCGGCTTCATGTACGCACGGTCACGCGCGGTTACTGCCGGTCAGCCGACTGGCCGGTCGCCCGGTACCACCTGACGAACTCGCGCAGGCCCTCGGCGAGCGTCCATTCCGGCTCCCAGTCGAGCAACCGTCCGGCCTTCGACACGTCTGCGTAGGTGCGGGGCACGTCGCCGGGCTGATCGGGGAGCACGTTGACCTGTGGCTCAACACCGACGGCCTCACCGACCGCCGCAATCATCTCGTCGAGCCTGATCGGCGAGGAACTGCCGAGATTGATAAGCTCAAACTCGTATTCTGAGTCCAGCGCGGCGAGCACGCCTCGTGCGATGTCCGCCACGTAGGTGTAATCCCGGCTGGACGAGCCGTCACCGAACTGGGGTATCGGCTCACCGGCCTCCAGAAGCCCGACGAACTTGTTGATTGCCAGGTCCGGGCGCTGGCGCGGTCCGTACACGGTAAAGAAGCGCAACACGATCATCGGCAGGTCATAGAGGTGGTGCCACGTGTGGCACATGGCCTCGCCGGCCACCTTGGTGGCGGCGTAGGGGGAGATCGGCTGATCGATGCGCTGGTCCTCCGAGAACGGCACCTCGCTGGCAGCCCCGTAGACTGACGATGACGAGCCGAACACGAAGCGCGAGACCTCGTGGCGGTGCGCGGCCTCCAGCAGATTCACGGTCCCGTCCACGTTCGTGGTCGCATAATCCAGCGGCTGCTCGATCGATGGTCGTACGCCGGCGCGCGCGGCCAGGTGGATCACGGCGTCCACGGGCTCTTCCGCCACACCGGTGAACGCCCGCTCAACTGCATCTGCGTCCCGGATGTCGCCTTCGACCATCGAGAAGGCATCGCCCGCCAGCAACCCGCTGATATTCCGACGCTTCACATCGGGGTCGTAATACGGGTCGAAGTTGTCCAGGCCGATGACGCTGTCGCCCCGATCTACCAGCGCTTCGCTGACATGCGAGCCGATAAACCCTGCGGCACCGGTTACCAGCACAGTCTGACATTCGCTATCAGTCAATCTGTCATCAGTCCTGTTCGAGGAACGCAAGTTCGGGCACCTGTGCGGCGTCCGTACACGTGGCGTAGTATACACACTGCGTTCCAGATTCACAACTGCAGAAGGTCCGTGGCCGGCCGCCGTGAATATCTGCGACGCCGGACGAAGACACCGAGACCGAACATCAACAGGGAGGTCCCCAACCGTGAACGACGATCCGGTTCGCGTTGGAATCATCGGGCTTGGACGCATAAGCGACGCGCATATCAGGGGATTTCAGGCCGCCGAGAACGCCGAGATTGTAGCCCTTTGCGACATCGATGAAGATCGCGTCGCTCAGCAGGTCGAGGCGCATGAACTTACGGACGTATTCACGACCACCAGTCACGGCGAGGTGCTGGCGCTGACAGACGTGGACGCGGTGAGCCTGCCGCTTCCCGATCATCTGCACCACCCCGTGGTGCTGGAGGCCATCGAGGCGGGCAAGCACGTGTTGTGCGAAAAGCCGCTGGCGATGAACGCCGCCGAGGCCGAGGAGATGCTCCAGGCCGCTGAGTCGTCCGGGATCGTGCACGCGGTGCACATGCAGCGGCGATACGCTCCCGAGGCGCGCTATGTCGCCGACCTGGTCGAGGACGGCTTTCTCGGCGAGCTTCGCCACTTCCGCTGCCGGATGTCGGTGCACCGCATCTCGGACCCGGATGTGAAGCTCGAATGGCGGCTGCAGGCCGACCGCGGATGCTACGGCGTGCTCGGCGACCTCGGCGCACACGCCCTGGACCTGGCGCACTTCACCATGGGCGAGGCGGCCGGCGAGATGGTCTCCGCGGCCGGTGTGGGCGCGATCTTCATCGACGAGCGGCAGCTCGAGGAGCAGTCGGGCAGCGGTGAGGTGACCGCGTGGGACGCGATCAACTTCGCCAATCGCTACGAGTCGGGAACGCTGGGCAGCTTCCAGTTTTCGCGCTTCGCGCCGGGGTGCTCATCATGGGAAATCGACGGCCAGGACGCCTCAGTCCGGGTGCGCGGCGACGTTTCCGCGGGAGCGATTGCCGTCTACGAGCGGCAGCCGCGCGATGACCAGATCGCCGCGTCGCAGTTCACCGAGCGCGAGATCCCGGCCGAGTACCTGGACGGCCCGACGCTGTTCGAGGCCTTCGTGGACGCGATCCGCGGGCGCGGTGAGGCGTCGCCGAACTTCGCGGACGGCCTGCGCGTGGCTGGTGAATTGGACGCGATCCACGAGGCGACATTCGTCGAGGAACGCCACGGATAGTCCCACTGGCGTGATTCTCAGCAAAATTCGGAGATTCATGCAGGTAACTTCATCTTTGTGGTGAACTAATGTCCAATGCCACGCTGTGGAGGGGTGTGGCACGCGTATGGACAGACGGCTTTGGAGGTGTGGTATGAGTTCGGCAGATGGTTCAGAGGACCGACTGGATCTCGACGAACTGACGGACGGTGTCGAAGGGCGTGGACGACGCGATTTCATCAAGAAGATCACGGCGCTGTGTGGACTGCCGGTGGCGGCTGCGCTTCTCGGAGGCTGTGACGGGGGCGGGCTGCTCGACAATGATCCCCCGGATCATCCGCGAAATGGAGCTGCCGGGGATCTGCAGACGGCGCTGCTTCAGTTCCGCGCACTGCTGGCGCAGCAACTGGAGGATATTCGGCTGGCGGGCGGGCGCGACAATGTCAACATCGCGGGGCTGCTGGGGGCGATGAACCCGCAATTCGCCGCGGTCTGGCTTCTGATGATCGCAGCGTCCGCTGCCGAATTGCGGTCCCATGTGGCGCCCGACATGCAGCAGTTGCTGGACGGTATCGATCCCAACTACGAGGGCCCGGCCAGGGAGGTTACCGAGCAGCAGCTTCGCGGCGCCCGCGCCGGCGCGGATGAGCTGATCGATGCTGAGTCCCCGACCGAGGAGCAGCAGGGGGTGTGGGTGTACCTGGTGATGTCCTTCCTGCTGTTTCCGACGCTCGCGGAAGCCACGGCGCTGGGCTGGGCACAGGAAGCCTGGAGACAGGATACCGAAAACCGCGCATTGACCGCGTGGTTCTGGCTCAACTCGTCCACGGCTCATCCATGGAGTGCGACGCTGATCGCTGAGATGATTGCCTTGTTCGTGGCGATCTCGCTCAATCTCTACACCGCCATGGGCACGACGCATCTCGCCGGGGCACCCGGGCTCTTGTTCGGGCGGAACTGGGCCGCACTTCTGATGCTCATGCTGGTGCTGTTGACGGCAACCTGGACAGGAGGATCGGGGTAGGCGATCCTTCAGTTCGGCGGCATCACGGCGGCGTGTCTTCGGACACGCCGTCTTCATTACTTACATCATGCTAAAAGGTATCGTGAATGTAAAGAAGAAGTTGCTCATGCGCAAAGTTCCGTGCGCGATTGGGAAATCCCGATCAAATCATCTCACGGAGGTGCGTCGAATGAGCAAACGTGACCGTCGGGGTCCGGGCGAAATGGACGGGATGCAGCGGCGCGAATTCCTGCAGAAAGTGCTTGCTGCGGCAGTGGGTCTGCCTGCTGCCGCAAGCCTGCTGGGTGGGTGTTCAGGAGACGGCATACTTGAGCCGGATGAGGATAATGGGGGCGATAACGGCGGTGAGCAGCCCGCCGGCGATCTGCAGCAGGAAGCGCAGGACATGCGTGATTTGCTGGCTGATCTGGTGCAGGCGATGCAGGATACCGCCGATCCGGATACTGCAGATCTCGACGGCTGGCTGGCCCAGCTCAACGCGCAACTGGCGCTTGTCTGGCCGCTCATGGCCGCTGCCGGGGCCGACACCCTGCGGGGCGAAGTCGTTGACAATCTGGAGGATGTCGCAACCCGCCTCGACGGCTGGGAAGGGGTAGAGATGGACTTCTCCGGCGATCCTCCCGAGATCACCCGGCAGACCCTGCAGAACGCCTGGGGCCAGGCCGACGGCATGGTGAACGCCTCGGCAGCCGCCAATCCCGCGGACATGGGGGCCACCCGGGACATGTGGCTCTTCCTCTTCCTGTTGTTCGTGACCTTCCCGGGCATCGACCCGATGATGGCTTCGAGCTTCGCCGCCAGTTCCGCTGATTACGACGAGGGACAGGCCGGATCCGAGGCAGAGGACCTCTATGACACTCTGCATGACACCCCGCAGTGTACCCCGTGCCTGGTCAGCGCATTGTTCGCACTGGCGCTCGCCTTCTACTTCGGGATGCAGTCAGAAGCCGCTCAGGCGCCGGGCATGCTCTTCGGTGGCTACTGGATGGTCGCGCTGGTGCTGCTGGGGCTGTTTGTCACGATGGGCCTGTAGCACGTATGGCAGCGCAAAGCGAACCGGCGGCGCGCCGAGTCCCGGCGCGCCGCTCTATTGTCAGGTGGATCTTCCTCACTGAGCGGGCGCGGGCGTGAGATTGAGCGGGAACTGCGCATCATCGTAGAGCCTGATGAGGTGCACCTCCGAGTGCGTCTTCCCGTCCCCCGGCCACGTCAGCTCAAAGGGCTGGCTGTTGTCGTAGCTGTCTCCCTCGCAGATTGCTTCGTACCGCCGCTGGCTCGTCAGGATGAAGTGATCCATACGCGGGCGGTCCCAGCCCTGTGGCACGTTCTCGACGGTCAGCGAGAAGCCGTCACCGCCGCTCTGGAAAAGGCTCACCAGCACGTTCACGCAGGTGCGATTCCCATCTGTGGTCGCCATCAACGTGGTCCCGTCCAGATCGCCGCCATTCACCGCGAGACGATACAGCGCCGGCCGCATCACCGTCAGCCACTTCGGAAACAGGCCCGAGTACGCTTTGAACCCCAGCGCAGGCAGCTTCATCTCGCCGCTTGTGTCGAAGAGCCCGTAGCCATCATCACCCGAGTGTACGTCTCCCCGGTAGCGACAGGCATACGCCACGTCGGTATGCTCGTGCAGGTAGGTCAGCGCGGCGGTCGAAAACGCGGCTCCATCCATGTTCCAGAGCATGTCGCGCATCGGTCCGGTCACGTGCGCGTTGCAGGCGTTCCACTCGCCCAGCACGTTGACCGCATTCGGGAAGCCCTCGGTGTCCAGAGCCTTCCGCACCGCCTTCGCCTGCTGTGCGAAGATATACGGCCCGTCGCCCTCGCGGTTGTACGAGTGCCATGAGTAGAAGTCCAGCGGAGCCCCCTTGATTTTGCAGGCCCGCGCAAATCGGCGGGTGTCATTCATGATCTCCATGGTCGGCCCGCCAGCCATCCCCGGCCCGCCCACCATGATCTCAGGGAATCTCTGCTTGAGCTGCTTCGCGCAGATCGAGTAGAGGGTGTAGAACTTTCGTATCGCCTGCTGCGGGTTCGGGTGCTGGTCCCAGAACATGCTGATATCCGGCTCATTCCAGATCTCCCACATCATCACCCTGCCCTCGTCGGCGCCATAGTGCTTCGCGATGTGCTTGCACACGTGCGCGACACGCCCGAAGTCCGGGGGATGCTCATTGCGCGGATCTCCCGTGTTCCATGACTGCCCGAGGCGGAACATTACCTCAGCGCCCGCGTCTTCGATCGCCTCGACCGCCTGGTCGCTGGTGTCGAAGTGGTAGTTCGAGTGATCCGCGGGATCGGCGTTCCAGCCGCTCAGCGAGGCCGGGAAGATGCTCTGGAAATCGCACGGGCCGTAGTAGTCATGTGTGCGCACCACGGGGATGCCCATCTCCCGGAACTCATCGGCGAAGCTGGTGCCCTCCTGAGCGCCCGAGAACTGTTGTGGGCCACAGTTCACGCCATTGAGTGGCTGCACGTGGGCAACCAGATCGTTCGCATCCACCGTCATCTGCGGCTGCGCGAGCGCAACAGTGGACATCGTGAGCGCGATAGCGGTGACGAGTATCCTGCGCATGATGGTCGACCTCCCCGCGGCGTGTGGGCTCTATCAGGCCTTTACCCATTTGCTCGCAGATGTAACACACAGTCCGGCCCTCCCCCGAAATTCCGCGCTCCACTCGGCTGCTATTCAGTTTCAACATTAGTTTTCGCGATTCATGAAGGAACGGACGCCCTCTGTGGCGCACAATTGGAATACAGAAGGCCAACGCAACCGCGAATGACGGTAGTCGGGAGGACCCATCATGTCCAATAGCGCGACCGACCAGCCGCGACCGAACTTCCTGTGGCTCACCTGCGAAGACATCGGCCCGCACCTGGGCTGCTACGGAGATGACTACGCGGACACTCCCAACCTCGACGCGCTGGCCGAGCGCGGCGTGATCTACCGCCACGCGTGGTCGGAAACCCCCGTCTGCGCGCCCGCGCGCACCAACATCATCACCGGGACCTACGCCCCGTCGTCCGGCGCCCAGCACATGCGCAGCATGCTGGAGATCTCGCCACAGCTTCGCATGTACCCCCAGATTCTGCGCGAGGCGGGCTACTACTGCGCCAATAACGTGAAAGAGGATTATAACCTCCAGCGCCCCGGCGAAGCCGGCGGCCAGCCGGGTGAGGTCTGGGACGATTCCTCCGGTGACGCTCACTGGCGCAACCGGGACGCGGATGAGCCCTTCTTTTCGATCTTCAATTACACGATCACCCACGAGAGCAAGATCCGCGCGCGTCCGTGGGACCTGCAGCATGACCCGGATGAGGCGCCGGTGCCTCCGTATCACCCGGACACTCCCGAAGTCCGCCATGACTGGGCCCAGTACTACGACATCATCACGAAGATGGACGCCCAGGCGGGAGAGCAACTCGCCCAGCTTGAGGAGGACGGGCTCGTCGAGGACACCATCGTGGTCTTCTACGGCGACCACGGCTCCGGTATGCCCGGTCACAAGCGCTGCGCGCGGGATGCGGGCCTGCTGGTGCCGATGATCGTTGTCGTCCCCGAGAAGTTCGAGCACCTGGTGAGCGAGGATTACGCGGGCAACGCCCCGGGCGGGGAATCCGACCGCCTCGTGGGCTTCTCGGACCTTGCGCCCACTACGCTGAGCCTCGCGGGCATCGAGCCGCCGCCGAGCATGCAGGGCCGGGCGTTCATGGGCGAGCACGAGGCGGCGCCGCGCCGCTGGCTCTACGGCCACCGCGGGCGCATGGACGAGCGCTACGACATGGTGCGCTGCGTTCGCGATCAGCAGTACATCTACATCCGCAACTTCATGCCCCACCTGCCGCTGGGCCAGCACGTGCGCTATATGTTCGAGACGCCGACCACGCAGGTGTGGAAGCAGCTTTACGATGAGGGCGAACTGCTCGACGCGCAGAAGTTCTTCTGGGAGGAGCGCCCGCCCGAGGAACTGTATGACCTCAGCGAGGATCCCGATGAGACGAAGAACCTCGCCGGCTCGGCCGATCACGCGGATGTGCTCGACGAGATGCGCCGGGCCTGCCGGGAGTGGATGCTGGCGATCCGCGACCTCGGCTGCCTGCCCGAACCGCAGATCCACTCGCGCTCGGAGGGCCGGACGGCCTATGACGTTGCGCGCGATCCGGAGGTCTACCCGATGGAGCATATCCTCTCCGCGGCCGAGACGGCCTCGTCGCTGGAGACGGGCGCGACCGAGAGCCTTCTGGGCTGCATGAGCGACGACGACCCGGCCGTGCGCTACTGGGCCGCGCTGGGTCTGATGATGCGCGGTGAGCGATCGGTACGCAAGGGCCACGCGTTGCTGCGCGAGGCGCTGGAGGATGAGGACGAGTCCGTGCGGGTCACGGCGGCCGAGGCACTGTGCCGCTACGGGAAGAGCACGGACGTGCGGCTGGCGATGCCGGTGCTGGTGGAGCTTGCGAATGCCGAGGAGCACGGCCCGTATGTGGCGACGATGGCGCTGAATTCCATCGACCGCTGCGGCGACCTCGCCGACCCGTGGATGGATGAAATCCGCGAGCTTCCCGAGGAAGACTCGTCACTGGACAATCGCGTGCAGTACGGGATCGAAGCACTGCTGGAGAAGATCACGGCAGGGGATGGGGGATAGGCGAGAGGGGGGAGGCGACGGCAATCAACGGCAAGGAATTGATGCGGCCTGCGCCGCCGTAGCGATACTGACACGAAGGAGAGATCCTGGACCATGACCGCACCGGTATCCGACTTCGCGAAGAAACTCGAGCCCGTCGGGCGTATCCTCCACCTGCCGGACTGGTACGTCTGGGGCTCGTCGCCGATCGACGGTCCTGACGGGAAGGTCCATCTGTTCACCGCGCGCTGGCCGAAGGAAAGCGGCCATCGTGGCTGGTCCACGCACTCGCAGGTCATGCACTCTGTATCCGACAGCGCCGAGGGGCCGTTCGAGGTTGTGGACGTGCCTCTGAAAGGGCGCGGTGGCAACCACTGGGACGCCGCGATGGTCCATAATCCCACCATCCACGAGTTCGACGGCCGCTACTACCTCTTCCACATCGGCAACCGCGACGGGCGGCCGTTCACCCAGCAGATCGGAGTCGCGGTCGCCGATGACCTTTATGGCCCGTGGGAGCGCTTCGACGAGCCGGTGCTGGGGCCGAGCCAGTACCGCTCATGGGACTGGCTGATGGCGACCAACCCGGCGATCGTGCGCGACCCCGAGGGGCGCTTCCGGCTGTACTACAAGGCCTGGGACATGGCCGACAGGATCCGGAAGATGGGCCTCGCGATCGCCGATGACGTCATGGGACCGTACGAGAAGCATCCGGACAATCCGCTGGTGGACTACTCCGACCGGGGCAAGCAGGTCGAGGACGCATACGTATGGATCGAGGACGGCACCTATTACATGCTGATGGCCGACGACGGCGGCGACGGTGGCGTGGTCTGGGACCACGGGGGCGCTCTGGTCACCAGCGAGGACGGTATCCACTGGTCGGAGCCACAGATCGGCTATAAGAGCACGGACGCGTACTTCGATGGCGAGCCGGTCCGCCGCTTCGAGCGCCCGCAGGTGCTCGTACGCGACGGGAAGCCGGCCTACCTCTACCTGTCAATGCAGGGCGATGAGATCGACACGTCCGCGGTGCTGCGCGTGCGGCAGTAGCGCGGCCGGCCTGGCCGTCGTTTGCGGGACGGGCATGCTGCACGACGCCGCTGGTCAGTCCGCCAGTCTTGCTGCGATTCGCGCTACGCGCTCACCAAGCGCGCGGCAGATGACAGCCTCCGTATCATCCACCGGCCGATCCGATTGCTGGTTGGCCACATGCGAGGGACCGTAGGGTGTGCCGCCTGACTGTGTCGTAAGCAGTTCCTCCACGCTGTAGGGCACACCGACGATGATCATCCCGAGGTGAACGATTGGCGGCCACATGGTCAACTGCGTAACCTCCTGCCCACCGTGGAGCGAGGCGGTGGACGTGAAGGTCCCCGCCGGCATCCCGATCAAATCGCCGCCCATCCACAGTCCGGCCATGCTGTCGAAGAAGTTGCGCATCGGCGCAGCGGCGTTGCCAAAACGGGTCGGCGATCCAAAACACGCTCCATCGGCCGCGGCGAGCGCATCCAGGTCCGCCCGTGGGTACTCTTCCATCAGGCGCTCGTGAGTCTGTTGCCACCGCTCATCATCGCGGCGCACGTCCTCCGGTGTGCATGGATCACCGGTGAAGGCCAGGACCGCTTCGGCGCCCTCCACCTCTTCGATCCCCTCGCCGACATACGTCGCCATCTGCTCGACATTTCCGTAGCGGCTGTAGAACGGCACGTAGATCTGCATAGCCATCCCCTTCCGGTTTCCGGGTCGGGCCGTGCTTTCCCGGCTTCTCACTCCAGTGCCCCTGTTACCGGATTCGACTCCGCCACCGGGGGCTCCTGCAGCGAAGGGGACTATGTGCCTCAGCCGCCGGCGGCGCGGCGTCTGATGCTACAGGCGGCCGAGGGGTTCAAGCGAATGGACGCCGCGGGGAAGCTGCACAACAGGCCCGGCCTGTCATCGAGCACCCGCAGCGTCCCCCCGTGCTGTTCGCAGATACTGCGGGCAGCCTCGACCGACATGTCAGCGGGCTCCAGCGCCGCGATCCGGGATTCGAGCCGCGGATCGTCGGACTGAATGACCACCGAGTACTCCACGATTTCCTGACCACTTTCGCCGCGCGCATCTTCCAGTGCCGCCACCACGCGCTCCCCGGGGCGCGCTACGGAGATCAGGCCGCGCAGGGTGCCGACCACCGCCTGCCGCAGTGGGGCGTGACGCCCTACCACCGGGGGCACCGGCCCTCCAGCGTCGAGCACCAGCCACGCCCCCGCCGACTGTGCCTCACCCGCCAGGTCGCGCACAGCATCTCGCGCGATATGATACAGGTTTACCGCCGAGCCACGGGGCGAGTCCACGTCACCGCGTCTGGCGACCACCAGGAAGTCGTCCAGCAGTCCATCGATCTTATTGGTCTGCTCGGCGATGATGCCCAGCATCTCGTCCTCCACGCCGGGATCGGGGTCATTGGTCATGAGGTAGTCCGCCGCTGCACTCACCGACGTCAGTAACGCACGCAACTGATGCGAAAACTGTGAGACCGTACTGTCGTCAACCCTGACGACATCGCCTGACTGCCCGGACGCGATTCGGGCCCCGGGCGCGGTTCGGGCGCCTTCTGTGTCATTCATTGCCCCAACGACCTCCTGTCTGTGATTGCCCGTCACTGTACCCTTATTCGGCGCTTGCCGGCGTATCTTTAGATAGATTGTGTGCTTGCGCTGCTGCAACAGAATCGTTACGCCCCTCTTACCTCAAGCCTTCCGCGCCAGCGCCGATACTGCAGGTGCTACATCATGACTTTCCATGTCGGCCGGACGCGAGCGCCAGACGTTGCCGAATCGATCGCCGGAATGGACACCGTGACATGCACGAAAGATCCCGCCCCGTTGCGGGGATTCTCCGGGGGCGGATGATGCGCTCAGAGCGCACCACCTCCCCGCTCAGGAACCAAAGGAGGAAGTTTAGATGTCCCTGACTCGCATTAACCAAAACATCAGCTCGCTGAACGCGCAGCGGAACCTACAGAACAACTCGGCGCGTATCGGCACATCAATTGAGCGGCTCTCCAGCGGTCTGCGCATCAACCGTGGTGCGGACGACCCTGCAGGTCTTGTGATCTCCGAGCTGCTTCGCGCGCAGGTCTCCGGTCTCGATATCGCCCAGCAGAACGCATCGCAGGGCGTGAACCTCATCAAGACGGCTGAGGGTGCGCTGGACGAGGTCTCCGGCCTTCTCCGACAGATGCGCGATCTCGCCGTTGACGCCGCATCGGACTCGAACAAGAACGCCGACGCCCGCGCAGCGCTGCAATCGCAGGTCGAGTCCGCGATGACAACCATCGACCAGATTGCGGAGAACACCAAGTACGCCGGTCGGTCGCTGCTCGACGGCTCGGCGGGCACCGACGTCAACATCGTTGACACCGGCACAGTCTCCAGCCAGGGGCTGGATACCCTCGGCACCCAGGATGACGGTTATGTCTCCGTCCAGGTCACCACGGCCGCCGAGCAGGCCTCT
>CAZAHB010000153.1:0-13008 GCA_964484945.1 uncultured Armatimonadia bacterium | reverse complement strand
GAGGAATCCTTTGCGCGGCCGGCGCGGAGGCCGAGCCCGAAGGAAGAAAAGAGACCCCCCCCCCGGGGGAGGAGCGCGGCGTTTCTCGCAGCTCGTGAAAGCGATACGGCTTACCAGCCGGTGTGGAGGGTTGCGCCGAAACCGACGTCACCGTCGAGGACACCGACTTCAGTGACGGCCCACTCACTCCACCAGTAGCGGAGAGCGGCGTTGATGTTCTCGCCGTCATGCTCGACCTGGAGGCGGGCGAAGTCGAACGGTGTGAGATCTACGCCGGCGAAGAAGCCGTCCAACGGGACATCGTCGCCGTCTGCGTTCCCCAGCCCCAGCGAGACGCCGACGGTCTCGCCCTGGTACTCGTCGAGTTCAAAGTCCTTGCTGAAAACAACGTAGTAGGTTTCGCCGATTTCGTCGGTCAAGTCGCGTCCGCCGAAGGCAATGTCGGGCGATTCCGGCCCGAGTCTGAGTAGGTCGTCGAGGTTCGCGCCGATCTTCGCCTGGTAGAGCAACTCATCGTCGTCGCCGGTCCATCCTTCGCTGAGATTTGTGACGCCGGCTTCGATCCCCGGATAAATGCCCGCGGTCAGGCCCCAGACCGGCTCCCAGTCATCGCTCTCCTCGAGATCGATAACGTGGTAATGGGCGTTGATCTGTTTCTGCGCAGCCGTATGCGCCGTCGGGATGACGATCATCCCGGTGCCTCCGAACCAGCTTTGCGTGGAGGTCGCTTTGACGCTCCGCGCGTCCCAGAGATAGCCACTATCGTCCCAGCCCTGAGCGAAGCCGGTGGAGAGTGAGACAATCAACAGACAGACAACTATTGCCGCGACAAGCTGAGCGCGCACGCTCAACACCTCCAACAGTCCTTGCTGCAATGGCGACGGATTTGAAGCTGAGCGCAGTATACAGCAGCGTGACCGTCAGCGTCAAGCCTGTGGGCCAACAGCGCCGCGCCGCCCCGTGGAACCTCCGCGGATGATCGCGATGCCGGTGGTGCCTTGCACTGGTGATCCATGCGGCGTTGTCCAGCCGCCTGGAGGGCGCTGGAGGGCGCGAGATTACACTCCCGCCCGCGGCCTTCTTGAGCGAGTCTGGAGGTATTGCAGAGCCGGGCGGCGAAACCGGTTCGCGGGTGTAACCTCCCGCAGTACATAATCCCGATATGGATCGGATGATCTGTCATGCCCGGCGCGTTGCTCGTGAGCTTCGGCGGCTATCCATACACTCCAAGCAGTCTCACGCCCGATAACGGCCTGGCGAACCTCGCCGGAGCGCTCGCCGAGGTCGAGGTGGAGTCCCGCATCCTGGACTTCGGCACTGTCTCTACGATGCGTCGGCTCTTCCCGAGCGAGTTGACCGAGACACTGCGACCCCAGGCGGAGCAGTTGCTCGGTGGTGGCGGCGGCGAACTCGACGATCAGACGCGGTCGCGCCTGCGCGAGCTTGATGCGGCGCTTCAGCAGCACCAGCGGGCACAGATGGGGGCGATCGCCGGGGAGGTCGCCGAGAAAGTGCGCGACCTCCGGCCGGACTTCGTGGGCATGAAGCTCTGGAACGGAGACGGCTTCACCGGCAGTGTCATCATCGCCGAGCACCTGCGCGAGCAGTTCCCGTCATTGCCGATCTATGCGGGAGGGCCGCAGTCGTCGTGGTGGGGAGAGGCGATCTACGACAGAACCGACGCGTTCACGTGCGTGACCGACGGGGAAGGGGAGCGCGTCATCAAGCTGCTGGCGCGGCACGCGGCGGGCCAGGCACAGCCTGGCGATATCCCCGGCATTACGTTCCTCGACGGGGGAGAGGTGCGCAGCACGCCGCGTGCCGAGGGCCTGGACATGGACACGCTTCCGGAGCCCGTCTATGATCCGGAGGTCTACCCGGCGATGGCCGGAGATGAAAAGATCAAGATCGTCGTCATCGATGACAGCCGTGGCTGCCCTCACCAGTGCGGTTTCTGCACCCACCCGGTGGAGAGCGGACGGCGGCTTCGCACGGCGAGCGCGGATGTCCTGGCCGATCGCATGGAGCGGATCATTGCCGACCACCGAATCCACGCCTTTCGCTTCTCCGGGTCTTCGACCCCCGGCAGGCTGATGGCCGAGGTCGCTGATGAGATCATCGCCAGAGACCTTGATGTGACATTCACGTGCTTCGGGCACTTCGCAAGCGCCAGTCCCGATCACTTCGAGCAGATGGCCGAGGCCGGCCTGTATGCGATTTTCTTCGGGCTGGAGTCCGGCTGTCAGGACGTGCTGGATCGTGCGGTGCGCAAGGGTATCGACCTCGAGTCGGTGCGCGACACGGTGCGGCGGGCGCAACAGGCGGGGATCTTCGTGGTGACCAGCATGATTGTGCCGCTTCCCTTCGACACCGAGGAGACCATCCAGCAGAGTCTGGAGATGCTTTTGGATCTGCGACCGGACGCGGTGCCGGTGCAGTTTCCGGGCGTGCTGCCGGGGACGCCGTGGTGGAACAATCCCGAGCAGTACGGCTTCGACTTCGACCGCGAGGAGATGACGCGGCAGGGGCTTGATTACAAGATCAAGTTGCTCTTCCCGCCATCGATGTGGGAGGCCCCCCCGTATACACTGCACGGCCGTCCCTTCAGCGAGTTTGCGCGGGATACGATGCGATTCACGGGCGCGCTCGAAAAGGCCGGGATATTGACCTCGCTGCCCGATGACAATGCGCTGATCGCCGAATGCGCGGGGATGGCGCCGCGCGAGTTCCGAGACCTCTCGCGCCTGTGGTGTACGATCGGTGACGCAGAAGCGATGGGGGAGATGGTCGCGCGGGCGAATCGAAATATCGTCCGGGGCTGACCGAGATTCGGTGTCCCCCGGCTTGACGGCCGGGGTTCCCACGTGGCCGAGACAGTCCCGGCGCGCCGCTTATCGCGCGACTGCTCCGTTGTTCATCAACTCGCCCACAATCCGGCTCAGTTCCTGAAGATCGTAGGGCTTTTGGAGCGTCAACTCCGCCACCTCGAGGTCCTCGGGCTCCGCCTCTTCGAGGAACGCGCTGAGGATGATGATGCGTGTTTCGGGGGAGATTTCCTTCACGCGAGTGGCGAACTCGGTGCCCAGCATTCCCGGCATTCGCAGGTCGGTGATCAACACCCCGGGTGTGACGCGATCGGGCGCTTCCACCAGGTCGCTGAAGATCGAAAGAGCCTCTTCACCCGACGAGGCGGTGATCACCTGGTAGCCCTGAGTTTGCAGCACCTCGCGGGTCACCACCAGCATGCCATGCTGGTCGTCAACCACCATCACTGCCGGCGAATCGGCATCCGGTGCCTCTTCGGCCTCCTCCTTTTGCTGATGCAGAGGCAGGCGGGCGGTGACGGTCGTCCCCGCGCCCTCGATCGAGTCGATGTCTATGCTCCCGCCGTGCTGAGTAACCACCTTGTGAGCGACAGTCAGGCCGAGACCGGTACCACCTTCGCCTTTGGTGGTGAAAAACGGTTCGTGCAGGTGTGCGAGCACCTCGTCACTCATGCCCACGCCCTCGTCGGCCACCTCCGCCACCACGCCTTCGTCTTCGCGATAGCTGCGAACGACCAATTGCCCTGCCTCATCGGCCTCTTCCAGAGCGTGGTAACCGTTGATGATAAGGTTGGTAAAGACGGTGCGCAATCCCGCCGGACTGCCGTCGATCTCCGGCACATCGTCGGCGAGATCGAACACGAGTGGGTGGTTATCGGCATCCTCGACACGGCCGTGGCTGAGTTCGACGGCCGACCGCAGCACCGAGTTGATATTCACCCTCTCGGTGGCCGCGTAGGGGTTCTGCCCGGTCAGCGACGAGATCCGTTCCAGCGCCTCGCCGCCATCCCGGGCCGCGAGCGCGATCTGCTGCAAACCGTCCGCCAGCGACTGCGGATCAAGCTGCTGGGTCTGGTCGATGTCGAGCAACATGATTTCGATACGAAAGAGGATGGTCGAGAGGAAGTTGTTGAGGTCGTGGGCTACCTCCGCGGCCACCTCGCCGATGGAGCTGAGGCGCAGGACCTGGTTGAGTTGATCCTCGATCGAGCTGTGGGCGGAGGCCAGTCCCTGCGCAAGCGTATCGTCGGGGGAGGAGGGCTGTGCGGAGCCACCGTTGATCTGCTCCGACAGTGTCGCGATCGTGCTGGAGAGTTGCTCGAGCAGAAGCTGCCCCTCCTTCTGATCGCGACGACGGTTCAGTGCGCGCTCGACAACCGCCTCGACTTCAGCGACCCCGAAGGGCTTCGTAATATAGTCAAGCGCCCCCAGACGCATCGCGCGCTGCGCGCTCTGCACCGCGGCGTACGCGGTGATCATAGCCACCTCGCACTCGGGCGCGAGTTCCTTGATGTGGCGCAACACCTCGATGCCCTCCATCTCGGGCATCCGGATATCGAGGAAGACCAAATCAGGCACGTTCTCGCGGACCATCTCCAGCGCCTTCGGCCCGCTGTCGGCCATACGCACCTCGTGCTCTTGATTGAGGATCATACGCAATGATTCGCGTGGCCCCGCCTCATCGTCAACAACGAGAATGCTGGCGGCCAACTCAATGCACCTCCTGATCGGATGAGACGCGTACCTCCGAGTGTGGCAGCGTGACGCGCATGGTGACGCGCCCGTCCTCGTGCCACGCCTCGATACGACCGTCCTGATTGGTGATGATCTTCTGGCTGATAACCGGCCCGAGGTCACTGTCGGGATTCTGCATTGCCGTGAGTGGGTCGAAGATCGTGGCCGGGTCGAACTGTCCGTTTGTCCGCGTCCGGCGGGTCATCGTCACCGAGACCGCGTCATCGTCATCCTCACTGCGCTCGACCTGCACCTGCACCGTATACGGCCGAGTGCCGGCCAGGTAGTTGAGCAGGTAGCTGATGGCGTCGCGCATCGGCGCCGGGTCTACGAGCACATCGGGCAGTTCATCACCAAACTGCAGGTCGAACGCCTGGTGTTTGACGTCGTCAGCGATCGGCACTGCGTCCAGCGCCTGCTCAACAATGTCCTCCACACGTGCCGTCTGCATATGCGGATCGGGTTGCTCCACCATGCGCAGCAGGTTTTTGAGCATATCGTCGAGCCTGTCTATCTCCGGCAGAACCGTTTCCGACCAGAACTTCTCCAACTGCTCGTCACCGCCGCGGCCGGTAGTCAGTTCAGCGTACGTCTTGACCGCGGTGAGCGGATTCTTCACCTCATGGGCGATCCGGCCGACGATCCTGGTAAGCACATCGAGGCGTTCGCGCCTGTTACGCTCGCGGGTCAGTTCGCGCTCGGCGGTGATGTCGTCGAGCATGAGAACGCTCCCCAGCACGCGAGAGGAATCATCGCACACTCGCGAGGTCGAGACCCTCAGTGTCTTCTCGCCGCCACGGATTGAGACCTCTTCGGTGATGGGCGTATCGTCGGGGGCCTTCAGAGCGGCGTAGAGCATATCGCCCAGTGGGGAGGGGAGGGCCCGCAGATCGGCGCCCTCGACCTCCTCGCGCGATACCCCGAGCACCTCTGCCGCGTACGGGTTGCAGACAGCTATGCGCTCATCGGTATCGAGCGTGATCAGGCCCGCGGCCATGCTTTCGACGATACTGTCGGTGTAGGCCTTCGAGCGCCCCAACTCCGCATGAAGCTCCACCGCCTGCGCGGCCACGGCCACGTGGTTGGTCACCCCGAAGAGAGTCTCCAACTCCCCGCGAGAGTAGCTCTCGCCAAGGACCTTCTCACCGAGCATCAGCACGCCGGCCAGGCGTCCGCGAACCATCAGCGGCAGCGCGATCTGCCCGCCAAAGACATCCAGCTCCCGGCGGACCTGCGCGGCCAACTGCCGGTCGTCCCAGTCCGCCAGTTCAGCGGCTGTGAGGACCCGACGATTGCGGCGATACCAGGTCGGCAGGGCGTCATCCGAACTCAACCGCGCGCCCTCCGCTATTTCGGCGCGAAGACCGCGGTGGTATCGCACCTCGAGACAGCCGTCATCTGCCTCCCACAGCAAAGTGTAGCCGGCACACTGGCTGAACTGGCTGACCGCGTCCGCGAATGCTTCCAGCAGCCTGTCGAGGTCAAATCCCGACGACAGGCCACCCATCAGCCGGTTGAATGCCTCCATCTCGGCCGGGCGCCCGTCATTGCCCTGGACCACAGTACACCCGTTCTGCATACTGTCCTCGACCGCATCCCTCTGCTGGCGCAGCGTTATCGTCTCCAGGGCGCGCTGGAGGACATCGTCTCGTTGTGCAGCATCGGCCTGCGATTCGAGCCACAGGTCGGGACTGACCGGCTCGTCGATCCTCATCTGCTCAATAACCTGGCCGGGCGCAATACACAGCGTCAGCGCATCTTCGGCCATCGACTGCAGCCGCATCAGGGCTGAAAGTCGCTCGTCGGTCACCCTCGGCAACTCCATGACCACCACGTCGGCCTGCACTGCCTGCAGCAGTTCACCGGCCGCCTCGACACTCGAGGCGTCCAGGACCATGGCCTCTCGCAGCGGAGACTGCTCGAGATGCTGCAACCAGTCGGGGCTGACGTCCGTGAGAATCGCCACAATCATGAGCCTCGACCTCCGCCCGGCGCAGGCGCCGGCGCGCCCGACAGCGGCGGCTCCACGATGAATGTCGTGCCGGTTTCAGGTGTTGACTTGAGGAGTATCTCCCCGTCGTGCTCCTCGATGATCGTCTGACAGATCGCCAGCCCCAGGCCCGTGCCTTTGGGCTTTTTGCTCACGAATGGTCGAAAGATCTCGTCGGTCTGCTCCGGGGGAATGTAGCTGCCGGGATTGTGCACGCGGATGCGAACCATCTCCCCGTCCTCTGTCTCCACCTGTTTCGCCTGCAGGGTCACTGTGCCACCGTCAGGCTCGGCGTCAATGGCGTTGCTGACAATATTCAGCAGGGCCTGGTGCAGGCGCGTCTCGTCACCGGTCGGGATCCCGCTGATCTCGCCAAGGTCGCCGGCCAGTTCAATATGTCGGGCCTCGGCCATCCCGGCGGTCGCGCGCAGGACCCCCTCGCAGATCAGTTCCACGTCAAGCTCCTCGACTACAGCATCAGCGGGCTTTGAGAGTGTCATGAGATCGGCCACGAGTTTGTCGATGCGCTTGATCTCCTCCTGGACCACCGTCAGGAAGTTCGAGCGGAATTCAGGATCATCCAGCCGCCTGGGGGCAAGTTCGGCGAAGGTGCGGATCGCCACCAGCGGATTACGTATTTCGTGGGCCATGCCGGCGGAGATCACGCGTATCAGGGCCAGACGCTCGGCCTCTTCGCGCTCCTGGTCGAGTTCCTGGATCAGTGTCAGGTCGCTGATCACTGCTACAGCGCCCTGATTCTGTACATCCCGCTCACCCTCCAGCGGCGAGGTGCTGCACGCCAGCGGGAGCACCTGGTCACCCCGCTCGATCTGAAACTGGCGACTGGAGAGAATGCGGCCGCTTCCCATGCTGGCCCGGATACAGTTGGCGATGCCCTTCGGCAGAATGTCGATCGACGACCCTATCGCGCGCTCGGCGGAAAGCGCGAAAAGCCGCTGGGCGGCCTCGTTGAACACCACGATTCGCTCGCGATCGTCCGTGACCACGACCGCGTTGTCCATCTGGCTGAGAATACGCTCATTGAAATCCTTCAAAGCCGCAGTCTCTGCGTAGAGATCGGCGTTGCGCAGCGCAAGTGAGGCCTGCAGCACCAGGTCCGCCACGAACCGAAGTTCATCTCCGGTGTACATCTCCCCGGAGCACTTCGGGCCCAGGATCACCGCGCCGATCAGTTCATCCTCCCAGATCATCGGTGCTACGGCGTGGGCATCGAGTTCATCCAGCGCCAGCGAGAGCCGCCTCGCCTCGCTCAGCGATGCGAAACGGAAGACCTGGTCGCGTGTAATCATTCCGCCTTCGTCCGCAACGACCTCCAGAACGCTGTGCCGGAGACTTAATGACGGCTCACCGTTGGATTTGTCGAGTTCCGATCCTGAGATTGTAACCCGGGGAACCAGTTCATCTCCGCTGCGTGAAAGCGTGTAGACCACAATACGGGTTGGTTCAAGCGCATCATCCAGAGCCCGGGCCAAGAGTTCGAGAAGTTGTTCGCTGTCGAGAGTGCGGAGGATGCGCGAGGACGTCTCGGCCTGGACGGCGGCCGGGTCAGTGCTCGAAGACAGTGCCCGGCGCACGAGGCCGGAGATCTTGCCGTGAACCAGGACGATCAAAACGCCCATGACCAGCCCGACGGCTGCGTAGGCGACCCGCTCGGGGAGCCCGTTCGCAGCCGCGAGCGGTTCGACGATCCGGAGCGCACCCATCCCCAGGACGAGCACGATTGCCGCGGCGGCCGCGGTGCTTGCGAAGCGCCGCAGCGCCATATCGGGTTGCATCAGCCGATGCTTCGCGATCGCGTAGCCCATACCGGCCAGCGTCACGATGAGACTGGCAGCCCCCCAGCCGCTGTAGGCAGTCGTGCCCCAGACCAGCGGAATGATTACCAGTACCAGCAGGCCCGTCGCGTGGGTGGTCGCCATCCCGAGCATCACCCAGGTGGCCTGCACGCGCTGCATGCCTTCGAGGCGGAACACCTTCCGCAACAGCAGGAAATCCGCGTAGGCGAGGGCAATGAGGATGAACGCGCCGAACGGCACGTAGAGCCACCCGTACTCAATGTGGATCGTGTCCGGGCCCACCTGGATGTTGTGGAAGAGGTTGGGGCTGAAGCCGATGGTGCCAAACAGCAGGCCCGTGCCATACAGGAAGATGCGGCGTCTCGCGTCGGCGTAGTCGATGCGATCGGGAAAGACCCAGGCGAAGTCCACGACCGTGCAGGCCGCCATCGCCACAACCGGATGCAACAGGCGGAGGTAGATCGAGGCCTGTGCGACGCTCTGCGAGGTCTCCAGCAGGTAGGTGAGGAAGGTCCAGATGCCGCTGACGCTGGCGTGGACGGCAAAGAGGCGGTTCCAGACGCGATCGGGAGTGCGCTGGTAGACCGCGATGCCCAGCACAACCGCAGCTACGGCCGTGACTGCCAGGGTTATCTCCTGGATGTCCACGACAGCCTCCCTTCTTGCACGCGACGCCCCCGAAATCCAGCCGCTAAGCGACGCCGTCTTCGTCGAATCTGCCGATGATCAGGGCCGAGTGTGTTCCACCGAAGCTGTGTGAGTTAATCAGAACCGTGTCCACGCGAGCCATTCGCGCCCTGTTGGGCACGCAGTCGAGGTCGCATTCGGGATCAGGTGTGCGATAATTTATGGTCGGAGCAATAATACCCGTCTGCAGCGTCATACACGCAGCCGCGGTCTGCCACGCGCCGCCTGCAGCGAAGGGCTGACCGGTGGTGCCCTTGATGGAGCTTATGGGCGTGTTGTACGCACGGTCGCCCATCACGAGCTTCACTGCGCGCATGTCTGCGAGATCGTAATCGACATTACCGATGCCGTGAGCGGAGACGTAGTCGATATCCGACGGTGCAATGTGTGCCTCGCGCAGGGCGTTGTTGAAGGCGCTCGCAAGCTCCTCGCCGGTATCGCTCGATCGCGCGAGGTGCTCGCCCTCCGTCGCCGAGCCGTAGCCGAGGACCTCCGCGTAGATGTTCGCTCCCCGGTCCATGGCATGCCGGGCCGTCTCCAGCACCACTGCGCCGCCGCCCTCGGACACGGCTATTCCGTCTCGGGTCGCGTCATAGGGCCGCACCGCGGTCTCGGGATCTTCGTTGCGGTGAGTCATGATGTCAATGAGGTTCAGCAGGGCCATGCCGAAGTTACTCACGACCGATTCGCTGGCGCCACAGACCATCACATCCGCTTCACCAGCGCGCAGACGCTCGGCGCCAAAGGCGATCGCCTCCACGCTCGAACAGCAGCCGGTAGCAACCGATGTCGAGGGGCCCTTCATGTTCCAGCGGATCATGATTCGGGCGGTGGAGGCGTGGGGCGAGATTTCCAGGTGGTCGAGCAGACCGCAGGCGTCTGCCCCTCGCTCGTAGAACTTGCGGTATGTGTCCTCGGCGATGTGGTCGCCACCCGCGACGGAGGTCCCGAAGACGGCCCCCTTCTGGAAGCGGTCCACATCGCTCATATCGAGATCGGCGTCGTCCACGGCGTGCTCGGCCGAGGCCACAGCAAAATGCACAAACCGGCCGGATCGACGAGCTTCCGACCGGCTCATGTAGTCGGTCGGATCGAACTCGTCGTCCCGGATCTCGCCCGCTATCCGACAGTACATGTCCGAGGCGTCGAAGCGGGTGATGTAGCGTATGCCCGAGTGACCCTCGCGGACGGATTCCCAGAACGCGTCGCGTCCGATACCGCTTGACGAGACGATCCCCAGACCGGTTATGACGACCCGTCGCGCCGGGTCGAGCGTTCGCGGTCCCATCATGCGTGCCTCCGGGTTACCTGTGTACCCCGCGGCCCATCACCAGTACCCGCCAATTTCGAGTTGATGCGTTTCGGATCCGCCGAGCGCGTCTCCGACAGCATCATCGTTCCAGTCGTCGATGAACGAGTAATTCACGACCCACCCGTCGCGGCTGTAGCCCGCGCCGAGTGAAAGCTGGCCGTCGTTGGTGCCCGCCCGGACCGCCATCCCCGGTGCCGCTTCGTATTCGATTCCGAGGCGCAGACCCTCGGTTTTGCTTTCCATGTCGCCATCTTCGGTCGTCATTTCCATCCACTCAGCAGCACCCACCACGCCCTCGCAGAGTTGCCGGGAGACGCCGATGGCCCATTCGGTCGAGGTGAATTCGAACTGCTGGGGTCCGGCCATCTGGGCCGTCTGGTAGCTCACATCCTCGGTGTACCAGTCGAAGACCAGTCCCGCAAAGCCCCCGTCCTCGTACTCGTAAAGGGCCCCGCCTCGGAAGCCCAGGTTCACCTCGCTGTCCGCGACACTCACCGGTGTGCCGGTCTGCGGATTGGTGATTGTGCTTTCGGTCTCGAGCACCGGTGACAGACCGGCTCCGACGAGCCACTGGTCGGAAAGCCGCCGGCCGTAATGGACCGCGAGATCGGTCTCTTCGATGCTGATGGGAAGTGGGCCTGATGGGGTTGCGATGGTGCCTTCGTCCGAGTCGAGCTTGAAACCGAGCAGTTGCACGCCCTGCCCCTCACCGACCGGGGTGGCGTACCACGCCTGCGTGCCGGTCAGTTCGAGACCACCGTCGAAGTCGGTGCAGGAGACGCGCACGCCCCTCTGGACATGTCGAGCATGCCGGCAAATGCCGGGTTGGGGAAGCCGACGTCCTCGAGACACGTTGAAACCCCGCCCATCCCGAACTGACGGGTAGTCGTGGCCGTCGGAAGAGCGAAGAGGTGCGGGACAGCATACGCCTCCGCGCCCTGCGCGCATGCAGGCATGACCGTGAGAAGCGCCAGCACGATCGCGATCAGTGCCTGCAGAACGGCTCGGAGATGCTGCCCGGTTGCTAATACGGTACGGGCACAGGCGTCATCCCCCCGGGCTCCACATGTGTGCCGCCGAGTGTTCATCGGTCTGCCTCCAGATGCTGCGATCTCAGCTTCATGTGCGGCACGATGCCTCTCCGAAGCAACGCACCGATGTGCGCCACCGTCCTGTTGCGAGAGACACCTGAACGACCAGTTTTTATTGGTGGTGAGACCACCCGGATGATGGCACTCACTCACACGGCTGTAATTGTACACAATGTGGTGTCGGAATGCAACTGCTTTCGACAAGGATTTGCCGCATGAGTAGGCCAACCATCAGTCTGCTCGGCATCGAGCCTGGGGAGTGGCTCGGAGTTGGAATGCCAGAAGCCACTCGGCAGGCTCTGCATATTTGACGTTCTCTTTGTAGTTCGGGCTTGCGCAAGAAGCCATCAGGGCTGTTTGTTCGGTTTCTTCACAAAGATGCGGCCCCATCCGGGGCTGCGTTGCCCTGTCATTGCGATTGCCGCAACGTGGGGAGGCCGCGGACACACCACCGGCGAATTATTCTCCACGGTTCGATTAGCCGGTCACGGAGGCAAATGTATTGCGCACCTCAGCAGGTATGCTGTCAATAGTAGCTGCCATGGCGCTCGTCATTACCGCCCCCCGCGCGGAAGCTGTCAAACAGTGGTCGATTCGCGGGACGGCGCCGATCACTATCGCGCTGCCGGCTCAGGACGCGCCTGTGAGTGTGTGGGCGCGCGGCACCGACGGCACCTGGTCTGAGCTGTCTCCTGCGGCCGACAACCAGCGGACGACGCTTTCTCTGACCGCCGAGCACCTGACCGGAGGAAGCGCGCTGATCGTGCTTGATCCGCCCGACTGGCTTTCGCTGGAGGACGCCGGTCCTCCGAAAGTCGAGCTGTTTGAGGTAAACGGGCGGCAGATCGTCGGTCGCGAGAGCGTCGATCTGGGCTGGGTCGAAGATATGCCCGAGACGATCCTTCTGCGCGTGCGGGACGCCGACAATCCTCTCGATCGTGATTCAGTGCGTGTCCGCGCCTCAACCGGCCTCTTCGCCCCGCGTGATGAAGGCGTGTACTTCCGGCCCGACGGGATCCGCGGAGGAGCCCTTCTGGTTCGGCCGCGGGAGCTTGGGGGCTTCGAGACCGCGACCCGCGCGAGTGTGGACCTGGTCATCGACGATTACGCGATCGATGACGCGGTCACGCGTCGGAGTGTCTCGTGGGCGCTTTCGCCGCGCATGCGCCTCGATGACGGCACGCTGTTGGTCGTGGACAGTCTCACCTCCGCCGACGCGTGGTCCGACTGGTCGGTGATCGACGATGGCGAGGTCATGACCAAATCCGACACCACGACCCGCGACAGGACGTGGCTGTCCGACAAGCACGAGCGCGAGCACTGGATTCGCTGGCAGTTTGATGAGCCGCGCGAAGTCATCGGCGTACGGCTCGCGTGGCCCTGGTACCAGGCCTGGCGCACCTCCCGCAACTATGATGTCCAGACCTGGGATGGCGAGCGGTGGGTAACGCGAATCGAAGTGCGCGACCAGCCCGAGCAGGCCGAAAGCGTGGACCGCTTCGATGAGGCCGTCAGCACCGCCAGCGTCCGCGTGGTCCAACACCCGATGGGC
>CAZAHB010000152.1:0-13189 GCA_964484945.1 uncultured Armatimonadia bacterium | reverse complement strand
GGAAGCGGATGTCGACTGCGACCTGCGGCGTCTGGGTCAGGCCGTCATGGCGGGGGGTGCCGGCCTCCCGCCCCACCCTCGGCCCGCCCCGGCCATTGGTGGCGACGACAGGGAGGGGCCGCCCGCCCGGGGGGGGGTCGGTTTTCGAGAAAATGAGGGCGCCCGCGGAGGGGGAAAGAGAGGACGGGCACGGGGGGGCTCCCGCGTGCAAAGAGCGTGTTCGTTGACCGCGAACTGCCCTCCACGCTGAAGCTGGTCGTTGAGCCGAGGACACCGGTGGCGGTGGTGGAGCAGGGCGAGCGCCTGATGGTCGTTGACGCCGAAGGCGTCTGCATGCACTGGACCGGAAGCGTGCCCGACGGCCTGTCCCGCGTGCGCATCGAGGAAGCCGAGTCGATGCGTGTTGGCGCGAACCTCGGCGCGCGCAACGTGACGATGATGGACGCGGTGCGCAGGGGGTTGAGCGAGACGGATCTGGTGCAAAACGCCCGGATCGACCTCAGCAGGCCGATCCGCGTGGAAGTCGTGACGGCCGATGGCGTGGTGGGGAAACTCGGCAACCGGGAGCTTCTGTACGAGAAGACTCTTCTTTTCGGCAAACTGCTGCACTCGCTGCAGCAGCGGGGGGAGGCGCTGCTTTACATCGATCTGCGGGTCCCGTCCCGCCCGACATTCAAACGGGTGGACTGACCGGGCAGGGAGGACGCAGGGCCGTTCGCGGCGAACTCGCGGTGCGGTCGGGACTGTCGCACCGTGATCGTTTAGATCTCTTCCCGTGGAGGCCGCATCAGTGGCCAGTGCTCCGTACGTAGCCGGCATTGACGTCGGCACAACGAAGATCTGCACGATAATCGGGCGTCCGGAGACGGACGGGCGGCTTGATATCATCGGCGTGGGGCTGAACCCATCGGCGGGGCTCAAGCGCGGCATCATCGTCGATCGGCAGGACGCCATCGACTCGATCCGCACGTCCGTTGATCGGGCCCGGGAACAGGCCGAGGTGGATGTTGAGCAGGCCTGGGTTGGCGTGACCGGGGCCCATATCTCCTCGGTCAACGTGACGGGGCGCACCAACGTGGCCCCGGGGCCTGCCATTTCCGAGCAGGATGTTGACCGGGCCGTGCAGAGCGCCCGTGACAGTGTTCCACTGCCTCAGGACCGGGAGATTATCCACGAGGTGATCCGCGGGTTCGCGGTGGACGGCGAGTCGGGAGTAACCCGCCCGGTTGGGATGTCCGCCCGCCGCCTCGACGTTGAGCTTCATGCGGTCACGGGGACGGCCAGCATCGTCGAGAATGTCGAGCGATGCGTGGAAGACGCGGGCGTGACGGTCGGCAGGCGTGTGCTGGAACCCATCGCCACCGGGATGGCCGTCATCACCGACGCCGAGCGCGATCTTGGCGTGATCCTCGTTGACGTGGGAGGCGGCACGAGCGATGTCGCGGTTTTCCTGAACGGCTCGATCGCCCACACCTCCGCGATCCCGATCGGGGGCAATCACGCGACTCGCGATATCTCGCGGTTGCTGCGGGTGAGCTTCGACGAGGCAGAAAAGCTCAAGTGCAAGTATGCGCGCGCGCTCCCCGAGGATGTGCCCGAGGACGAGAGCGTGCAGGTGGAACTTGCAAACGGGGACCAGACCGAACATGTGCCGCTCAAACTCGTCGCAGAGATCGTCGAACCGCGACTGGAAGAGATTTTTTCACTGGTTCGGAGTAATATCAAGCGCGCGGGAATCTACGAACAGGCCAGCGCGGGGGTGGTCCTGTCCGGCGGCGGTTCCCAGCTTCCCGATACGGCCCGATTGGCCTCACAGGTCCTCGACGATCTTCCGGTACGTGTGGGCAGTCCGCGCGAGATCGTCGGTATGGTGGACGAGGTGTCCAGCCCGATCTACGCCACAGGCATCGGACTGGCGACCCTGGCCGCCCGCGAGGGAGCCAGCGCGAGCGAAGAGCCCGAAGAGCCGCAGACCGTCATCGAGCGCATCGTCCAGTGGTGGGAGCACCTGCTGCCCCGGGCGTAGACCGGTCCGCGGCTTAAGTCTAAATTCCCCGAAACCTTTCTTCCCTCCCTGTGTCTAACTCTTACGCGCGGGGATGCATGCAGCCATCCTTTACCGTAGATCCCCGATTGGTTTTTTCAGCCCGTCCGTATCAGTCTGTACCGTTCATCGACAGGGAGTTGCCTGTCCGTGCATCCCGAGACGAATGAAATCTCAAATCTGCTCTCAGGCGTCGATCGCGAGAAGGCGCCCGACGGTCTCCAGGAGCGAATACTCCGCGCCTGCGATGATTCTACGCCGGTTGACGCCCTCGGTTGCGACGAAGCGCTCGAGATGGCGTCGGAGTACATCGACGGCGAACTGACAGGCGCCCGCCGCGATGCGTTTGAGGCGCATGTGTTCGCCTGTGATGCGTGCTACCAGGCCTATCGTGAGATGGAGAGGGTCGCCGGCGTGCTGCGCGAGACCCCCGCGGCGGCCGCTCCGGCAGATATGCACGAGCGCATAATGGGGGCCGTTGATCATGAACGCGAGGCCGAGGCATCGCCGACGATAACCTGGCAGGGCGCCGCGAAGGTGCTGGGCGGACTGGCTGCAGCCGCGGCGCATCTGGCAGCAGTCTTCGTGCCGCGCGGCAATGATGTCCGGCGCCCGGATGCGCCCGCCGTAGCGGAGTTGCCCGCGACGACCTCCGAGGCAATCAGCGAGGATCAGCCCGCGGAACCGGTTGTCGAGGACAGTGTCGAGCAGTCGAGCGAGTCGGAGGCGCCCGAACCGGCCACGACCGAGCCGACCACGGAGCCTCGGGTGGCCCGGGTGGAGCCATCGACGACCAGTGCGCGCGCATCCCGGCCCGCGACGCCTGGCGCGTCGGAGCCTGTGGCGCACTCAGAGGCGCCCGACGACGTCTCATCCGAACCCTCGGGCACACCGACGGTCACGGAAAGTGCTGCGAGCGCGGGTAGCACCGAGGCGGCCGCGTCGTCGGCGACCGACCAGCCCGCACCGAGGCCGAACGTGGAGCGCACCGAGCCTGCCGCTGCTCCCGAGAGGGAATCGACGGTTGCAGATGAGCAACCCGAGGTCCCGAGTGCGGAGGAGACGCCACGTCCCGTCCGCGATGATGAGGGCCCGGAGACGTCACCTGGCCCACCCGCGCGCGAGACGGATACGCGGGAGACCGCCGTCGCGGCCATGCCCGAAGATTCAGGCGCCTCTGAAGCGGGTGACGGGGGGGAGGCAGGCACGGTTTCAACGGAGCCTGTGCCGTCTTCTACCACGGTCACCACGGAGAAGCCGCCGAAGCCGGGTACCAGGCGACAGCCGACGCGGCTGGCGGTGGTGCCGCGACAGCCGAAGTCACGAACAGTCTTTCGTGCTGAGGGCGAGCCCCCGCCGGACCGCCTGACGCGGATGGCCGCGAACATTAACAGTGCTCAGACCCCGGAGATGGATAACCCACCGATGGGGATTGAATTGAACTGAGTCGATAGCGTCCGACGTAGCTGATGGCGCCGGCCCGTTTAGCGGGGCGGCGCCGCGCATTATGGCGAGTGATACGGGTGGAACTGGTGAGCAGGATGAGACTTCTGGCAGCGATCTGCGTGTACGCCGCGCTCGGCGCAAGTTGCAGCTCCGGGGGCGGTGGTCCCGAGACGACCACGCCAGTGACACCGACACCATCGCAACGGCCCGCATTTGATGAGGCGAGAGCCTTCGCGGACCTCGAAGCACAGGTGGACTTCGGACCGCGTATTCCCGGCAGTGACGCCCACGCGCAGTGCCTGCAGTTTCTCGTTGACGAACTGGAAGATGCCGGGGCGGAGGTCGTGACACAGCAATTCTCCTCGACGACCCCGCTCGGTGGAGAGACCGAGTATCAGTTTACGAACATAGCGGGACTGTTCTCGCCCGAGGCCGACGGCGAGGTGCTGCTTCTGGGCGCCCACTGGGACAGCCGCGCGAAGGCCACCCGTGATCCGGATCCTGATCTGCGCGATGAGCCGGTCCCGGGTGCGAATGACGGGGCCTCCGGCGTGGCCGTGCTGTTGGAGATTGCGCGAGCGTTCGCCGAGGAGGCGCCGGATCGGCCGGTGATGATCGTCTTCTTCGATGCCGAGGATCAGGGGGAGAGCAACTCCGGCTGGCAGGACGGGGGCTGGATCCTCGGCTCGCGCCACATGGCCCCGAACTGGCCCGAAGAGCTTCCGTGGCCGGACCAGATGATCCTCCTGGACCTCGTGGGAGGAGACAACGAGCCCAATCCGCGACTGGGCACTCCCGGCTCCTCAAACGATCGCTTCGATCTTCCCATGGAGCGCAACTCGCTCATCGCCGCGCCGGACCTGGTGGACCGCATCTGGACCATCGCCGAACAACTCGAGCACGATGCCTTCGAGCGCACGCGCGGGAGCGCAGTGATCGATGATCACATTCCCTTCCAGGAGGCAGGCGTCGAGGCGATCGATATCATCGACTTCGTGCCGCCGGAGTGGGATACCACCGATGACACGCCCGAACACTGCAGCGCGGACTCGCTTGACCAGGTGGGGGAGACGCTGCTGGAGTATATCTACGAAGGGTAGCGCAGTGCGGAGGGGCCGGTCGCCTGACAGGAGCGCCGTCGGCCCCGCCGGATGGCAATGACACCTGTCGCACCACTACCAAACTCATGCGTCATCGACCACTCACAGCCTGGCTGCTCGCGCTTCCGGCGCTGGTGGTCTTCGCGTTCTACATCACCTATCCGCTGATACACACGATAGCCCTCAGCGGCTATTCGTGGAGTGCGCTGAACCCCGCGAAGACTTTCGAGGGCCTGGGGAACTACATCGAGCTTGCGCATGACCCGGTCCTGCGCACAGCGCTGATCAATAACGGGCTGTGGATCATCCTGTCGCTGGCGATCCAGCTTCCACTCGCCATGCTTCTGGCGGTCGGGATCGGCTCCGCGCTGCGCCGACACCGCATCCTGCGAACCGTCTACTTCTCACCGTTGATAGTCCCCGCGGTCGCGGTCGGCCTTATCTGGACCCTCTTCTATGATCCGAACTTCGGCGCGCTGAACTCCCTGCTGGAGATGATCGGCCTGGAAGGGCTGACCGCCGGCTGGCTGGGTGACAGCGACCTCGCCACCCCGTGCATCATCGCGGTAAGCTGCTGGCGGTACACGGGCTTCCACATGATGATCCTGCTGGCCGGTTTGCAGGCGATCCCCGAGGACATCTACGAGGCCGCCGAGATCGACGGGGCCGGCTCCTGGCACACGTTCTGGCATATCACCCTGCCGCTTATGAAGCGGATCGTGCTGGTGGATGCGCTGCTCATCACCGTCGGTTCGGTGAAGATCTTCGACCTGATCTGGGTCATGACGCAGGGCGGTCCGAATCACGCCAGCGAGGTGCTCGCGACCTACATGTACCGCTCGGCATTCAGTGATGACCGCATGGGCTATGCGGCTGCGATCGCGACGGTGATGCTCGTGGTGACCATGATCGCCACCGTGATCTATCTGAGACTGACCCGGCGCGAGGAGGGGGCGGCATGATCCGCAAGTTCGGCACATGGCTCCGCGACGGCCTCTTCGCGTTGCTGGCGCTGGTGTTCATGCTGCCGCTGATATGGACGGTCATCGGGAGCTTCCGCGGGGCGAGCACGCTGCGCGTGGAGCCGTGGGGCCTTCCCGAAACATGGGACTGGTCGAATTACGTCGCCGCGTGGGAGGGCAATATCGGGGTCTACCTCCTCAACTCCTCGGTGGTCACGGTGATCTCGGTGGTGCTGGTCATCGCGCTGGCCGCACCCGCCGCGTATGCCTTCGCGCGGCTGCGGTTCACCGGAGGGCAGGTGGCGTTCGGGTTCATCCTGACGGGGCTGCTGATCCCCGCGCACGCGGTCCTGATCCCGCTGTATGAGCTGAACTCGGCGCTGGGCGTGGGGGACTACGTGGCCATTATCGGGCCCTACGTGGCCTTCGGCCTTCCGCTGACGGTGCTGCTGTTGCGGGCGTATTTCGTGGAGATCCCGCAGGAACTGGTCGAGGCGGCGGTGATGGACGGCGCGGGGCACATGCGCATCCTGTGGACAATCTTCATGCCCATCGCGCGGCCGGCAGTGGCAACGGTGGCGATCTTCCAGGCGGCGTGGATCTGGAATGAGCTACCGTTCGCGCTGGTCTTCATCCAGGAGGAAGTACACAAGACGCTTCCGGTGGGCCTTCTGAGCTTTCAGGGCGAGCACATCGCGAACTGGGGGGCAATCCTCGCGGGTGTGACGATTGCGGTGGTGCCGCTGATGATCCTCTACCTGGTCTTCCAGAAGCACATCGTGCGGGGGCTGACAGCCGGGGCTGTGAAGTAATGTCTGTGCGGGCGGGGCGCCCGGACGACTGGGAGAATGTATTCCGGAAGCGCATCGTGCGGGGCTACCGCCGGGGATATGAGGTAAGCGAATTGGAGCAACGGCAGCGTCAGCGGTGACCTACCAGCGAGATCAGTTGCGTTCGTCGGTCCAGTCTCTGATCGCGGCAACGTACTCGCTCACTGACATCCGCTCAATGTCCTTGAGGGCGTTCGCCTCGGAGATGCCCTCCTCGATGCGGGATTCCAGCAGACTTGAGGCGAAGAAGCTGAATTCGTTCCACATGACTGACGGATAGGCCAATTCGTCGATGCCGCAGGTATCGTAAAGCCAATCCCGGACGGCGCGTACCACTTCGTCAGGCTCGTTGCGATGGCTCTTGATATCGCATCCGGACAGATCTGACAGTGCTTTCTTGTATGCGTACGGCTCCGCCTCAAGCACCAGAGATCGCTTCTGCGTCATGAATTCGCATCCGAAACGTCTGGCGCCGTAGTCAATACCCAGCTCGAATGGCATATTCAGGCGGTAGATTTCTTGTTCCCGGGCGGCCCTCAGCCGAGAGATATCGTGTATACCATACCTTGATTCACGGATAAGCTCACAGATCTTGTCGACCCGGTTCTCACCGCTATCGAGACGCTCGGACGCGATCCGCGGATTTAGACCTGCTCGGACCACCGTGAAGAGGAGGGGGCGCAGCAGCGCGACGTAGTCGCTGTCGAACGGGCAGTTGATGAACACATTCGAGTCGTAGTCCTGAGGTCGCCCCCCACTTGCCGAATCAACCACTGTGTCCGTCGTCCCCCCATGAGATCTTTCTGCGAACCATTCCGTCCGGGCCGTGGATGTACAGGTCGGTCTGCTGCTTCTTGCTCAACGCGCATGCGTAAGCGATCGCGTCCTCCTCGGAGTCGAAGCGCCTGGTAGAACGCGTCGAACCGTGCTTCGTGACGGCCCAGCCTCCGTCTATATGGACGATAACGTGCTGTGCTGCCGGGTCAACCATCGCAACGCCCCCTCTGCGAGCGTCTACTGAAGTTGCGCGACGCCTCGGTATCTTCTAATCCTATGATACCCCGCCTGAAGATGGGATGCAACATACAGGCTGCTCCGGCCGCCAACGCAACTCTACGCGCCAAAGCGGCCGCACACGGGCGATGCATCTCAACGAGGGATGTGTCTCGCTCCGAACGACGAACGCGCCTACGTCGCCGCCTCGGGCGGGTCGGTTGCGGTCTCTGCGTTGGCCTCTGCCGCACCGTTGATCGTCGGGCGGACCCAGCGCGCGATCAGGATAGCCGACAGCCCCAGAAGCCCGCCCATGATCACGAATGGCCAGCGAAGGCCCAGTTGCGCCGCCGCGAAGCCGCCCATGAGCGGCCCGAAGGCCATCCCCAGCGCTCCGGCCACTCGCGTGTTGCCGAAGGCGCGGCCGTAGGTATCCGATGACACGGCCTGCCCGACGATCGCATTGAGCGCAGGGGCTGTTCCGCCACGCGTCAGGCCCGTGCCGACGCGCAGGGCCATAAGCTGCCCGACCGTCTGGGCGATGGCATGCGGGGCGCTGAAGATCGCGGCACCGACGGTGCAGACCACCAGCAGCGGTTTGTGCCCGATCCGATCGCCCAGCAGGCCGATGATCAGCGCCGAGACGCCGGCGGCAAGTCCCGAGATCGCCATCAGCATCCCGGCGGTGGAGGCCACGCGAGTGGTCTCAGAGACCTGCTCGACCAGCAGCGGGAAGATCGGTCCCACGAAGCTGCCCGCCAGGGAGATCATGAAGAATGTGGCCAGCAGCGCGAGGAGGCCCTTGCGACCGAAAGCGCGCTGCAGTCCGTGGTTCTGCGCACTGTTCTTGTCGGGGACGGAAAAGTTCTCCTTCGCCAGCAGCAGCACGACCAGTCCGCCGAGGAAGAGCATCCCGCCGGAGGCATAGAAAGGAACGCGGTAGCCCCACGCATCGGCCATCAGCCCTCCGGCCCACGGCCCGACCGTCACTCCCATCAGCACCGCAACCTGCATCATCCCCAGCGAGTAGCCCATGCGACCGTTGGGGGTAACGGAGGCCACGAGGGTCGTCGAGGCAACCACGGTGCCGGTGAGCGCGCCCTGGAGCGCGCGCAGTCCCAGCAGATGCCAGACATCCCCGGCGAAGCCCATTGCGGTCATCACGACGGCACCGCCGAACATTGCGCGCTGGACCATGATCTTGCGGCCGTAGCGGTCGGCGAGGTTGCCCCAGATCGGGGCGAAGATAGCCTGCATGATTCCCGCGGCGGTGATAACCAGCCCGGCCCATATCGCGACATTCGCCTCACCGGTCACGCCCAACTCGCGCACGTAAAAGGGGATAAAGGGCATCACGAACGCGAAGCCGATGATGGAGAGTAGCTGGGCAAACCAGCAGGCGTAGAGGGTCCGCTGCCAATGTTGCGAGGAGCCGCCCTCGCGGCTCCCCGACTGCTCCTGCTCGGTCTCGGTTGCCTCGCTCATGTCAGTGCATCACGCTCAGTACATCACGCAATCGGTTACAATCACTTTCATCCCCGGCTGGATGATAAACGAGTCTCTGATGCGGTGGAGGCCCTCGACCAGTGCCGGGATCTTCTCCTCGTTCACGGCAATCATCATGACGTTGTTGATTCCCGGGAAGACCGCGCTGCCTTCCTTCCTGCCGGTCTCTCCGGAACCCTTGACCTGCTCAAACTGGGTGTAGTTTTCCAACTCAAGCTCGTCCAGAAGCTCGCGCACCTGCGCGTACGTCCCGGTCTCAGCGATGACGAAGACGAGCTTGTTGCAGTCGCTGCATGGTTCGGGCGGCATCATCATACATCATCACCCTTTTTCTCGCCGGCGCTGCCGTCCGGCGGGCTGGGAAATTCGTGTCCATCGCGCTCTCTGTCAGACCGGTCACCGGTGCCGAACACCCGCCGACCGAAGTCGCTGAAGAAGTTCGCTACCTGGTCCCAGATGCAGTAGGAGGCCGGGATGACCAAAAGCGACAGCGTCGTGCCGAAGATCAGGCCGAACACCATGACCCACGCGAATGGCTGCCGCTGCTCGGCTCCCTCCGAGAGCGCCAGGGCGGTTGGCAGCACGCCGATGACCGTGGAGGCGACCGTCATCAGGATGGGCTTCATCCGATTCGGGCCGGCTTCAAGCAACGCCTCGCTACGCGTCATGCCGCGGGCCCGAAGCGTGTCCACGTAGTCGATAAAAATGATGGAGTTGCGCGCCACCAGCCCCACGAGCATAATGATGCCGAGGATCGAGACAATATTGAGCGTGTTTCCGGTCACCAGCAGCCCGATCAGCGCCCCGATCAGGGCCATGGGTACGGTGAACATTACGTTCAGTGGCTCCAGCACGTTGTTGTACAGCGCCGCGGTGGCGATGTAGATGAGCGCGACCGCGAGGGCCAGCGCTGTGAACAACTCGGCGAACGACTCCCCGCGGTAGCGAGCCTGCCCGGCCCACTGATAGTTGATGCCCGGCTCGCGCACCTCGCTGAAAAGCTCCTGGATATTCTCCTCTGCGTCGGCCTGGTTGATGCCGGGGTTGAACGCCGTGAGAGTAATCGCCCGGCGGCGATCCACGCGCTCGATCTTGGTCGGCCCCGTCCCGAGGTAGATGTCAGCGACGTCCTGAAGCTGGACCGGCTGGTCGCCGGCTCCCATCCCGATGAACAGGTCCCGCATCTGCTCGACACTGTTGCGGTCAGCTTCCTCAAGCTGCACGCGGATATCGTACTCGTCCCCGCCCTCGCGATACTTCGTATCGGTGACACCGGCGATACTGTTGCGCACGGCAGTGGCGACCTGCGCGACGCTCATGCCGGCATCGAATGTGCGCAGGCGGTCGATGTCTATCTGCACCTCCGGCTGCCCCGCCTCGACAGAGGTGTCAACCTGGTCGAGGCCCTTCAGCCGCGCCACCTCGCGCTTCAGGTTCATGGCAGTGCGTGTCAGGGCGTCCTGATTCTCGCCCAGAAGCTGCATCTCCAGGGGGGCGTTGGCACCTCCGCCGCCGGGGCCACCCCCGGTGGCGATGGTAAACTGTGCGCCGGGAATATCCGTCAGCCGGTCGCGCAACAACTCGGCGATCTGCTGGTCTGACCGCTGGTCGTTTTCTCGGCGGTCGGCGGCCGAGGTCAGGTTCAGTGTCATCGCCGCCCAGTTGGAGCCACTGTCACCGGCTCCGAAGATCCCCGAACCGGTCGAACCGACCTGCGAGAAGATGAACTTGACCTCCGGGTATCTGTCCCTGTCCAGCAGCCTCTGCTCGACTTCGCGGATGACTCCATCGGTGCGGTCGAGGCGGGTGCCGGCGGGCATCTCGAGGGTGATATCAACCCGGTTCTGGTCGACCTTCGGGAAAAACTCCCTGCCCAGACTCGGGCCGACAGTGACGGCGACAACCACGAGCAGGCCGTATCCGAGTGCCACGACGATGTAGGGATGAGCGACCGCGGAGCGCAGGAGGGCGATGTAGACGCGCTCCACCGAGTCGTAGATCCCGTCGAGGACTGCGTAGAAGCCGCCCCAGAAGCGCTGCCACCTGTTGCTGTACTCGGCGTCCTCGCGCTTGCGGGTGTACCACCAGGCGGCCAGCATGGGCGTGAGGATCGCGGAGATAATCAGCGCAAAGATCGAGACAGCAACGATGGTGAGCGCGAAGGGATAGAAGAACGACCCGACGATACCGGACATGATCGCCACCGGGAACCAGATTGCTACGTCAACCACGGAGGTGGTGACGACGGCCCAGCCGATCTCCGACCAGCCGTTGACCGCCGCGGCATCCGGTAACTCGCCACGGTCCAGGTGTCTTTGCACGTTCTCGAGGATCACGACCGAGTTGTCCACGAGAATTCCGACTGAGATCGCGAAGGCCAGCATGACCATGCTGTTGAGGGTGAATTCGAAGGCGAGCCCGATCAGCAAGAATGAAGCGATGATCGAGGTCGGGATAGCGAGCGCGGCGATGACCATGCCACGGGTATTGTGCAGGAACAGGAAGATCACAAGCGCGGCCAGCAGTGTCCCCTGTGCGATGGAGTTGCGCACATCGAGGATCTGTGTGATGACCTCTTCGGAGTCGTCATTCGCGATGGTGAACTCGATGTCTTCTGAGAGCCGCTCATCCAGCTCTTCGAGGCTGGTGCGCACCCCCTCGGCTACCTGCACCGTATTCGCGCCGGACTGCTTCACGACGCGCATGGAGACAACGGCCTCGCCATTGATACGCGCGTACTGGTCCGTATCGACCACCGAGTCCACAACATCGGCGAGTTCATCAACGCGCATGCGTCCGCCCAGGGGGGTATCGATTCGAAGGGCGCGGAGCGTCCGAAGCTCCTCCGCGCGTCCGAATACGCGCACGCGGTAGTTGCGCAGGCCCTCTTCGATTTCTCCGGCCGGCACGTCCATATTCTCGGATGTAATGGCACCTGAAAGCGCGGCGATCGATAATCCGGCCGCCTCGAGCCGCTCCTTGTCGGCGAGGATCTGGATCTCCCGCTCCTCACCGCCGGTCACGGACACCGACGCGACGCCGCCGACCTGGCCCACGCGAGGCTTGATGACATCATCGACGAGCTTGCGCAGGTCGCGCGGCGGGCGATTGCCGGTCACACCGATGGTCATGATCGGCATCGAGCCGAGGTCGATCTTCAGCACCTGCGGCTCGTCAGCGTCATCGGGAAACTCGGTCTTTACGCGGGCGACCGCGTCACGCACGTCAGCGGCGGCCACGTCCTGGTCCGCCTCGAAGCTGAACTCGATGCTGACTGTGCCAACGCTCTCCTGTGCAACGGAGTTTACGTGCTGCACGTTCGAGAGCACGCTCACCTCGTCCTCGAGCGGGCGGATGATCTCCTCCTCGATCTCGTCCGGCCCCGCCCCCGGATAGGTGACCACGACGGTAACGAAGGGGAAATCCACATCCGGGTCCATCTCCCAGGGCATGTTGCCCAGGCCGACCAGCCCCAGCACGACCAGGCCCAGGACGACCATTGACACGGTGACGCGGTTCGATATAACTGATTTGGCGAATGCCCACATGGGGTGGTGTATCTCCTCGAAGATCAGGCGACGGTGGCCGCATCATAGTGGCCACCGCCCCTGCGAAAGTCAACTTATTGATCTGTCTCCGGCGTCGTCGCGGGAACCGGTTTGACCTTTTCACCCTCAGCGACCGTCTCCTGGCCGGAGACGATGACGGTTTCGCCTTCACGCACGCCATCGATGACCTCAACGAGGTTACCGTGGATGATGCCGATCTCGACATCACGGACGGTCACGGTATCGTCTTCGACCACGTAGACCTCTTTCACATGATCGCGCTCGCGCAGGGCGTCCCGCTGGATGACCACAACATCCTCGCGCGAGTCCAGCAGCAGTGAAACGCGGGCGAACATGCCCGGCTTGATGGCGCCGCCGGGATTCGCCACATCGATCCGCACCACGTAGTTGCGGCTCTCCGGGATGGCCTGAGGCTCGATGTCGGTGACGGTGCCGCGGAAGTCGCGATCGGGGAGACCATCGAACTGCACGAGTGCGGTGTCGCCCGTATCGATACGCTCGATGTCAAGCTCATTGACCACCGCGTCTATGCGGATGGGATCGATATCAACGATCCGCATGACGGGCGTCCCGGGCATCGCACCCTCGCCGACATCCACCATCCGCCGGGCGACCAGTCCCGACACGGGGGAGTGAACGGCATGCTTGCGAAGTTGCACCTAGGCCACGCGCTCACCGGCCTGCGCCTGGCCGACGCCGGCGCGTGCAGAGGCGACCTGGCGTTCCTGCACCTTTACCT
>CAZAHB010000151.1:0-13326 GCA_964484945.1 uncultured Armatimonadia bacterium | reverse complement strand
GAATAAGGAGGTGATCTCCCTCAGCCGACGCGTAATCGTCTGGGAGCGGCCGACCGTTGAGCGTCACCGATGAGTTCACCCACGGCGCGAGACCGCCACCGAAGATCGACTCTCCGGGCGGGATGTCGGTGACGATGGCCGTGCTCGCCCGCCCGCTGGCGGCTCCGACAACCGTGCCGGCGGGCACCACCGAGAACACTATCCCGCGACCGCTTTCCGGATGGTTCGCGACCTTCACGTGCAGAGCGTTGACCGCCGAAGCGGCGACGGAACTGTCCTCCGCCCACTGACTGGCGGTGTATCCGGCCGGGTTGGCCGCGGTTGCGGGTGTCGTGACGTGGCCGACCGTTACCCAGCTCTCGCCTCGGTCCCGGCTGACCGCAAGTGCCCCGTCCGCACGGTTCTGAATGCGGATGCGGAAGGTCTCGGGGCCGCGGGCGGCATTCTCAGCCGCGACTTCGGGCGACGGTCCCGGCTCGACATCCGCGGCCAATCCTCCAGCGAGGACCAGCGCCGTCACGACCGCCAGGCCGGCGGTCATGCGCCGAACTTCTCCGCCCGTCCGCCCATGTTCAACAATACATCCATGATCTCCATGCCACGCAGTCGGCCCATGATGCCCTTCGAGCACGGTCGTTCGCCGTAGCGCTCAACATCATCGGGGCGCGTCCCGTATCCGAAGAACGAGAGCGGGACCGCGTCGCCGCTGTGGTCCATCAGCGCGCACGGCGTGGAGTGGTCGGCGGTCACCATGACCGTCGTGAGGTCCCAGTCGAGGTTGTCGAGCAGATGCGCGAGTGCGTGATCCACTTTCTCGATAGCCTCGATCTTCTTGTCGTAGTCACCGTCATGGCCGCCGAGGTCCGGGCACTTGATGTTCGCCAGCACGAAATCATGTGTCTCAAAGGCGTCAACGATCGCATCGGCGATGGCGATTTCATCGGTGTCGTGGCCGCCTGTCGCGCCGTCAACGCGAATGACGCTCATGTCGAGGTACTCGCCCACGCCTCGGACGAGATCCACCTCAACGATCATCGCGCCGCTGATTCCGTAGCGCTCCTTGAACGGCTCCAGATCGACCGCCGTTCCGGCGCCACGCGGGAGTATGATATTCGCTGGCAGCAGATCATTATTCCGCCGCTCTTCATTGAGCGGGTGATCCTCCAGCACCTCGTGCGCACGTGAGACGAACTCGTTCAGAACACGGGCGGCCTTGTTGGCGCCCGCTACGTCCTCGGCGTCCTCGATGGGATGCGACTCGAAGTAGTCAACCCCGGGTTCGTGCGGATCAACTTCAGTTATCTCGTGTGAGAGACCCGGTCCGCGAAGCACCATCGCCGCTCGGTGCTCGACAGAAGGCTCGAATATGATCTGGATATCTTCAATCTTGGGGATTTCCTGCTGGATGGCCTCCGCGAGCCTGTCCGTTCCGGACTTGATCCGGCCCGCGCGCCGATCCACGACTGTCCGCCCTTCAACGGTCGCGAAATTGCAGCGGAAGGCGACATCTCCCGGCTGGACGTCGATGCCGACTCCCTTGGCCTCAAACGGGCCGCGCCCGCGATAGTGCTTCTCGGGCTGATAGCCCATCAGGGCCATGTGGGAGGTGTCGCTGCCGGCGGGCCTGCCCGGCGCGATTGGGTCGAGCAAGCCGGACGCGCCCTCACGGGCGATTCGATCCAAAGCGGGAGTGTCTGCGGCTTCTACGGTGGTTTGACTGTCCAGGCCGGCAATCGGGCGTCCGCCCATCCCGTCGCCGATGAAGATCAGGAATTTCGTGTCATCCTTCACGGGTAGTCCTCCTGTCAACCCCGAACACACAATCCGAACGCCATGGGATTGTAAGACATACATGGGGGCAAGTCAAGATTGTGTGCGGCGGCCCGAAAGGGGGAAAGATTCCGAGCGAAGGGAGGAAAAGTGCCGAAACCGTTGCCATATCGATGGTTGTGGAATCCCGTTAATCCACTACGCGGCAGAGCCCTCATCATCTCTCTCGCAGGGCGACGGTTCGAAACGGTAGCCCACAGAACGGACCGTGATGATGTGTCGAGGATTACGGCCGTCCTCGCCGAGCTTCTTACGCAGGCGGCCGATATGCACGTCAAGAGTACGGGTCTTGATGCCGGGTGGATAGCCCCATATGTCCTGCAGCAGATCCTCCGAGCGGACGACATTCCCGGCGTTTTCGGCCAGCGCCCACATCAGGTCCGTCTCCATCGGGGTAAGACCGCGGACCTCGTCATCGATGATCAGGCGATTGGTGCGGCGATCGATCGCCAGATGGCCGAAGTCCATCAGATCCTCCGGCTCCTCGTCCAGCGGCACATCCGCGCCACGCCGCAGAGCGGCTTTGACGCGTTCCTGCAGCTCGTCCGAGGAACATGATGCGCTCACGACGTCGTCAGCGCCCAGTTCCAGTGCGAGCACGCGATCGAGATCCGCTTCGTCGTCCGCCACCACGATCAGAGGTACGTCGCTGGCGCAGCGCAACCTGCGGCAGACATCAAGCGCGTGAATATCCGGCAGACCCGCCCCAACGAGTATCAGGTCGGGGCTGACACGATCATGCACACTTAACACGTCCTGCCCGGTCGTGACATGTCTCGTACCCAGACCCATGGCGTTGACGGCTGTGGCGAGTTGGGTGTAGCGATCCGGGTCCTCGACCGCGAGCAGCATCGTGATGGGCATGGTCACACCTCGATTTGATCGGCCTCGATAGGTAGCGTCGGGATCCCCGGCGCCGTCAGTTCTGTTATCAGCCAATCCGAGTGCATTCTTGAGTTCTACCGTACGGGGCGGGCGGCCGGCGTCCGCTCGGCTTGCCCGTATTGCTCGAGATGGTGTACACTCCGCGCGGCTGGTCACCCTACCTCCACGGAGGTGTCGCACATGCGCAGTCCACTGAAAACCGTTCACATTGGCCTGGGCACGATCGGGCTGGAGATAGTCCAGGCCGGATTTCACGCGGATATCTGCGAGCCGGTCGCGTGCGCGGATATATCGCCTGAGATCGCTGGAAGGCCCCTGGCGGAGATCGCCGGGGATGACGCGCTTCCGGGGATCGATGTCGCCGAAAAGATGGAGGACGCTCTACAGCGCGGTACGGAGGCGGGGGCGCAGCTTGCGGTCGTTTGCACCGGCTCTCACGTAGAGCAGGTCGAATCGCAGTTCGCGGCGGTGCTCGAACGGGGACTGCGCTGCATCTCCACCTGCGAGGAACTGCTCTTCCCGTGGCTGCGGGCGGAGCAGGCCGCAGAGCGCCTGTCGGAGATCGCTATCGCCAATGACGCCGCCTTGCTCGGTGCGGGCGTCAATCCCGGCTTCGTTCTCGACCTCTTCCCGTTCGTCATGTCCCGCGTCTGCCAGCGCGTCGATTCGGTCTACGCCGGGCGCTTTTTGGACGCCACGCGGCGCCGCCGGCAGCTTCAGGCGAAGATCGGCAGCGCCATGAGCGAGAAGCAGTTCCGGGGCCTGGCTTCAGAAGGCAGCATCGGACACGTCGGCCTGGCCGAATCCGCGGCGCTTCTGGCCGATTCGCTGGGCTGGCCCTGGGATGGGTACGAGGAAACGATCGAGCCGGTCATCGCCGAGGCGCCGATCTCGTCAGATTACTTCGATGTCATCCCCGGCCAGGTGCGCGGGCAGCATCAGACACTGCGCATGGGAGACCTTGAGCTGGAGCTTATCATGGCCCTGGGCGAGGATGAGTGCGACGAAGTTCGCATCGACGGCGTGCCGCCGGTGCATGCGGTCGTGCAGGGCGGGATCCACGGCGACACCGCCACTGCCGGGACCGTCATCAACTTCATGCACCCGCTGATGAACGCCCGGCCGGGCCTGCGGACAGTCGTGGATGTGCCGATGGGGTGACGCCAGTCGCCAGCGGCCAATAGCCAACAGCCAAGAGGTCACCCGTGGCTCGTCGCCCCACGTTCATGGGGCGTCGCTCGCGTACGTTTCGGCTACCGCCACCAGGGCGAATGCTTCGGCGAAGGCGACCACTGCCCAGAATGTCAGCTCGATCAGCGTCAACCACACGGGCTCGCCGAACATGTTGAACGGGGTAAAAAACTCCCACCAGACGAAGACCATCCCGAAGATCATGCCCCCGAAACGCAGCGCTCGCGGGACCACGCCCTTCGGCCAGGCGGGGGAGATGCCGAGGTAGATCCACGCGTGCAGCAGGCCGAATGCCAGCACGCCCAGGCCCATCAGGATTGGCTCGGTGACCACTCGCGGAAGCGGCTCCACCTGGGTCCAGACCGCGATCAGTTTCTCGCTTTGCACCGCCGGGTCGAGGAGGATGCCCTGGCCGTCCAGACCCATCCCCAGCAGGCGGAAGGTGAAAAACATCGCCACGTTCGCTGCAGCCCCACCGGAGATTCCCGCGAGGATGATCGTCCGCGCTTTTCCACCGCTCATATCCAGACCTCCGCGCATGCCCTACCCGCGCGGCACGCGCTCATTCCATTGGTCGGTGGCGTACTTCTCCTCCAGCAGCCGCTCGGCGTCGGCGACTTCGTCGGAGGAAAGCTCGACCGGCGCAAGCTCCTTCCCGAAGCTCGCCGCGAAGCCCCGGGCGACCGCCTCGCTCAGCTCGTCGTAGCTGACATCCCGCCCGAGCAATTCCGTTACGCTCATCGCGGCACCCGCGAGTACCTTGCGCGCGACCCGGCCGTCCGTCCCGGGCATGACCGCCACCTGATCCTCGAGGTCGATGGTGATCGGAATCGACCCGTGCTGGAGGATCCCACCGTCGCGTCGCACCTGCGCGCTGCCGACGACCTTCCGCCCGGCTGCCTGCAGATCGCAGCGGGCGGTTTTCGCAAAGCAGATCGGCTTCGCGGCATCGGCGCCGGCGCTGGCGTCGTGGTCCTGGCCGGAGAAGTTCGGTCCCGGGCCATCCTCATCCGCGCCGAGGCTCACCTGTGCACCGAGCAGCTCAAGACCAGCAATGATGCCGCGCGAGATCTCGCGGTAAGACTTCATCGTGGAGTGGCCGCCCTTGATCTGATCCTGCAGGATGCAGAACGAGTAGGTCAGTTCATCTGCGTGCAGGATTGCCCTGCCGCCGGTCGGGCGGCGTACGATGCCGTAGCCGCGCTCACGAACCGCATCGCGGTCGATTCCCTCGTCCAGTTCCTGGTGGTAGCCAAGCGACACCGCGGGCGGCTCCCACCCGTAGAATCGCAACGTCGGCGCCTGGTCGCCACGTGCCACCGCGGCGGCAATCGCCTCATCCACCGCCATGTTCTCTGCTCCGGTTGCAAAGCCGCTTTCGATCAGACGCCAGCGTTTCATTCAATCACCCGTGACCCATCAGATCGACCTGCACCTGCGACAGCGGCCGGCCACCAGCGCGGCCGGCCGCGTCAAAGGGCTCGCTTTGGGGTACTCCCTCAGAAGTCGTCGTCCATCTCGCCCTCGAGCGCGTCGAGGTGCTGTTCGTACTCACTGTCATCCATCAGGCTTTCCAGCTCCGACGGATCCTCCAGCTTGACCTCAAGCAGCCAGCCGTCGCCGGTCGGATCCTGGTTGATCAACTCGGGCGCGTCGAGGACCTCCTCGTTGACCCGGACGACCTCCCCGGTGACCGGAGCTATGAGGTCTTCGACGGACTTCACCGATTCGAGTGTGCCGAATGCGTCACCACGCACGAGCGCGGCACCCTCTTCAGGCAACTCCGCGAAGATGATCTCGCCCATCATGTCCTGCGCGTAATCAGAAAGGCCCGTGACGGCGGTGTCGTCGTCCTCAGGTCGCACCCACATGTGCGATTCATCAAAAAGCCTGTCGCCGAAACTCATCGTACGCCTCCTCGTGTCAATCACCCGAGACCACATCCCGGGGCTGATTCAGGGGTCGGAAAGACTGTGCCGCAGACCGACGGCCCAAATACAGGCCCGGTTGCGGTTGTGGCGCATAGCGCCGCCGCCACCATACTACGCAAGCGCGCGTAGCGTGTCAACTCAGGAAGGCGGTCGGCCCCCGCCGCAAGTTGACAGTGCCGCGGGCATGGCATATACTTCCACCACGCCCACCTCGGAGGACGAAGAACCTTATTATGGCACCAATTCGCAACAGTGACTGGAAGATTCGCCCCCGTGACCGCGAAGCCGAAGAGCGGCTGGCGCGGGAGTTGCGCATACACCCAATATTGGCCGCAATTCTCCGCGGGCGCGGTTTGGGGGACACCTCCGACGCTGAGCGTTTCCTGAGCCCCTCCCTTGATGAGCTGCACGACCCTTTCCTGTTGCCGGAACTGGAGCCGGCTGCAGACCGCGTCATCGCAGCTCTCGAAGCCGGCGAGCCGATCCTTGTCCACGGGGACTACGATGCGGACGGCATCACCGCGGCGGCGCTGCTGGTGCGCTTTCTCAACGTACTGGGCGGCGACGTTCACTACTACCTGCCGCACCGCTTTCACGATTCGTACGGCCTGAGCGAGCGGGCGGTCCGCCAATCCGCCGGCGTAGCTGAGTTAATCATCGCCGCCGATTGCGGCGTCCGCGATCATGACGTGATCGCCTGTGCGTGTGGGCAGGATCAGGACGTCATCGTCGTTGACCACCACGAGCCCGGAGAGAGCCTTCCCGAGGGCGCGCTGGTGGTGAATCCCAAGCGCGAGGATGCTCAGTACCCGGACCGTGAACTGGCCGCCGTGGGGCTGGCTTTCAAGCTCGCCTCCGGTATGTGTCGGAAGCTTGACATGTCCGAGAAGTCGCTTCAGCGTGCTTTTTTGGACCTTGTCGCTATCGGCACCATCACCGACATCTGTCCGCTGGTCGGCGAGAACCGCATCATGACCAGGGTCGGCCTGTCGCTGCTGCCGGACACGCGCAAGGTCGGCCTGCAGGTGCTGATGGAACTGTGCGAGATCTCCGACACGGTCTCGGTGCAGGATATCGCCTACCGCATCGGCCCCAGGCTCAATGCCGTGGGGCGCATGGCAGATGCGACCGACGCCCTGGAGCTTCTGCTCTCAGACGACGAGAATGCCGCGCGCAAGCAGGCCCTGCACCTCGACAGCCTCAACTCGCAGCGCCGCTCGGAGCAGGAGGACATCTATCGGCAGGCCCTGAACATGGTGGACGATGAGGTTGATCTCGACCGCGACCGGGTAGTTGTTCTTGCGAAGCAGGGATGGCATCGGGGCGTCGTGGGTATTGTCGCATCGAAGATACTCGAGCACACCGGTCTTCCCACGATTATGATGGCAGTCGAGGGGCCGATGGCGAGAGGCTCAGCCCGCAGCATCGAGGGCTTCGATGTCTCCGAGGCGCTCACCGAGTGCAGCGACCTGCTCGATCGGTTCGGTGGTCATTCCATGGCAGCCGGTTGTGAGCTTGCCGCGGACAAAGTGCCGGTTCTTCGCGAGCGGTTGAACGAGATCGGCTCGGCGACCATCACCGAGGGCGATCTCCGCCCGACAATCATGATCGACGCGGAGGTCTCGCCGGGGGAGGTCGATCAGGCGCTCGCTCGACAGCTTGAGACACTCGAACCGTGCGGGGAGGCCAACCCCGAGCCACTGCTTGCCGCACGAAACGTGCGCGTTATTCGCTCCCGAACCGTCGGGGCGGGCGGGAAGCACTTGAAGCTTCTCGTCGATGCCGACGGGCGACACGTCGATTGCATCGCGTTCGGCATGGGAGACAGACTCGACGACGCGCGATCGAACAGTCACGTGGACCTTTGCTTTATTCCGAAACTGGACGACTACACCGGCGTTGAGAGGCTGCAGCTTCAGGTGAAAGACATCAAACCGTCCACCTGACCCGCCGATACCGTGACGCCGTCACGCCGGGGGCATCGGGCCGCTGTGGGAGCGGCCCCAAGGAGTTGGAAGATCTGTGACCAAGACTTTTGCTCTGCCAACAAGCTCGCGCCGACAGGTGCTCGACATAACGGACGAGGTAACCGAAATCCTGGATAAATCCGAAGTATCCTCCGGTCTGTGCACCGTCTCCGTTCCGCACTGCACCTGCGCGGTCTACGTAAACGAGCACGAGGAGGGCCTCGTGCATGACACTTTGACGCTCGTCGATGGGCTCGTCGCCGGTGAAGACTGGCATCACGACCGCATCGACCACAATGCCGGCGCCCACCTGGCTGCGACCCTGCTGGGCAATTCGGTGCATTTGCCCATCGAGGGTGGGAACCTTGTTCTGGGCACGTGGCAGCGGATTCAGCTCATCGAGTTGGATGGTCCGCGCCATCGCCGCGTGAACGTGACACTCAGTTCGGACTGAACGCCGCCTGCCTGGCCGTCGTGTGGCCCTCGCAGCCGCATCGTCGTTTGTTGGACGTTCGCTGTCGTTGGCTGCCGTTTGCTGCTGTACGCTGCCTTTCGCTGCCGCGCCCTGCAGGTGAGTTGAGCTGATGCACGTGTCTGAGACAGATCCTCTGCTGATGATACCGGGCCCGACCAATCTACCGCCCGAGGTGCGTGAAGCGCTCTCGGGCCCGGGCTTCTATCATCGCGGCGGGCAGATGGCCGAACTGCTCGCGCGGTGCACCGGCGGCCTGCAGCGGTTGATGGGCACCTCAGGCGATGTGCTCACGCTCACCAGTTCAGGCACCGGCGCGCTTGAGGCCGCGATCACGGGCTTCCTCTCGCCCGGTGATCGCACGCTGGCCATCGAGAGCGGGAAGTTCGGCACGCGCCTGAGGGAAATAGCCTCGACCTTCGGGGCCGAGGTCAGCACATTGAAAGTCGAGCCCGGGCAGGCCGCCGACGCGGAGGCCGTGCGCGAGGCTCTCGAAGAAGACGCCTTCCGCGCCCTGCTGATGGTCTATAACGAGACATCGACCGGCGTCATGCACCCGATCGAGGAGATTGCGGCTGCCGCAAAGAGCGCGGGCGCGCTGGTGATCTGCGACACCGTAAGCTGCCTCGGCGGGGTACCCTTTGAGGCCGATTCGTGGGGCGTGGATGTGGTTGTCTCCGGCTCCCAGAAGTGCCTCATGATGCCACCGGGCCTTGCCTTCGTGGGGGTGCGGGATGAGGCGTGGCATGCCGCCGAGCGCGCCGAGATGCCTGCGTACTACTTCGACCTGCAGAAGGCCCGCGGGAAACTGCGCGAAGGGCAGACGCCCTACACGCCCGCGACTACCCTGATCGCTGGGCTGGCCGCAGCGCTTGATCTCATCGAGGCGGAGGGGCTCGACGCCGTCTTCGCCCGTCATGCAGCGATGGCCGCTGCCACGCGCGCGGCTGTGCAGGCCGGCGGCCTGAAGCTGTTTGCCGAAGAGGGCGCACGATCCGCGACCGTTACGGCCGTCGAATCGCCCGTAGACAGCGTCGAGTTGGTCGCGTACCTTCGCGATACGCATAACGTCCTGATTTCCGGCGGACAGGGTGACCTGAAGGGACGGATCTTCCGCATCGGCCACATGGGAATGGTCAGTCTGCAGCACATCGAGTTGACCGTCGAGGCGCTCGCGGATGGACTGGCGACCCTCGGGCACGACTGTGACGCCGATGCGATGCTCTACGCCGCGCGCGATGCAGCACGGGGAGAGCGCTGACAATGCCCACCGTCCTGATCTGCGATCCGATCGCCGACGCAGGCATCGACCTGCTGCTCGACAGAGCCGAGGTCATCCTCGCCGGCGACTGGGATCGTCAGCGTCTGATGGCAGCCGCGGCCGATGTGGACGGCATGGTCGTCCGCAGCGGGACCGACTGTGACGCGGAGTTGATCGAGGCCGCGCCGAACCTGCGCGTCATCGCTCGTGCAGGCGTCGGCGTGGATAACATCGACCTCGACGCCGCCACGCGCCGCGGGATCGCGGTCGTGAACACCCCCACCGGAAACACCATCGCCGCCGCCGAGCACGCCATGGGCATGATGCTGGCGCTGGCGCGACGCATCCCGTCGGCCAACGCCGCGCTCAAGGAGGGCCGATGGGCGAAGAAAGAGGCCATCGGCCGACAGCTTTACCGGAAGACACTGGGGATCATCGGCCTCGGCAAGATCGGGCAGGAGGTCGCGAAGCGCGCCCGGGCCTTTGAGATGACGGTGCTGGCACACGATCCCTACGTGCCGGATGACACCGCGCGTGAGCTTGGCGTCGAGCCGGTCGAGCTTGATGAATTGCTAGAAAAGTCGGACGTAATCAGCCTGCACGCGACACTCACCGAGCAGACCCGGCATATGATCGGTGCCGAGGAACTGGCGCGGATGAAGTCGGGTGCCCTGCTAATAAACTGCGCGCGCGGGGGCCTTGTGGACGAGGAGGCGCTGATCGATGCCCTCCGGCGGGGAGCACCCGCGGGGGCGGCCCTGGACGTATTCGAACACGAGCCCGAGCCCAGCCCCGAGCTGGTCGGTCGGCCACAGGTGATCGCCACTCCGCACGTCGCCGCATCGACCGAAGAGGCGCAGGCGCTGGTGGCGCGGGAGGCGGCCGAGCAGGTGCTCGAGGTGCTGGCAGGCGGGCGCCCGCGCTGGCCGGTGAATGTCCCGGCGCTCACGCGCGATGAACTCGACGAGATCGGCCCATTCCTGCCGCTCGCGGAGAGCATCGGCAGGCTGCAGGCGTCGCTGCTGGTGGGCCCGCCACGACAGGCGGCCCTCTACGCCCGCGGCGATGGCGCACAGGAGCACCTGGACATTCTGGACGGACACTTCCTCGCCGGGATCCTGACAGCGCTGGCGGATGAACCGGTCAACTACGTCAACGCGCCGGTCATCGCTGCTGAGCGCGGACTGCAGATGAGCCACGGTGTTGCGGCCGACACGCGAGGCTATTCGCGCTACCTGCGCGCATCGGTCTCCGCCGAGAACGGTCCGGTTGAGGTGGCGGGAGCGATCCTTGACCGCGGGCAGGCGCGCATCGTGGAGATCGCCGGCTTCGGCCTGGATCTGACGCCACGAGACACGGTGGTGCTGATCTGGAACGCCCGGGCCGACAGGCCCGGCTTCGTGGGCACGGTGGGGCAGATCCTCGGCGACGCCGAGATCAGTATCCTCGGCATTCAGGTGGGCCGCGAGATGATCGATGGGACCGGACTGATGGCCGTGACCGTCGCCGGAAACGTCGCGGCGCAGGTGCGTGAGGAGATCCGCAACCAGTCGGGCGTGACGCGTCTTGAGATCGTGCGCTTCGACGACTGACAGCCGCGCGGGGCGGCGACCGCGTTCGCCACACATTCGTGACGTCCAGTGGGAGCCAACATGAGAATACTTGTCACAAACGATGACGGAATTCATGCCCCGGGGCTGCTTGCGCTGGCACGGGCGATGGGGCCGCTGGGGGAGGTCATCGTCATTGCGCCCGAGCGCCAGAAATCCGCTGCCGGCCACGGCATCACGCTGCACAAGCCGCTGCGCATGACGGCCGTTGAGCTTGACGCGCCGGTGGAGGAGGCCCTGGCCACGAACGGGACGCCCGCCGACTGCACGATCCTCGCCACCGCCGACAGCCGACCGGCTCCGGACCTGGTCGTCGCCGGGATCAACGGCGGAGCGAACCTCGGCGAGGAGGTCCTCTACTCGGGGACGGTCTCGGCCGCGATGGAAGGGGCACTGCAGGGGATTACGTCATTCGCCATCTCCGTGACAGAATACGAGGACTGCATTTTTGAGCCGGCGGCCGACTTCGCCGCGCGACTGGCTCGGAGACTGGTGACGCACTCGCTTCCTGCTGACACATTCCTGAACGTGAATGTCCCGAACGTCTGCGCGGAGGATCTGGGGCCGGCGATGCTCACGCGCCTGGGCCGCCGGGATTACGTGAATTCGCTGGATCGCCGCATCGATCCGCGTGGTCGCAGCTACTACTGGTTTTCGGGAGAGCCGCGCGAGTGCGATTGTGACGAGGGGACCGACATCGGCGCCATCCAGAGCGGCTGCGTCTCGGTGACGCCGGTGCATTTCGACATGAACTTTCGTGGCGCCCGGGGAGACATCGAGGAGCTTCTCGACGGACTCGTGGAGTGAGGCGACGTGGCAGACGATCGCCCCGGCTACGTGGACGCGTACGAAACCGGCACGCTGCAACAACGCGCCGACGCAGCCATGGACCTGCTGCGCGAGTGCACCATCTGCCCGCGTGAATGTCGCGCCGATCGCACAGCCGGGGCGGATTGCTTCTGCGGTGGGGGAGAGCAGGCGCTAATCTGCTCGGCTGCGCCGCACTTCGGCGAAGAGCGGCCCCTGGTCGGCTCCGGTGGCTCCGGGACGATCTTCTTCGCGGGCTGTAACCTCGGCTGCGTGTTCTGCCAGAACTACGAGATCAGCCATGGCCGCGAAGGCAGAGAGGTCACTGCCACCGAACTTGCGAATATTATGGTGGGGCTTCAGGAGCGCGGCTGTCACAACATCAACTTCGTCTCACCGTCACACTTCGTGCCGCAGATCCTGGACGCACTCGGGCCGGCGATCGAGGACGGCTTGACTGTCCCGCTGGTGTATAATACGGGCGGCTATGATTCGCTGAAGACGCTGCGGCTGCTGGACGGAATTGTAGACATTTACATGCCGGATGCGAAGTACGCCGACCCGGAGGTCGCAAAGCGCCTCTCCGGCGCGGAGGACTACCCGGAGGTCATGCGGGCCGCGATCACCGAGATGCATCGCCAGGTTGGCGATCTTGAGATCGACGAAAACGGGATCGCGCGGCGCGGTCTGCTGGCTCGCCACCTGGTCATGCCCGAGGGCCTGGCCGGGACGCAACAGATCATGCAGTTCCTCGCGTCGCTGAGCGAGGACACGTACGTGAACGTGATGGCGCAGTACCGGCCGTGCTACCGGGCGAACGAGTTTCCTGAGATCTCGCGCCGGATCACGCGCGAGGACTATCGCGAGGCCGTGCAGGCGGCGCTGGACGCGGGCCTGCATCGGCTGGACGAGCGGCCGAAGATGCTCTGAGTCGTCCGGTCGTTCAGTGGTTGTCGCGCGTCGTCATCCGTTCTGTCTGGAGGGGCCGGTCTCCGACCCGGCCCGGCCGTTCGATGGACGCGACCCTTACGCTATCCCGCCACATTGAGATGGGCTATGAGGAGATGAGGAAGATGGCAGGAATCGGCGATCAGATTAAGTCGGCAAACAAGCGAGTTTCTAAGTGGGCGAAGAAAACCAGCAGCGCCGTGAGCGAGTGGTGGCAGGATGTCAACGCCGTGAGCGACCGGCGCAATGAGATCCGGGACCTCTCGCGCGAGCGGGAGAAGCTGCTGATTGAAATGGGCACCAAGGTCTACACGCTGCACCGGCGCGACAAGGTACAGAACAGGGACCTTCTCAGCGACTGTGAGCGGATTGACGAGATCGCCGAGGACGTAGAGCGCCTCGAGGAGGAGATCGCTGAGATCAA
>CAZAHB010000150.1:0-13345 GCA_964484945.1 uncultured Armatimonadia bacterium | reverse complement strand
GCTGGTGTGTGGAGCAGATCGAGGGCGGCTTCGAGGAGCCGTTCTTCCTCGCATGCGGACTCTTCCGCCCGCATCTGCGCTGGTACGCGCCACAGAAGTACTTCGACATGTTCCCGGTCGATGAGATCATCCTGCCGAATGTGAATGAAAACGACCTCGACGACATCCCCGAGGCGGGGCGGAGGTTCGCCCGCACACAGGATCACGAGGCCGTCACCTCGACTGACAACTGGGAGCGCGCGGTACAGGGCTACCTCGCCTGCGGCGCCTTCTGCGACGCGCAGGTGGGGAAGGTTCTCGATGCGCTGGCAGCCAGCGAGTACGCGGACAACACGATCGTCGTGCTGTGGAGCGATCACGGCTGGCACCTTGGCGAGAAGCTGCACTGGCGGAAGTTCGCGCTGTGGGAGGAGGCCACACACTCGCCGCTGATCTTCTCGGTGCCGGGCGTCACCCCTACCGGCGAGCGCTGCTCACGGACCGTCAGCGCCCTGAGCATCTACCCGACGCTCTCGGAACTGTGCGGGCTTCAGCCACCGGACGGGCAGCTTGACGGTGTGAGCATCCGCCCGCTGCTGGAGGACACCGGTGCCCAGTGGGAGCGGCCGGTCGTCACGACGCACCTGCTCGGAAACCACTCGGTGCGCTCTGAGGGATGGCGCTACACGCGGTACGCGGACGGCAGCGAGGAGCTTTACGATGAGGTGGCGGATCCGCTGGAGTGGACGAACCTCGCCGGCGACCCGCAGCACGAGGACAGGAACCGCGAACTCGCGCAGTGGCTGCCTGAAACCGATGCGCCGGACGCGCCGCACGAAGATGACTGATCGTCAGGCAAGGTCATCGAGCAGCTCCGCGATACCGTTGAGCAGAATCGGCTCGGTCTCCGCGCGCAGCGGGAGGCCGCCGTAGTAATCGAAGGAGCCGTGCACCTCGTAGCCACCCCGGGCGATGGCGCTGGCGGTAGCGATGTAGCCGATCATCCCGTTGGTGTACGCGGGCACGATGGTATGGTCGAACGGTGAGTCGCGATCGATCCACAGCGCGTACTCGACCAGCACCTCGCCGGGAAGCCCGACGATGACGCCCGGGCCGACACGCGCGGCGGTGGCCCTGAGTGGTCGCGTGAGGTCAGTTGCGTCTGTGCGCGCAAGTTCGACGAACTCCTCGCGCCGCATGATGCGCCAGCGCGCCACCTGCTCGGCCACGATCTCGCCGGCCGCCTCTGCCTGCTGTTGCTGCTCGCGCAGGGCCGCTATCTCCGTCTCGATCTCGTCCACCGGTGGCGGCTCCTGCAGCGGCAGATCGATGGTGCGTGCGGTGGCGCCGACAGTGACGTCCGCGAGAGGCTCGGCGTCCTCAACGGCCGAGATCACGGCGCCCCCAACCTTACGTCCCCGGCTGTTCACTTCGTCGAAGGTCCCCGGGCGCGAGCGGACCGCGTTGATATCGCCACAGCAGCCCTGCGCGAACATCGCCACGCAGTCCGGATACACCGCCTCGACGGCCGCCTGCGCGGCTCCGGGCCAGTCCGCGGAGATCAGGTAGTTGTCACCGCCAAGCACGACCGCGTGGGCGGCGTGGCAGAACCAGGCGGCGATCAGGTCGCCATCGTCACCCCGGACGGCCATCACATCCACCCACGGCGCCAGCGGCCCCCGCAGCGGCACTCCCTGCAGCGGCTCCTCGTGCGCCATCTCGCGCCGATTGTACCCCACGCGGACGTCACGGCGCGCAAAGCCGACCGTCGCCGGACGCCGCTCATCTGCCGCCATCTGAGCCACGGCGACCAGCTTCTCAGCCAGCACTGCGAGGTACTCGTCGTCGGCAAGATCGTCACCGAGGACACCGTACGTCAGCGGCCCGGAGTGCGTGTGCGAGTTGCTCACAAGCACATTTGACGCGGGGATCCCGGTTACGTCTTCGACGCGCTCGCGGATCGGGTCCACGTAGCCGTAGTTGAAGCTGATGACATCACAGGTGATCAGCATCAGGGCGGTCTCGCCATCATCCAGCGCGAGGGCCTTTGCATGGAGCGGGTCGTGGACACCCTCCGCCCCGTGATCGCGGGCCGCATAGCCGCCCATGAATGTCCCCAGCGGCGGCGTGATGTCGATGGCCGTCGCGCCTGCTTGAAGTGTGCTCATGATCGGGCCTCACTCGCGATCAGTGTCAGCGTCTCGCTCAGCCACCGTGCGCTCTCGGCCATGAGCTTGGCGTCGACCCACTCGTTCACGGTGTGTACTTCCGCCGGGCCGGTGGCGAGGATCACGCTGGGGATGCCGTGTTCGTTGAAGACGTTCGCGTCGCTGCCGCCCCCGCCGCGTTCCATCTGCGGCTCACAGTCCAGTTGCTCACAGGCCCGCCAGGCGTAGTCCAGCACCGGTTCCTCGCGCGCGATGTCGAAGCTGCGGTAGGTGCTGGTGACATCGGCATCGAGATCCGCGTCATGTCGCCGCGCAGCCTGCTCGAACGCCCTGACCATCAGGTCGCGCTGGCGCTCCAGTTTCTCCTCGGAGTGGCTGCGCGTCTCACCGCGCACCACCGTCAGTTCGGGGACGATGTTGGTCGCGTCGCCACCGTTGATGACCCCGATGTTCGCGGTCGTCTCGAAGTCCAGTCGCCCCACGGGGATCTCGGCGATCGCCTCGGCCGCGACCCTGATGGAGTTGAGGCCGCGCTCCGGGCAGACGCCCGCGTGTGCCGCGACGCCATGGACCTGCCACTCGAACTTGCAGGCCGACGGTGCCGCGTGCGTGATCACGCCCATGGTCCGCCCGCCATCCATCACGTAGCCCATCTGCGCCTCCAGCCCATCGTGGTCCAGCGCCTGGGCGCCGCACAGTCCGATCTCCTCCGCCACGGTGAATACGACTTCCAGCGGCGGGTGGCTCAGGCCCTCATCCATCAGATGGCGGAGCGCGGTCAGGATGATCGTGCAACCGGCCTTGTCATCCGCCCCGAGCACGGTGCTGCCGTCACTGCAGATGACCGTATCCTTGACCTCGGGGCAGATGCCGCAGCCGGGCTCCACGGTGTCGGTGTGCGCGTTGAGCAGGACCGTCGGTGCCCCCTCTGCGCCGGGTATCCGCGCGATCAGGTTGCCCGCACTCCCCCCGACCGTCGCGGCGGCATCATCCTCTTCGGCCTCGATGCCCATCTCTGCCAGGCGCTCGCGGATCAATTCGTTGACCGGGGCCTCCTGCAGTGAGGGGCTGTCAACGCGAACAAGTTCGCAGAATTCGCGTGTCATCTCGTGTGGATCAATCATCGCGGTAGTCCTCTCGTAGAAGCGCTTCTGGGCGAAAGGTTGTTCGTTCCCCGCTCGGTCATGACCTGCCCGTCCCTGCGAGGCTCCGTATCAAACATTAAGGATAACAGGCAGACGGCCTGTCGCGCTTTGCGCGACCGATGGGCGGAGGTAGATGACACCTCTCGCTCCCCATCCCTCCGGACGACAACGACACGCTGTCGGATAGCCGCGCCTGCTCCGAACCCGACCCGAGCGTAGCGAGTGGGTCGCCGTTTGGAGGTCGGGCGAGCCTTCGCCTGACGCGGGCCACAAGCCCTGCAGCTTTCGCCACGAACATAACCACTATCCGTTGATACGCCCTCCGCTCATAGAAGCTGAGGCTGGTCGGGAGCGGGTGGCTCGTGACTGGCCAGCAGGTGCTCGATGGTGTCCATGGCGTCGGGCCCGAGGATCGGCCGCGCTCCCCGAGCGATCAGCGCGCGCGTGCCCGCCGCCTGAGGCTTGTCGGACTGCCAGTCGCAGGCGAATACAACCCGGCCCTGGCGCCACGCATCATCGACCGTCTGCAGCGTGCCGCCGCTTTCTGTTGATTCGACGGCGAGCACCCCCCGCGCGAGTGCGCTGGTCAGGCGGTTGCGGGCCATCAGCCGCGCCGCGCTCGGATGGGCGTCGGGCGCGACCTCCGAGATGATTGCACCGCAGGCGGCGACGCGCCCGGCGAGCCGAACATGGCGCTTCGGGTGGATGTGACGGATGCCCGAACCGAGGACGGCGATGGTGCGCCCGCCCGCCTTCAGCGCGCCACGATGGGCCGCAGCGTCAATGCCGAGCGCAAGCCCTGACACGACCGTCAGGCCCCGCTCGGCGCAGGCTGCTGCGACCTGCCGCGCGACCGAGCGTCCCTCCGCGGTCGGCTCGCGCGTGCCCACGATCGCCAGGGCCGGTCGGTCCTCCGGCGCCAGGTCGCCGCGCATGCAGATGACCGGTGGTGGATTGCGCGCATCGCGCAGAGCCGGAGGATAGCAGTCCTCGAACGAGCAGATCACGGCGATCCCGTCATCTCGAAGCGCCCGCAGTTCCACCTCGATGCTCTCCGCATGGTCGAGGGCGTCACCTGTGATCGCCTCGATCTGGCGTGGTTTGAGACGCAGACTCGGCGCTGCCAGATCTGCCTGGTCTGCCGCGAGCACGGCCCGCGCGGAGCCGAAGCGCGCGAGCAGGCGCAAAAAGCCCGCCGGCCCGATGCGCCCCGACCAGTACAGGGCGGCCCACGCCGCCGGGTCCTGCTCGTCCGGTTGGGGAGTGGTGATCCTCATGGGTGTCATACATCCCGGCGCCAGCCGAAGGAGGTCCGGACCGCCGTCAACAGGCGGATGTCAGCCGCACCGGCGCGTTTGAGTGTGTGGGCGGCCTCCTGCAGCGTGGCGCCTGAATCGAAGATATCGTCTACTAACAGCACGGACCGGTCGGCGATGGCCTCGCGGTCTGTCACGTCGAAGGCATGTGCTATGTTCCGCTCCTTCTCACTGAGCGAACTGAGTTCCTTCTGCGGGCGTCGATCGGGCGCGTCCGCCGACATCAGAGCGGCGGCCACGGGCACCTCCGCAAGCCGTCCGTTTTCCCGCGCAAGCGCCACGGCCGGAGCGTCGTCAGCGCCACGAGCAGACGGGGGGATGGGCACGATCACCTCGCAACCGCGATACGTACGCGACTTTCGCACACGCTGGTACATCAGCGCGGCGAGGCGCCGCCCGGAGGCTTCGCACCCCTCATACTTGAGCGCGTGCAGAAGCTTCGCCGCTCCTTCGGTTGGCTCGTCCTCACCCGGCCGGCGGTAGAGCGCCAGCGCCCATCCGCGGCAATCCTCAGTCTCGATCGGGTAGCCCGTGGACATTCGCACCGGAACCTCGACAGGCGTCCTCGGCCTGCAGCGGTCACATGTGCAGTCGGTGTCGATCAGCGGATAACCCAGCACCTCGGCCAGCGCCCGGCGGCGGCACCGGCGCGATCTGGCGAACTCCAGCACCTGCTCCGCCTGCTGGAGCCTCGCGCGGCGAACTGAGTCAACGTGCAGGTCCCAGCGCTCCAGCGCCTCGCCGGAAAGGGCCCCTTCGGGCCGAACCTGCACCCAGTCATCGCCGCGCGCCTTCGGCGCCACGGCGCCCTCGCGAATCAGGATCGCCAGGCCGGCGGCGACGTCATCCGGATGCATGCCGCTGCGGCGGGACAGCTCGAAATGAGACATCCGCTTCCCGTCGCCCACCGCCCGGTACACCGAGAGCAGGTGCCCGGCGTCGAAGCCCGTCTGAAGTGCCCGGCGCTGCAGACGGGCCTGCTCGTCGGGCCCGTAGATGACCGCCGCGCGCGCATCAGGGCCGCTCGCGACATGCAGTTGACGGTGAAGCAGTTCGAGACTCTCCGGCAGCCCAGCTGTCGCGGTCACCGGTATCGGCGGGTGATCCGAATCAAGATCGAGTGCCCCGGTGGTCACGACCACGCGCAGGGAGCCCTCCCTGAATCGCCGCAACGCCGCGGCGAACTCGGAGCCGCTCACGTTCGTTATGTCCAATGCATCGAAGCCGCGTTCGTCGCGTATGAGGGCCGCGATGCGCTCGGCTTCGACACGCTGGCTGACGTACACGACCATCCGCTCGGGAGCGTCCTCCAGCAGGCCCAGGAGCAGCGCGCTTTGCTTGCGGGTGCTCTCGGCGCGGTGCATTTCGATCCGCAGGTCGCGCCGATCGAGGCCGACCAGTTCAACCCGGCAGTCGCTCAGGCCCAGGGCGGAGCTAATATCGTGGCGGGTCTCCGGGGACGCGACGTCACTCAGGGCGAGGACGCTCGTGGCGCGCTGTGCGAGGGAGGCCGCCTCCAGCCATGCGGGATCGTGGCGGCTGTCGCGGACGCTCACGCGTTGCGCCTGCTCGATCACAAGCAAGCCCGTGTCGAGGCTTTGTGCGGCGGACTTGAGCCGCGGATCGCCGAGGCTTCGCGCCGACACGAACGCGGCGTCCCATCGACCTGAGGCGAACTGCTCGCGCATAGTGCCCACGGCCTCATCGGTCATGTCGGCACGCAGATGGCAGGTCACGAGATCGCAGCGCTCCGTCAGCGCCCGCGCCCGCTCCGCGAGATTGCGGTCCGATGGTGCGATGACGAGCACGGGGAGGCGCCCCGCGGCTGCGGCGAGTATCCACGGGACCCGGCGAGACTGCGCATCCGGAGTCACAAGCAGGGCATCGCGCCCGCGCACAAGTGCTCCGGCAAGATCCCGCAGTTCCGGATCCGGTGTCCGATGAGGGAAGATCGCGTGACTGAGATTGTCGGGCGAACGCTGCCGAGGCATGGATGACCCCCGAAGATGATATGCGCCGGAACCGGGGTCGGGACCTCCCTGTGACAGGCGGCAGGTCGCGGCGCCGGTGTCAACGAAGCTGCACGTGAGGTGAGATGACAGTGGCTGCATCTGATTCAGATCAGAACGACGGCGCACCCGAGATCGTGGAGCCGATCGATCTTCCCGATCGGCCCTTTACCGCCCGAAACCTCGCCGACTACCAGCAGTGCCCGCAGAAGTTCCTGCTGTCATGGTTTGTGCCGCGAGAGGAGACGAGGCGCTTCCTCGGCGGTCCGGCCATTCTCCATCAGGCCGTCCGCCAGGCACTGGTAGACTGCTATCGACTGGGCGGTCCCGGCTCAGTTGGTTGCGATCGACTTGATGACGTGTTCGAGGACGCCTGGGATGGCTCGGCCTGCGCGGACAGTCTGGAGGAGGAGCGGCTGCACGCCCAGGGCCTTCGCATGCTGCATGAATACCACGAGGACCCACCGGGGGCGGCTGCCGATCTGCTTGACGTCGATCTACGCATGGAAGTGGAGCGCGGTGACCACCGCTTCGTCTCCGTTGCCGGTGCGGTGATGCGCGAGAAGGACGGAGGTGTCAATGCGCTGCGCTGGCTCACGACCCGCAAGCCTCCCTCAGCCAAAGACATCTGTGAGAGCACAGGCTGGGGCCTGTTCTTCGCCTGTGTCCAGGACCACTTTCCCGGCGAGGACGTGTCCGTGACCATGTACTCGTTGCGGCGTGGCAGCGGCCATCGCGTCCGGTTCTCCGACGACGAACTGGAGCAACTGGTGCGGCGCGCCACCCGCCTGGCCGACAGGATCCGGGTGGCCACCGAATTCCCCTGTGTCACCGGAATGCACTGCCGGTGGTGCCGCTCGCGCAGCAGGTGCCCTGCCCTTGAGTGATCGAGGATGACACGCGTTGGGATCGTGCTGGGCCTGTGCGTGGCGCTGCTGGTGGCAATCGGCAGCGCAGTGGCCGAGCCGGTGCGGCATGCGCTGGGCACTGAGCACCTGAGAGTGGCCTACTGGCCCGAGCATGAGGACCTTGCGAAGATTGCGCGCGACTCCGGCAGTGACGGAATCACGCGGCTGCGAGGGCTGCTCGACGTGGAACCGCAGGAGCGCATCGACGTCTTCATTGTCCGCTCCCGGGCTGAGTTCGACAGGCTGACGGGCACCGAGAACAAACCGTGGACGATGGGCCGGGCCATGCCCGGGAGACTGCGCGTGGTGGTCAAGCCCATGGGACCGCAGCGCCTGCCGAAGCTGCTGACCCACGAACTGGCCCATATCATGCTGCATGTGCGGATGGGGGACGAGGCGAATGTTCTGCCCCGCTGGCTGCACGAGGGCATAGCCCAGTACGCCGCAGGCGATTTCGACCGCGCGGAACGCCAGGTGATCGCCGACGCCGCCCTCGCCGAAGAGTTGCTGACCATCGAGGAACTGGACGCTGCCTTCCACGGCGAACGGGAACAGGTCTCTTTGGCCTACGCGCAGAGCTACACGCTTGTGGAGTATCTCAGCGAGATCCGACCGGGGGAGGGCATCAGTCCGCTGCTCGAGCAGCTTGCGAAGGGCCGCGACCTGCAGCTCGCACTGGGATTGGCCTTCCACCGACCGGTTCCGCAGATGGAGCGCGAGTGGCTGGAGGGGTTGCGAACCGGATACGTCGGACACGCCGCCGGGCCGCTTTCGGAGGCCATCATCGGCGGCCTGTTCGTGATCGCCTTCATCGTCGCGTGGATCGTGGTACGACGCAGGTCCGCACGCATCCGAGAGCGAATGAAACGAGAAGAGCAGATGCGGGAGATGCGCGTCAATCTTCCTCCCGGCCCCTACACGATACTCCCAATGCCGGAGGACGGCGACGAGCAGACCGGGCACGATCAGACCGAGGACCATCAGACGATCGAATAACTGGAGGCGGACAGCGTGCAGGGATTCTTCGAATATGTTCGCGAGGTATGGCTCAGCTCACTGCCGATGAAGCTGGCGTACGCGATCCTCGCGGCCGGGGCCTTTGAGTTGCTCCATGTGTTATCCGCTCGAGCGATTCGGCGCGCCCTTGCGCCGGCACTTCGCGCGGACGCCTCTCGCGAGCCGACCGAGCGCGTGAGACGCCGGCGGATCGTGCAGGGCGTGCCGCTCGCGATCAGTCGGACGGTGTGGTACGCGGTCGGCCTGCTGATGATCCTCCGCATATTCGGCCTGCCCACCAGCGCAGAGGTCATTCCGGCGATCGTGCTGCTGGCAATCGCGGCACTGATCGTGGCGAAGGGCGTGCTGCGTGACTGTATGCGCGGATGGTTGATCAACTACGAGGACCTGTATGTGCCCGGAGACCGCGTGACGATCGGCGAGCACCGCGGGACGGTGACCGATCTGTCGCTGCGCACGACAACGCTGCGCACGCGGGACGGGCGCGAGATGGTTATCCGCAATTCCCGGATCGACGAGGTATCTAACGATTCTCGCGAAGAAGAGGGGGCGTGAGGCCACTGCCGGCCGAATCAGTCCGGCAGGTCCTCGAGCAGCTCCGGCAGGTCCATCAGGTCCTCCAGGTAGAGGTGTTCACCGCTCGGTGGGGGAGAGCCAATCTTGATCGTCGTGATCCCACGCTCGGCTGCCGGCTCCAGGTTCGCCTCGGTGTCTTCCAGCAGCGCGATCTGTCGTGGGGGCACTCCCACAGCTTCGATGACGTGCTCGTAGCATCCACACTCCGGCTTCGGACGTCCGCCGGTCGTCTCGATGTCGAAGACATCCTCGATGAGCTGCGCGATACCAAGCGCCTCCAGCGTCCGCCGGGCGTAGATCGAGGGCGCATTGGTGAAGACGTAGAGCACCTGTGGCAGTGAGCGGAGCATCCTGCGCAAGTCGGGGCGCGGGTCGATGTAGTCCGTGATGTCGATGCGCTCGATGGAGCCCGCGAAGAACTCCCGCTGCGGCATACCGAACTCCACCTCGAGCCCGCGCGCGGTCGCCCCGTACTCGCGCCAGGTGCGTCGCCGCAGCTGGTCCGCCTCCTCCCACGGCATCTCCAGTCGCCGGGCGATGAACTCGGTGATGGTGCGGTCGCCCCCCTCAAGCAGGCCGGAGGGGGGATGGTAGAGCGTGTTGTCGAGATCGAACAGGAGCACGTCAATCTGCGGCATCATCGCCTCACCGCGTTGCAACGGGCCGGTAGCTGCAAAAAAGGGCGGACGCCTGTAGCGCCCGCCCGTACGTCTCGCATCGGTCCATCCGGATCACTCGATAAGCCCGAGATCGTGCATTGCCGCCTCGATGTTCTGCTCCCAGTCGGTTACGCCGAGAAGGCGCAGGCCGGTATCGAGATAGTTCCCGGCCATGTCGAAGTCCCCGTCGTTGAATGCGCGGCGCGCGGCCGTGAGAACCTCTTTGGCCTGGGCCGCGGTCGCCGGGTCATTCGTGAGCGCGTCGCGATACGCCACCGATGCGGCGCGGAACTTCGCCTTGATCGCGACCTTCTGCTCAACATTGGCGTAGCTGGGATCGTTCTCGGGAATGTGCTCGTGGATCTGAGCACGCGCCTCGTCGCTCATCTCCAGCGAAGGCGTTGCGCCAACCGTGGCGGGCCCCGTCGTGGTCTCTGTGTCGCTAGTGGTTGGCCCGGTGTCGATGGTCGTCGGCGGAGGTGCGCTCTCGGTTTCGGATGCCGTCGTCTCGGTCTCTGTCGGGGGCTCAGGACGCCGTGGCGGTGTCGGCAGCGACGTGCCGCCGTCCGTCTCAATGCGGCCTGTCGCCTCCCCGCCGGTCAGCACCTGCACCAGGTCGTCAAAAAGCTTGTTGGCCATGGCCTCGCGGCGCACGAGGTAGTCATCCTCGGGCAGCTCGCGAGCCCTGTTGAACGCTTCCAGCAGCAGCAGCTTCGCGCCCTGACCTGCGACGATCTCCTCGGGGTTGTCCGTGTCTTCGGCGGGCACCTCGAGGATCTCGACTCCGCCCTCGTCATCTGATGTCGCGGGCGCCTCTACCACAGCGGTGCCGGTCGCGGGTTCGTCTCCGGTTGTCGGGCTGGAGATGACCGGTTCGTCGGAGACCGTCACCGGTTCGACGGTGATCGCTGGCTCGTCGCCCTCGGTGCTTTCGCCGCCCTCGGTGCTCTCACCACCTGCTGCCGTTTCTTCGAGGGTCGTCACCGGTGCGACTGTCGCGTCCGGGAGCGCGTCCTTAAACCGCCGCACCCAGGCTGCCCCCAGCATCTCCGGCGCCATGCCGTTGGCCTCTGCCTCAGCCGGGTAGACTGAGACAATTTCCGTGTCGTCGATCATGACGGTCCACAGATCATCGACCTTCTCCAGACTGACCTCAAGTGCCTCGGGATCGTCAGTAGAGGCCAGCACCTGGTTGATCTTCTCATCAACCGCGGCGGCGCGGTGCTCGACAGATTCGAACGTTCCGCTCGCGCGTACTCGAGCGACCACGTTCTGGCCGACAAGAATGTCCGCGCTTTCCTGGGCGACGCAGATACTCATCGCGCCGAGCAGCACGAGTGTTATCGCGCACGATCGGGCTCGGAGCATGGAGCCCACCCTCCTTACAACACGCTGGGCCTGCTGTGATTGTGATCGGCGTAGTCTCCCCATGCCGACCGTCAGCATCATAATTGATAGCTTTGGCATGCGTCAAGTTCGCGCAGCACCAGCCAGCCCCCATCTGGGCGGGTTGCTGCCATCCTGAGAATACTCACTCCAAGGCCAGCATGACCTCTGCCGAGCCGCCCTCAGCCACCTCGACCGCCCCGTCCTCGCCCCCGGCCGTCCATCCGGGTGGCGGCTGAAGTGCTGCTGCGACACATTCGGGCAGTTGGATCGTCACCTCCGCGCCGCTCGAGCCGGCCGGTTCCCAGCCCACGGCGATCTCGCCGCGGACGGTCTGCACCGTCCCGGAGGCTTCCGCGACGAGATCTGGCCGGGGGCGCAGGATCGCGCGCGCGAAGCCCGGCGTCGCCGGACGCACACCCAGAAGCTGCTGCTGGAGCACCGCCCCCGGGGCAGACGACCAGGGGTGACAGAGGCTGTCGAGTTCGTCCCCGGCGAACGTCTCCCACCACGTGGTCGCGCCCGCTCGCGCCATGGCCCCCCAGTGTGCGCGAACTGCCTCAAGCATCTGCGGCTGCATAGCCGCCATCCCCATCGCCTCGAAGAGGTAGATCCACGCGTAGGGACTGCACCGGCACAGATCGGGATCATCCGACAGGACAGTCTGGAGCACCTGTTCGCGTCGCTCGGGCGGGCATACCCCGGTCAGGACCGCCAGCGCGTTGATCTGCTGGCTGACCTGCGCGGAAAGCTCACCTTCGACCAGGGCGTCCGCGTACACTCCGCGCCTGTCATCGTAGAACGCGTCCTCAATGGCCCGTGCCAGGCGCTCGGCCTGCTCGCCGACGCGCTCTGCGCGCTCAAGGTCGCCCAGCGCCTCTGCAAGCTCCGCATCAGATTGGAGCGCTCGCAACATGAAGAGGTTCAGGCCTGCGCTGATACCGCGGCGGTCGATCCCGGGATGCGGGAAGTTGTGCCAGCCCAGGCCGGGGTGATCGATAAAGAGCGTCGCCTCACGGCGCTCATGCATGGCGACGGCATCGATCTCCACCAGGCCGGATTCGCCCATGCGCTCACGGTACCAGTCGATCACGCGCTCCACGACCCCTGACAGCCGCTCGGGAACCGCCAGATCGCCCGTGTGCCACCACCACTCGCGCAACGCCCACGGCATGATCAGGGAGTAATCGAGCAGGATCTGTCCAAGGCTGGAAAAGATTGAGGCCGGAAGTTGGCCATTGTTATACTGCGCTGGCTCCGCCGACAACAGTAGATGCCGTATGTGCGTGCAGTCGCCGGTCATCGCCAGCGTCCACAGCCCGATCCATGCCGCGTCCCCCCAGTAGGCCGCCTGTTCTCGCGTGGGGCAGTCCTCGTGGACCTCCTGCGTGCCCACCTGCAGCGTGTGCTTCGTGATATCCCACGCCTGCTGCAGTTGCGTATCGGAGGTGGTCAGGTCGGCCTTCCAGTCAAGGTCGGCCTCCCTGCGCCGCACCCCGAGGCGGTGAATTGTCAGCGGCCCCTTGGCGCCGCGGATCACGACGTGCAGGTAGCGCAGCCCGTGCCAGTAGAACGTGTGCCAGCGCTGCCGGCCCTCGCTCGTGGTGTAGCGCTGGGCGTAGCGGCAGCCCTTCCGCAGGCACCATGGCCGACCATCGCGCACAAGCTCCGCGGGCGCGAGATCGATTCGCACGCCCTCCGGAGCCTCGATGTCCAGTTCGAGGTGCCCGACGATCTCCCGTCCCAGATCGAGCGTGATCGCCAGACCACGATCCGCGGGCAGGTCGTCGAGCGTCAGCGGGCCCGCCCCGGTAAGTCCGTCCGCCACCCGTTCGCGCAGCGCATCATCGACCGGTTCGAGCGGCTCCTCGTCAAGGAACTCGGTCAGTTCGGGCTCCTCGCCGAGGTCCGGGCTCTGCGCGCCCGCCCACCAGGCGTCATGAAGCTCGACGGGTCTCTCGCGTGATTCGCGCAGAAGCGGGCGCCGCCGGGGGAAAAGCTGGCGCTCCGGATACTCGCGGACTTCGGCCGCATCCCAAACGGAGTCATCGAAGCCGGCGGCGATCCACTCACCCGGCGCCTCGCGAGCGTCATAGTACTCCGTCCATGCCACGGCTCCGCTGCGCTGCGGGACGTCCTGCTCCCACGCGTCGGAGAGCTTCACGCGCCACAGGGCATCGGT
>CAZAHB010000149.1:7022-13542 GCA_964484945.1 uncultured Armatimonadia bacterium | reverse complement strand
GTGCGCATACACTTCAGCCACATCGCCGACGGCCTCCGTCGCGGTGTAACCGAGAACGCTCCCTACCCCAGCCCGCTGCTCGGCTTTCAGATCGCCGGCAGGGACCGCCACTGGGTGTGGGCCGACGCCGAGATACGCGGAGACACGGTGGTAGTGTGGGCCGACGAGATCGAAGAGCCGGTCGCCGTCCGCTATGCGTGGACATCCAATCCGGCCGCAAACCTCTACAACCGCGCCGGACTGCCCGCCGTACCCTTCCGCACGGATGACTGGCCGCTGACGAGTCAGCCCACGGACTGATTCGCACGAAGACTAAACGCATGTGGCCGAGGCGGTACACGAGACCGTCTCGGCCGCCTGATTCACAGTACGAAAAGACTCAACTTCCGGGCGGCCTCCTCCGATAACCTCTTACAGAGGGGGCCGAGAGAAAACTTCCTCAGATTTTTTTGAGGCAAAATCCAGCCGCTTTTCAGGCAATCTGGAAAAAGCCGAGAGGCCAACGGCCATTTGACCTCCCGAAGTCTTGAGGTAATCCTGAGGCTTACCAGAGACTTTCCTGAGATTGCATTGTGGCGAGGCAATGTTTGCTTTCCCCCTTGACAGGAAATAACTGTCACGTATACTGAGGGTGCACATTTGGGCCATAGAAGCTTGAGTGAACCTTGAGTAACCTGATCGGGCAGAGAGGGTGTTGGCGCGAAAGTGCCGAGCCCTCCCGGGAACTGGCCGATCTCACGGCCAAATTCCTCGAGGAAAGCTCTAAGCCGATCGGCCCACGCACACACACTTCATGAGGAGGCGGACAAGATGAAGGATCTCTGGATGGATGAAGAGGGTCTGACCACGGTCGAGTACGCGCTGCTTCTCGCTCTGGTCGTCGTGGCCGGCATCGTTGCCTGGCAGGGTCTTGGCAGCACGGTCGAGAACACAGTCAATGACTCGGCAGGCACGATCGCAAACGCGAGCGGCTAATCTCGGCTACCGGCTGACGTCACCGCTTTTTCGGCTCCACTGGAGCCAGCCGGTGTTTAGAATTCCTGTCTCACAAGTGTAGCGGATACAACCGTAGGCGCTTGCACGAGACAGGACGTCCAGCCGGCGGTAGGCGAGAGAGTGGGTAACCGCTCTCTCGCCTCAATGCTGTACATACCGCCTCAGTCCTCCCTCATCATCAGCTTGAGCAGTTCCCTGGCCCCTCGTTTGTTCGGAATGCGACCTCTCACCGCCGTATCGATGTCAGTTGCCGCAAAAGGCGGTACCGCCGAACCCACGCATGACGGGCAGCCGTCCTCGCAGCCACATTCGTCGATAACGCGCGCCACGGTACGCATGATATCGTCGAACGCATCCATACAGCGCGCGGCGAACCCCATGCCTCCGGGGTAGCGATCGTGGACAAAGAGCGCGTCACGATCAAGATTAGACGAATCTACCACCGTCCCGATGTCCTGCACGTCCGCCATTACGTAAAGCGGTGCAACTTCCACGAACACATTCGCGATCCCGATCAGCGCCTCCCCCACGATCAACTCCTCCCGCATAAGCTCCTGCACCACGTCCTCGCGGGGCGCAAACCACATCGCCACCGTCTCCAGCGTCTGCGGCGGCATATCCAGCTTCTCCCACCCCAGCGAGTCCCGGCTCGCGAACTTGATCTTCTTGAACATCGGGATCTCCGTGGTCACCGTGACATCGCCGAAGCCCAGCAGACCGTCGAACCAGCTCATAACATCCTCTTCTTCCTCGATCTTGATCTTCGAGGACTGGACCGACTGCGTATAGTAGTCAAGATCCCGTCGGTCCACGTGCGCGATCTTCTGGTCGATGTCCAATTCCTCCACGAAGTACGTCTCCGCGCCGTGGATGTACACCGCGTGGTCGTGAAGCTGGCTGAAGGCCGAGACCTCGTCAAGCGTCCCGATCACCCGCTCACCATCGCGTTCATCCTGAATCGTATAGACCGGCCCGGAGATATTGCGCAGGTTCACCTCGGCGGCGGGATAATCGCTGCTCGCCCAGTACCAGTGCTCATCCCTGTGGCTGACCTGACGGTCCTCTTCGAGCAGTTCGAGCACCACATCGGAGTAGGGTCCGAAGTCACGTGCCTCCGCGTCTGAAAGGGGCAGTTCGTACGGCGCGCAGCGCAGGTGCCCGATGGTGATGTGCGGATTGTCCGGATCCACCACCGCCTGCTCAGGGCTCTGCTCGAACAGATAGTCATTGTGAACCATCAGGTATTGGTCCATCGGCGTGTTCTGGCCCACCAGGAAGACCAGCGCCTCCTCCTCGCCGCGTCCGGCGCGCCCGGACATCTGCCACGTGCTCGCGACCGTCCCCGGGTAGCCGACCAGGATGCACGCGTCCAGCGAGCCGATGTCGATGCCAAGCTCCAGCGCGTTCGTGGACGCCACGCCCAGGATCTCACGTTCAACCAGCTTACGCTCGATCTCGCGCCGCTCATCGGGCAGATAGCCTCCGCGGTAGGCGTGGACGGCCTGTGACAGCCGCCGCGAGATCGGCCGAAGGCGGTCGCGTACGCCCTTGAAGACCACCTCGGCGGCCAGTCGCGTGCGCACGAAAGCACTCGTCTGCCCCTCTTCGCGCACAAGCTCGGTCACCAGGTCGATCGCCTCACTGAGCGCCGCCCGCCGGTCGCCGCCGACGCGCCAGTTCTCACCGGACCCACGCGCGGCGGTGCTGAGGGGCCGCGGATTCCACAGCACAAATCGCCTCGGCCCGCGCGGGGCGCCGTCATCGTCCACGATCTCCATCTCGACGCCGGTCACCCGCTGAGCGTGCTCGCGCGGGTTGCCGATAGTCGCCGAGCAGCACACGAACTGCGGATCCGCGCCGTAGTGGCTGCAGATCCGCTGCAGCCGGCGCATGACGTTCGCCAGGTGTGAACCGAATACACCCCGATAGGCGTGGACCTCGTCGATCACCACGTATTGCAGGTGCGTGAAGAAGCGGTTCCAGCGCGGGTGATGTGGCAGGATGCCCTGGTGGAGCATATCCGGGTTGGTCAGGATCACGTTCCCGCCATCGCGCAGCCGTCGGCGGAGGTTGCTGGGCGTATCGCCATCGTAGGTCCCCGCCATGAACCACTCGCTCATCTCCTCGGTCTCGAGCTTCCCGAGGCCGCGGAGTTGATCCTGCGCGAGGGCCTTGGTTGGGTAGATGTACAGCGCCGTAGCCATGGGGTCATCCAGCAGTGTCTCCGCCACGGGCACATTGTAGCAGAGCGTCTTGCCCGACGCGGTGCCAGTGACGATGACGACATTGCGCCCGGCCCGCACGTGCTCGATGGCCTCCGCCTGGTGGGTGTACAGGCGCTCGATGCCCTGCGCGTTGAGCGCCGCCTCCACGGATGGATGCAGGCCTTCCTGCAAGTCGGCGTAGCGCGCCTCTCGCGCGGGAATGACCTCGATGTGCGAGGTCTGCTGCTCGAAGAAGTCGTTACCGCGGATGCGGTCGATGAATGTTGCTGCGTCCATGGGTCCTCCCGAACGTCTTGATGGTCCGCCGTTCAAGCCTTTGAGTTGTTGTCTTCCGTTCACGCCGTTGCGGTTGTGGGACCGGGGCTACAATAGACACGGCTCACGACTCCCGCTTTCGCTTGTTCTTCAGCCGCCTTGCCTTCGCCGCCAGCGAATCTCCCTGCTCGATCGGCTCGCGGGGCTTCTGGGGCTTCTCGGTCTGCGTACCCTCGGGCTCGCCCTCGTCATGCTGGTCCTCCGGCCGCCCGCGGTACCACGTCGGGGGCTTCGCGTGCAGGCCGCTCATCCCCTCCGGCGGTCGATGCCGCCCGGCTTTCGCTGAGAGCCGATGGTCGGGCTCATTCTTCGCGATTTTCTTGCGCAGTCGCCGCCTGAACTCCGTCTTCCGCGAGCGCCGCGTGGCGGCATCGTGCGCCTCAAGTTCCTCCTCGGGCTCAGGATCGGGGTATTCTGTCTCCACGTTCGGCTGCGGCTCGATCGGGTGGAACACCTGCGGCTCGCGGGTGCGCTCCAGACGCCGTTGCAGCGCCCGCTCCAGCCGCACCTGGCCGGCCTCATCCGTGTCGGTCAGACTCACCGTATCCGGGTTATCGAGGTTCTCGCCGTCGCCCAGCAGCCGCTCGAGAATCATGATCGCCGACGACTTCGACGGCACCGAGCCCTCATGCCGCTCGACGTTCCATGACGCGTACTGGCGCAGCGGCTTGCCCACACAGACCGGGCAACCGTCGTTGCAGTCGCAGGACTTGATGTGATCCAGCACCCGCGGCATGATCTCATGGAGCCGCTCGTAGGCATTCTCGGTAAACCCGAGCCCATGCAGGTAGTTCTCGTAGATGAAGATTGTCTGCCATGGTGAGTTCGCCGAGCCTACCGAGTGCGAGAAATCCAGTGTATCGCAGGTCATGAACGCCGGCAGGAGCATCCGCGTGGCGTACCCGATACCACGCAGCCCTGAGTGGGCATCGAGGCCGCTCACGCGCACCTCCTCCAGCAGCGACTCCGGCGGCTCCAGCCAGAATGCCATTGTTTCCAGCGCCAGGGTGGGCAGGTCAAGCCCGTGGCGGGAGACCGCGTCCAACTCGTAGAAGTGCACCTTCTCGTAGCCCCACGTGCGCTCGTACGCGGTCACCTCGCCCCAGTACGCGGTGCCCGTCCCGAAGGGCTTCTCGCGCAGCCGGTGGTCGATATGATGCACGTCCTCCCCGCCCAGCGGCTGCGTGTAGTAGTCCACATTCACGCGCTTGACATAGCAGCGCCTCCGCTCCATGTCGAGATTCTGCACCTCGTATGTGTCGCCCTGGTGCATGTAGATTGCCTGCGGGTGCAGGATCGGCTCGGCATCCAATCGGGCGATCTCCCCCAGCGTCTCCCCCGTCTCCTCGTCCTGGATGACCACGTTCGCCACATCGCACGCTCGCAGCGATACCTCGTGCTGCGGCGTCTCAGGCGCAGCGTGATACCAGCTACCTTTCATGTGCTTCAGCTTTCGGTTGCGCTCGAGTACGCCGAGCACGGTGTTCGCGTGCCGTCCGAACTTCCGGGTTTCGTCATCGGCAAGCGGCAGTTCGTGCGCCGCGCAGCGTAGGTGCCCGGTGATCACGAACGGGTTATCCGAATCCACCACAGCGTCCTCGATCGGCCGCCCGAACAGGTACTCCGGCTCGCCCATGATGTACTGGTTGATCGCGGTGTCCAGCCCCACCAGCACCGACAGCGACTGTCGCTCACCGCGCCCGGCGCGCCCCGTCTGCTGGAAGAATGATGCCAGTGTGCCCGGATATCCCACCACGATTGACGCATCCAGCGCGCCCACGTCGATGCCCAGTTCCAGGGCGCGTGTCGTCGAGACGCCCATCAGTTCGCCGGAAAACAGCCTGCGCTCGATCTCGCGCCGCTCCTCGGGCAGATAGCCGCCCCGGTAGGGCGTGACCTTCCCCACCAGATCCGGCGCCTCATCCGAGAGCGTCTCGGTCACGTAGCGGTGGATCATCTCCGCGGTCATCTTGGCCTTCGAGAATGTAATCGTGGGCACGTCGTGCTCGAGAAGCTCCGCCATCAGTTCGTGAGCCTCGACGTTCGCGCTGCGGCGAGAGCGCCACTGGCGGGCCCGCTCCCGCGGCGGGTTCCAGAAGACGTACGTGCGCCGCCCCCGGGGGCTCCCGTCATCGTCCACGATCTCCATCTCGCGGCCAACGACCTTCCGGGCAAGCTCCCTGGGGTTGGCGATTGTAGCCGATGCGCCAATGACCTGTGGCGCAACCTCGTAGTGCTCGCATACCCGCCACAACCTGCGCACCAGGTTTGCCATGTTCGCACCGAAAATCCCCGAGTAGACGTGCATCTCGTCCAGCACAATCAACTTCAGGCGTGACAGGAAATCTGCCCAGCGCGCGTGATGTGGCATCAGCGCCGCGTGCACCATGTCGGGGTTGCTGAAGATCAGTGACGCGCCCTCGCGAATCTGCCTGCGCAGGCTGGAGGGTGTATCGCCGTCATAGACGCCCGCAACCACATCGTCCAGACCCGCGTCATCGAGCAGCCGCCGCATCGACTGGAACTGATCCTGGCAGAGGGCCTTCGTCGGGAAGAGGAACAGCGCGGTCGCATCGGGGTCATCCCGAAGCATCTCGATGGACGGAATCTGGTAGCACAGGGACTTGCCGGACGCAGTGGAGGTGACGACCAGCAGGTCTCCCCCGCCCCGCGCGAGGTCGGTGGCGCGCGCCTGATGAGCGTAGAGGCGCTCGATCCCCCGTCCACTCAGTGCCCGCTGGACAGGGCTCGAGAGCGGCTCTCGGGGATCGGCGAAACGCGCCTCGCGTTCAGGCACCTCGCGTACATAGGCGATCTGGTCGCGGTAATCGCTGGAGCTTCGGATGTCCTCGAGGAAGTCGGCAAAATCCATCGCGCTGGTGCGACCCCTGGATTGATGATGGCCCGCATCCCCGCACGAGGAGTATACACGATTTCGAACGGACGTTTCAAGTGACATCCCTCGCAAGCTCGGGATGTCTTAG
>CAZAHB010000149.1:0-6922 GCA_964484945.1 uncultured Armatimonadia bacterium | reverse complement strand
GAGTATCGCTCCGCGAACTCCATTGAAAGGCTCCCTCGCAAGCTCGGGATGTCTTAGGAGTATCGCTCCGCGAACTCCATTGAAAGGCTCCCTCGCAAGCTCGGGATGTCTTGGAAGTATCCCCTCGCTGCGCTCGGGGAACTCCACCGCAAAGGCGTCCTCACCTCAGTGCTCCGGTCGATCCCGGCAGTGATGGCAAAGACGCTTGTGGAGTTTGTACTCTCGCCCCCAAACAAAGCGGGGCCCTCATGCCTTTCCCGTGGCACGGGCGTCTCGCCCGTGCGTCGTTTCCACAGGACTATCATTCGCGCGGGCGTTCCCACCAGTAGGGCCAGTCATCAGGATCTTCGACCAATCCAGCTTTGTACGGGTTGAGTCGAATGTAGTTGTACCATGCCCGGTACTCCTCGGGGCATCGAATCATCCGGTTGAATCACTCGTCAAGCCAAAATGAGCCCGTTGTCCCGGTGAGCTTGTTGATCGGGTGCGCCGTAAAACTCTTCAATGCATGCATGATCTCGGGAAGGGGGACGGATCCGTCATCACGCGGTAGTGGCGCAAACACGGCGTGGATGTGGGTTGACATGATAGTGTAGAAGTGAAGTGTGTAGCGCCGACCGTCCTGATGATGGAGGGAGCCCCGGACGATTTCTGCAATCCCCGGCTGTGTCAGCTCCTCAGAGCGTTCCTCACGCGCCGACGCGCGGACTGAGTAGGTAACGTTCGCTGCTTCCCATCTGGGGAGCGTACGCTTTCGTTCTTGAAAGCCCCTTACCACGCGCTGGGGCCCCTGTCGTTCGGTGCGGGATTCATCTTGAGACATCTCAGTCCGTTCCTTTCGGGGTATGTTCAGAACCAGCGCGATGTCCATTACGTGCCTCAACGGCGCACGGGCGAGACGCCCGTGCCACGGACGGCATACGGGCATACCAGAGCCAACTCGCCGCCTACCCCTCCGCCATCTCATACCACACCGTCTCGTACTCCGGTCCGAAGCTCAGGCCGTCTACCACACCTCCGCGCGTAGCGTCACCGCCGAGCGTCCACGCCTGCAAGCCCTCGCGGCCGTCGATGCTCACCGTCAGCGGCACGCCCTCGCAGATCACCGGGCCGTGGCCCCACTCGCGCAACACCGTCGTGCGCTCCTCGTCCCACCCCATCTCCTGATTCTCCACGCGATTCAGCGCCACAAGCAGCATCCTGCGCGACTCAGTCAATGGCAGCCCGTCCGTGCTCGTCAGCGCGATGGCCGCATACCCGTTGCTCGTCTCCCCCACGTCAAAGCGCACGCCGCCGACCTGTATCGTCTCTCCGGCCACCGGTCCGAGCAGCACCTTCGTCCGATCGGTGTCCACCACGAACGTACCGCCCTCGTCCTCCGCAGACCACTGCACGCCTCCTGTCACTCGTGAGGTCTCCTCCGCCGCCCTCACCCCCGGCTCAACATCCTCGGTCCACCCGACCTCAAGCCGGCTCGTAACGGCGGCCGTCGGTTCCACGCCCTCATCTTCCCAGATCCCCGTCGCGCCGTTCCCGTGCTCGCGGACAAGCGCCGGAATCCCGTTAATCGGCAGTTGCAGACGCGTCACTGCCGGCGCCCGCTGGAGATCCCCGCGCCGGAACAGATTCGCCGCAACCGGCATCATCGCCAGCTTCGCCGGATCGCCCGACATACGGAAGAAACTGTCGATCGCGTCGCTCGCCCAGTCCTCCGGATGCTCACCGTAGCAGAACTGGAAGATTCCGTCCCAGTCCTGCACCGCCGCCATCGCCGCGAACATCGGCATGCATTCGGCGCGGTAGTCGTTCGGCGCCGGGTGATTGTACTCGCTCACCGTGAAGGGGCGGTCGGCCAGTCGGTACATCGACAGCCGCGTGAGCGTGTCGCGCCCGAGCGCCGAGGTCATGGGCGTGTTGGGGATGTACCAGTTATTGCCATCCCACGGCCGTCCCGGGAAGCGCGGGTGCTCCCAGTAGGCGTGCGTATCCGTGTAGTCCATGCGCGACTCGCGCAGCATCCCGCCCGCTCCGCCGTAGGTCGCCTGGGTGTCGATGACCGAGGCCTGCACGCCGAGGTCGTCCTTCAGGAAGTCATACATCGCGAGCGTGTACCGCCGCTCAAGCTCCATCACGAAGCTGATCCAGTCCTCCCGAGCCTGAGCGGTGGCGCTGGACGTCGGCAGGGAGACATTCCCCGCCTCCAGGCTCTCGCCTTCGGGCAGTCCGAGCATACCGCCGGGACGCAGCGAGATGTCGTCGTACCAGACCTCGCCGACCGTGTTCGTGTTGTTGAAGCTGATGCGCGAGTGCTCGGGCACCGTGTCCTCCGCGCGGAAGGTAAAGCTGAACTCCTCCCAATCCTCATCAAGCTTGATTGCCTCGTTGAGCCCCACCATGTGCCAGTCCGGCTGATCGAGGCGCGCGTTGAGATGGACGGTCCGGGGCGGGTCGGCCTTCGCCGCGAAACTGACCGTGTACAGCCGCCCATCTTCGAGCGTGTGCCCGGTCTGGTGTACCTGGAAGTGCCACGGACGCTCGCCGGTCTGCGTGAGCTGTGCGTGCAACACGCGCCCGCGCTCGGGGTCCTCGACCACCTCCAGCGCCCCCTCCGCGGGCGCCGGTGCCTCCAGCACGAACTCCTCGGTCCCGCGCTCGAAGTGCCGATCGCGGAGCATCTCCTCGCCCAGCGGCTCCGAGCCCTCATCCCACGCCGCCCGCAGCGCCTCCGTATCGTCATACTGCTCCCCCAGCCACTCGTGCCACAGGTCGCTGAGCGTGGTGGCGTACGGCTCGGGTAATGTGTGCAGCTCGTCTCCGAGAGCGAAGCGCAGCGCCGAATCCTCATTCGTGATCTCCACCATCGCCACACACGGCTCATCGGTGTAGGCGGTATCGGTGTATGGATTCACGTGGGTGAGCAGATCGCGCGCGTATTCCTTCTGCAGCTCGATCATCCGCGGCTCGAAATTCCCCAGCCCCTTGTCATATTTGGGGCGCGAGCGCGGATTCGGAAAACCATCCGCTTCGTTGAGCCAGCGCGACACGTGCAGGTTGATGTTCGCGTAGATGCCGTGCTCCTTGAGCTGATAGATGAGCCAGTCGAGGCGGTCGAGCATCTCCGCATCCATGTGCTGGTGATCTTCGTAGTCGGGGTCCCAGATACCGCGTGGAGCGTGGTGCATGTCCAGATGGTGAAAGCGCACCACGTTGATGCCGAGTGCGGCCATCCGGCGCGCGATCTCCGGGGCGGTCTGTTTGTCGGGGAATGCGTCATCAAACGTGAGGTTCGTCCCGAGGAAGCGTACGCGCTCGCCGCTGCCATCGACGAAATGCCCCTCTTCGATGGTGATCGGCCCGGCAGCGCCCGCGGCTGTAGCGTTCATCGCCGAGACATCCACCACGCTGCCTTCGGCCGGAATCGAGATTGTGAACTCGAACCAGTCGTCGGGAACCTGTGCGAAACACGTTGCGGTCAGCAAAACCAGCATCGCCGTCAGCAGGGCACGCATTGTCCTCACCTCGCAGCCATCGTTAGTGCAGGTCCATCAACTCCGCCGCATTGCGCCACGCAATCCGCTCGATGTCCTCTTCCGAGGCCCCCGCCTGGCTCAGAAAGCCCACGAAACTCGCGACCTCCGGCGGGAACGGGTTGTCCGCCTCGGATACCTGGAACATCGTCCCGTAGCTCTGGAAGGGCGGACCAATACGCGTCGTCCAGTCGGTCCCCGAGAGGATTCGGTCCGTGGGAACTTCCGCCATGGCACGGGGCACTCCGGGTGCCTGGAAGTCTCTGATCTCGATCCAGAGATTTCGCGGCCACTCACCGAACACTCCGAAGAGTGTATCCAGGAACATATCCGCCCAAGGGACGTACTCCGGCGACGGTCCGCAGCCGATTGCGTGGGCCAGGATGTACTTCGCATCCGGAACGCGATCGTAACAGCGTAACAGATCGCGCATGTGGTCCATTCCGTCACAGGAGCCCTCGTGGTCCTTGTGCCAGTATGTGCCCAGATGCACCTGCACCGGGACATCGTAGTCCATCGCGTGTCGCACCACTCGCTCCGCCTCATCGCTGTCCATGACGTAGTCGTGCGAGTATGGGAGCATCTCCCCGAGCATCACAAAGCCCCACTCAGCGAAGCACAGGTCCATGACACGCAGGGCCTCGTCGGTGAAGCGTGGGTTGACCATGCACGCGCCGTGGACCCGTCCGTCCGCTTCGACCACCACGTCCCGAAGCATCTGGTTTGCCGAGGCTATCCCCTCGGGGTCGTCGCGCATGGCGCTGAGGAACGGGAAGTCCGCGGTGACCACCATCTCCAGGTCCGCGTCATCCCGATCCAGCACGTCGAGCAACTCCGCGCAGAGGTTCGCCCGCTCGTCACCCTCCGGTGAAATGTCACTCACATGGATGTGGGTGTCGATCCAGCGCATGGTCAGTTCCCCTCCGGGAAGGCGGCATCGCCCGCCCACGTGAGGTAATCCAGGGGCAGCCACATATCAGGATTCGCCTCCACGATACTGATCCACTCCCTGACCATCGGCTTCGCACGGGCGCAGGTGAAGGTGGCCGATCCGATCCGCCCGTATTTCACGATCCCCCGCGCGGCGAGCATTTCCTCGATGACCTCGCGATCCTCGATGCGGATTGTCGGGAAGTAGCCGTCCTCCATCCATCCCGCAAGGCCTTCGCGCAGCCGCTCCTTCTCCTCGGGCGAGGCGCGGTCCAGCATGCGCTCCGCGAGAGAAGCCTCAACAAAATGCACCATCGTGCATACCCGGAATGTCACGCCAATGAAGCAGTAGGCCGCATTCCACTCAACCAGCCGCTGCCACGGACTCTCATGCGCGAATGCAGTCTCGCTGAAAGGACTGCGGCGGGGCCCGCCCGAACCGTGCCCCTCGGTCAGTTCCGCCGCGCGGGCGCCTACGGCGGCCACGGAGTGTGTCGCATGATCGCTGCGCTGCGCCTCGGGCCGCCGGCGCAGGGCCTCAGTGATCGAACCCACGAAGGATGGCGAGCTTTCGCGATCCCAGCGCTCGAAGACGAGGTGCTTGTCATCCGGCGCCCAGTTGCACAGTGTAGGCACGGCGACTGTGCCGTCCGGGCCGACCGCGTCGAGAAATCCGTCGATGACCGCATCCGGTCCCCCTCTGACCGTTCCCATGCTGCTCAGCGAACTGTGAAAGAAAAGTACGTCGCCAGTGGTGATCCCAACCTCACGCGCGGCCTCGGCGACGTCTCCACGTGTGACCTCAACCCCGGGTTCGCCACGTTCGGGTCGCATCCAGTCCGCCTCCTGTGACGAAGACTCAATCGTGGACGATAGATTCGCCACCGGTCCTCGGTGTTCCTTTGTATGCCCGCCGCTATGTGGCGCGGAGGTCCAGGTCGCCCGGCAGGAACGCGTTAAGCTGCCCGGCAGTCCCGCCGATAGTTTCTGTGAAGCACGAACGCCGCGGACGCGCACGTACCGCGTCCCGGTACGTCTATACCATCGCCGGCTATCACACACGCGATTGTCGGCAGCCACAAAGGGGTCAGAGCAAAATGGATGCGATCAATGCCCTGGTCATCGACGACTCGGGGATTATGCGGAAAATGGTCATGCGGGGCCTTGAGGACGCCGATATTGGCGACTTCGAGTTCGTTGAGGCCGAGGACGGTGAGGACGGCCTCGCCAGGTTCAACCCGCGATCCACGGATATTCTGTTCGTTGACTGGAACATGCCGAACATGAACGGGATGGACATGGTCCGGCGCATACGGGCCCAGTTCCCGGATCGCGCGGTGAAGATCGTCATGGTCACTACGGAAAAGCTTACCGGCAAGGTCGAAGAAGCGCTTGACGGCGGCGCCGACGCCTTCATCTCCAAGCCATTCACCCCAGAAGGTCTCAAGAAGCGCGTCGGCCCATTGATCAAGGAGATCGAAGAATCCAAAGAGGACAGCGGCGGCTTCTTCCAGCGTCTCGTCGCGTAAGCCCTGAGAGTGCTGATAGACTGAGCAGGTGATTGACAGTGCAGAACGTGCAGGTGACGGATCTTGATTCGGATCAGATCGAATGTGTGATCGACGGCGTATGCTCCGCCATGACCTGGGTGGCCGGCGAGGAGCCACAACTGCGTGAAGAGGCCGCTGCAGAAGGCGCGCTGAGATGCGAGGGCGCAGTCGGGTGCATCTCACTGGTGGGTGATGTTGACTGGTCTCTGGTGCTGAGTCTTCCGCGCGAGACCGCTCCTCGCCTGACCGAGAACTTCGCGGGGTTCCAGGTGCCCTTCGAAAGCGACGAGATGGGCGACGCCGTCGGAGAGATAACGAACCTGCTGGCCGGTGAGGTGAAGGTGCTGCTCGATGGGATCGGCGTCGAGGCCGACATCTCGATTCCCCAGGTCTTTCGAGGCGAGATCATCGAAGTGCTTCAACTTCCTCATCTCCCGTGCAGGGTGCTCACATTTGAGTGCCAGTTCGGGCCATTCTGGGTTGCGATTGCCCAGTCACGATAGCCGTCCCGTGGACATGGCACGCGGATTGCTGCTTCTTCCTCGCAGGCTACTCGCTCATCTGAAGGGGCAATCACCCGAGCCATGTCTGACATAACAAGCGACACTGCCCGCCTCCTTCGAGAGGCAGCCCAGGCACTTTCCGATCCCGCACTGGATACTGACGCTCTGTCGGCAACCGGGGCCACGCTTGAAAAGGTCGCTACAGCCCTGCCTCCGGAGCCGCCCGGCATCGCGACCCTGATCAGCCTCGCCCTCGAGGCTCTTGAGGCAGCGTTCACGGACAGCATGGATCCCGACCACGCGCTCTCCGCCGCGCGCGAGGCCCTCGCGGCGGCGGCGGGTCGGCTGGGTCCAGGCAGGCCCCTCGATGAAAAGGGGGCGAGCGGGGCAAATGCTCGTACCCGGCGCGCGC
>CAZAHB010000148.1:0-13545 GCA_964484945.1 uncultured Armatimonadia bacterium | reverse complement strand
GACCAGATGCCACTCCGCGCAGTGGTAGAACTCGCGGTCATGGGAGCGAGCTTCTCCCTCGAAGATCAGGTTGGTCTGCTGTGAGCCACAGAGCCTGCAGGCGAGCACGCCGCTACCTCCCTACTCCCAGCGCCTGAATGCATTGCGCCGGATCGTCACGGTATCGCCGGGCCCGTGATCGTAGATCAGAAAGACCGCTCGGCCGTCCCCGTCCGCGTCGGTGAAATCCGACGGATCGAAGGGGCGGTCGGCGAATACCTTCGTTCCCTCAATATGATCCACGCGATATCGCGCCTGGCGCGTCTCATCGGTTATGAGAGCGCCGTCGTAGTGGCCGGGCTTGAAGCCGCGCGCCGCCTCGATGGATGGCGGCAACTCCGCCTCCACGTATGACCGGTCCTCCGCGAAGCCCTCGATCTTCGACCGGAAGCGAAGCGCGCTGAGGTCCAGCCTCAGCATATTCGGAGCAACGACTTCGGCCACGTGGTAGGCCGTGCGGTGCGGGCCGCCCTGAATGTACGCCAGGCGGCCCTGAAGGTCGAGGTCGCCGGGGAGGTCGCGATCGAGCGTGAGCGTGCGCTCGCGAAGGTCCAGTTCGCTGACGGTGGCCTCCACGCGCGGCGGGTCGAGCGTCACCTCCGCGTCGCCTGCGCGCAGATAGCGGCCGTTCACCAGGTGCGCGCAGCGGGGCGCCCCGTCCTGCTCGGACCAGTAGCCGAAGCTGCCCGAGAACTCAATGCCGCCCGCCTGAAGCTCGGCCTCCGGGTCCAGCGAGTAGATGAATGTGTCCGTCCTCCCGTCGGCCAGCGTCACCCGGACCGCTACCGGGTCGTACTCCGCGTCGCCGGTGGCGCCCGATACCTCCAGGCGCTCGATGCGCTCGATGAACGCCCCACCCTCCTCCCGGTAGGGCTGCCAGACCGAGACGAACTCGCTCGCGCCGTCCTCGGCATTGTCCTCCGCGAAAAGGTAGCGGATCGGCGGGATGTCGGTCTTCGCGCAGCGGGCGGTGAGATAGCGCCGATCCGGTGCGCCCAGCACATCCACCCGCAGCCGCAGATCGCTCTCGTCGTGAGTCCACTCGCCCCGGACGTCACCGTCTGCGCGAGCGTCCGCGGGTTCGACGACATTGCTCTGCATCCGCCGGCCCATTCTCTTGATCGGCAGCGCGTCCTCTCCGGTCGGTGTGAAATCCAGCGAACTGTCGAAGTCGTCATGCGCCGGGCCGTGGAAGCACCACGTCCGTGTGGTGCCGCCGGCCATGCGGAATATATCGAGCGCGTAGACGTTGCCATCGGGCGCGTCGGCGAGGCAGATGGCCCGACGGTAGAAGCGGTTCGGGAAGCCATCCGGTTCGGCCGAGACGTCGGCGAACGAAGCCTCCGGCGCGCCGCCGAAGCCCTTCAGCGTCCCATGCGAGATGAAGCCCTGATACTGCGGCCCGTAGTCGATCATGCCGGTGATGTGATGCGCCACCGACGAGGTGTTGCCCATGGGGTGCGCCCAGCACGGGTAGCCCAGTTCCGGCGTCACGGACACGCCGTGCGCGAACATCTCCACGTTCAGGTTGTCCTCGTGCTGGTGGCCGCGACCATAGCCGTAGCGCAGGGCGAGGCCCGCGCGGTCGGCGATGTCCTCGGCTCCGGCGCGCGATTCGAGGAAGACGAAGCCCACTCCGTCCATGACGCGGCTGCGGAGGGGGTCACCGGGGCCGATGCGCTCTGCGTGGGCGACGACCTCGTCCCACACGTTCGGCTCGAAAAGCTCGATCTCGGGCTTGCCCGCTCGGTGCAGAGCGCGGGCGATGGTGTCGGTCGGCCAGCGGCGGTACGCCCGCATGTAGGGCGTCTTCAGCCGGGCCGGGATCCCGTTTGGATAGCGCGCGGCACGAGGATTGCCGCTATCCCCGTAGCTGGGGCCGAACCGCCCGGCGGCGAGCATATTGACCCACGCGTCGAACTCCGCGCGGAGCCTGGGGTATTGCTCCGCATCGTACAGATCGCACCGCTTCCCCCACTCGTCCGACTGCACGCGGGCAAGGATCTCCGCCATATCGGATTTACTCGGAAGATAGCCCATCGCGTAGCCCAGGGCGGAGATCCAGACCGGCCCCTCGCGGGTCATGGTGTTGATCAGCGTCTCGTCATCGAACCCGCCCCTGTTGAGGCCCGAGGAGTAAGCGTGGGTGAAAAGCTCCTCGATCCAGCGATCGGTCACCGGGCCCATGTTCGCGCAGACGGCCATCTCCGCGAGGTCACGCTCGCGCGCGCCCATGTTCCCGCCCGAAAGCTCGCGGCGCAGCCAGTCGTAGCCGAAGACCTGCACCATGTAGGTGTCGATGAGCGCGCGCACGTCATCCGGGGTCTCGATCGAGGGGTCCTTCGCGCGCAGGAAATCCGCAAGCGCCTGATCCTGTCCGAGGTACTCCCAGATCGCGTCATAGGCCTTGCAGGCGGGCACGAGGATCTGTGTCCGCTCCCAGTTGCCGTCCACGAGCAACCGCCCGGGGCGGAGGTAGCCGTCCTTGACCTGCTGCCAGCGCATGTTCAGCCCCGGATAGACGTAGGCGATGCGCGCGAGCAGGATGCCCGCCCGGTGCGCCGCGGCCTCGTCGTCGAAGAGCAGATAGCGCAGCGACAGGCGGCGGAGTTCGCCCCCGACTTTCTGCCAGAGTTGATGATGATTGTAGTAGGCGATCCAGCCCGCGTAGTCGCTGCGCTCAGTGCCTGTCAGCGGGAAGCCCCAGCCGTCATCGGGATACTCGCCGGAGGTGAAGTCATCGGCCGCCCAGTCATTGGTGGGGAACTTGCGGCCGCACTCGGGGCAGGTGAGCTTCCATGGCTCACCGGTGCCGGCCTTCCACGGGTAGAAGCCCGAGTGCTTGAAGATGTCCTCGCCACAGTCCGGGCAGGGCCAGTTGGAGTAGCACTGCCGCGGGACATTCCATGATGGCAGTGCCTGAAAGATCTCTTCGTCGGCCATCGAGACGTAGCGGGTGTCGCGCTTGATCCCGTCCGCAAGCTCCGGATGGGCCTGGAGGTTCTCCCGCGCGGTCTCCAGCATCTCATCGGTATAGTATGACTTCCCGCGCTTCCGCTCCTGCGGCTGGATGCCCGGGACCTGGTCGATCCAGTGCTCGATGTCCTCGCGGTACGTGCGCACAGTCAGTGGCACGCGCATCGGCTCCGCGCCCTCCGCCTGGAGTATGATCTCACCCTCGAGGCCGCGGCGGGCGCGGAAGTAAAAGCGCGTGCGGCCGGTCGGATAGTCGGGCTCCGTGCGATCGAGCGGCGGGACGCCGTCGGGCGCGGTCCCTTCCACTTCGGTACCCGGATCGACCGGCGCCTCGACCCAGAAAACCTGCCCCATGCCCGGCACGGGCGCAGGGCCGACGGCGAGGCCGTCGGAGGCCCTATACGGATTCGGCAGGTCGGCGGCATGAGCAGCGGTCATGCAGACCACCGCGAGCAAGCAGAGGGTGGCGCGCAACATGTGAGAACTCCTCTCACCTGGGATCAGGCAGCACCGATTTCACGCAGGTACGCCATGCAGTCCCTGACGGCCTGGTGGCGCTCCATCACGTCCATGTCGCGGATGAACTCGCCCTCAAGTTCCAGCGTCAGCGGGCCGGTGAAGTCGGCCTCACCGAGCGTGTTGAAGATGCGCTCGAAATCAACCACGCCTTCCCCGAGCACCGGGAACTTACCCGACTTGAAGCCGCCCATGGTGTCCTTGAGGTGGACGCTGGCCACGTAGTCGATCACGCGCTCGAGTTCATCGGCGCTTTCGAGACCTTCGTTGTAGAAGAAGATGTTCGCGGTGTCGAAGTTCACCCGCAGGTTCGGGTGATCGACCGCCTCCATGGTGGCGAGCATACCGTCCGCATTCTCGCAGTAGGGCGGATGAGTCTCCAGCGAGATGACCACCTCGCGCGCAGCGGCTTTCTCTGCGAGGTCGCGCAGCAGATCCATCGCGGTATCGAAGTCCTCCTCGCCAGAGGCGCTGGTGAACAGAATTGGGATCTCGAACTCCTTCAGTGCATCCAGCGCACCCACATAATTGGCGAGCGATGCCTCATCGCACAGCTTCACGCCGCTCGCCGCGGTGAGCGGCTCAATCCCGGCGCCCCGCAGCGCCTCGACGATTCCTGCAAGCTCCCCGCGCGGTCGCGCGCCAACTTCGAAGCCATTTATCGACGTCTCGGGCAGCAGATCGACTGCGTGCTCCCACCCGCGGTAGACGGGTTCGCGTACTGAGTAGTTGGTGAAGGGCATGTGTCTCCTCCTTGTTGTTGTTGCCAGTTTCCGGTCGCCAGTCGCCGGCAAACGATAAAGGGACGAATGCAGCTTTCGGCCACGAGTGGCCAGCCGACGACGTAACGACGATCCGACGCAACCGGTAAACGACGTGGGCTCAGCCGTCCGGAAGCCTGACAGCCCTGGCCGGCGCGATTGCTGTTCGCCGTAAGCCGGAGACTGGCAACTGGTGACTGGCGACTGCCGTTACCTGCTGAACTTCCTTACCACACAGACCATCAGCAACGCCATCAGCGCGAGGCCGATGCTGGCTTCGATGCCGGACAGGACCCTCGGCAGCCAGTCGATGCCCGGGCCGACTACCGGCGTTTCGCCGTCGCACAGCCCGAGAGCGCCCGGCACCCAGGCGAAGATCACCAGTGTGGCCATCCATCACATCACCCACAGGGGCCGCTCGCCGTAACCCGAGAGCCAGTAGAAGATCGTATGCTTGACGTATTCGAACATGCTCTCGTGGCGAAGCTGACTGCGCTTGCACTCGCTCTCGCGCACGAAGAAATCGCCCGCGGTGGTATACTCCCCGGACTCCTGATAGTTGAGCTTAAGCTGGCGGTAGATGGCCTCACAGTCGGCCAGGGTCGAGCGCGCGTCATCGGGCAGATCGCGCTGCCGCTTCACGCGCTCCCACACCGAATCGTCGCGCGCACACCGCTCGTCCAGCAGCATCGGCTGGTCGAAGGTGGCGTCTGACAGATACGGCTCGGGCTCGATGCGTATGCCCGTCAGCAGCGCGCCTCGGAAGTCTGCGCCACGCAGGGTAGTGGGTTCGCGCGTGGTATACGGCCCGGCCTCAGCGCGGACCTCGAGGGTGCCGATCTCCGCGCGGCGGAGGTCGGCCCTGCGCAGATCCGCCCTGACCAGCGACGCGCCCTGCAGCTCCACGCCCGCAAGATTCGCCTCGCGCAGGTCCGCGCCATCGAGGCTCGCGGCACGGAGATCGTCGGGCAGGTCGTGTCTCATTTCCGCCCTGTCCGCCATCAGTTCTCTCTCCATCAGGCCCCAAGGGCGACCAGCCCCGCTCCGATGATGATCGAGACCAGCCACGTGGGCAGGGCGACCGCGGTCGTGATGCTGTAGCTTTCGTCGAAATGCAGGTCGAGATAGTGATCCAGCAGCAGCGAAACGCCGATCCAGTGTGCGGCCAGCGCCAGCAGCGGCGATGCCGGCAGGGGGAGGCGGAAGATGATGAACATCGCGACCGGGCCACCGGCGCCGATGAGCCCCACCAGCGGAATAAGGGCGTCTTCCGCGTCATGCTCACGCGCCTGTCCTCTCAGGGCCACCCATGCAATCAGAGCCGCCACGGGAATCTGGTACAGCAGCCCCGGCAGGCCTGGAAAGAGCGCGCGGATGACTATCCCGACGGCCCCGCCTCCGAGCATCTCGCTCCCCCTTCAGCGCTTCCGCCGCTCCATCGACATTTCGTGGGCGACCTGATCGAGCATCGCCGCGGTGGCGAGTTGTGCGTTGACCATGGCGAACATTAGCACCTGGTCAACGGACTCGAGCTTGTCCGACACCTGTTTGAGCGCATTCTTGGCGTGATCAACATGAAAGTCGTATTGCTTCTCCATGATAGCTCTCCCCAAAGAGAGATCTCTTGCACAGTGCGACAGTGGTAAATTGACCGTAGGAGGGGAGGAAACCTTCGCGCCGCGGGCTACTGCATCAGCGCATCCATGACCTCGGCGAGGTTCTGTGCATGGCGGTCGAGCCCAGCCCACGGATCGCCGCGTTCGGCGAGTCGCTCGAGGATGTTGTGCAGATGCCAGCGTTGCGGGCCGATGGTTTCGTCAGCAAGCTCCTCCCAGTCGAGGGGCGTCGCGATCGGCGCGCCCGGGGCCCGCGCCGCAACACCCGCTCTCGTGATATCTCGATCACGCAGCGCTACCTCACCTGCAGGTGCTTGGACACTTCTTCAGGCCTGAGCCACTTCGCGTGACCATCCAGGAACAGGCAGTTGCCTCCATCGTTGTGCCGGGAGAATATGACGCGGTTGGGGCTCGTTCCTTCGTTGGGGTCCTCCGTGTACGTTGACCCGTCGATGTCAACGAATATCTCGTCACCGATGTAGCGACAGGAGACCGCTACCCCATCCATGACAGATAGGACGCCTGCCGGGTCGCCCATCACGTCCATCATCGCCCCGTTGAGCTCCCTGTTATACACGTAGCAAAGTGACGTGTCATCGTTCCCCGCGAAGTCGATGTCACGGCGCTCGGGGCAGACAAAGATGTCGCTGTTGCGGACATACGGCTCAAGGGTGCCGAGGTAGTTCAGATAGGTCGAGGATGCGCCGATGGTGATGATGTGGTAGGGCATCAGACCATCGAAATCGTCCGCATACATGGTCATCGCGAGGCCAATCTGTTTCAGATTCGACAGACACGAGGTCTGCCGGGCCTTCGCCCGCGCTCTCGCGAAAACCGGAAACAAAATGGCCGCCAGAATCGCGATGATCGCAATGACGACCAGAAGCTCGATTAGCGTAAAGCCTGTCCGGCTTCGTCTCATCTCATCATGCCCTGTTTACAGCATCCCCGAAAGCGCGGTCTCGGCGGGAAGAATCACTCATCGCGACGGAGGCGCCGTCTTGCCGCCACACCACCGAGGCCGAGGAGAACAAGCACGATCGAACTCGGCTCGGGCACCTGCGCCCCCGGCACCGATCCCTCGTAATCACCGCCGTCACCGCCCAACGTCGTCCATGAGGTGTAGCCGCTGCTGGGCTCATAGGGGCTCTGGACCGTGAAGCCCTTAAGTGTGTTTCCAGGGTGCACCCAGTACTCACTGTCAAAAGCAGACCACTGTGCAAAACCACCGATGGATGTATCGTAGTAGATGTCATCCCACCCGGTGGGGAAGCCCGTGATTTCCACCATATCCGCAGGCTCCAGATTAAGGTAATACACCGATTCATCCCCGGCAGTGTTGTTGATGGCGTATTCGTACGCCCACATACTGTCTTCCGGCTGGTACTCGTAGCTGTCGAGAAACACAAAAACGTCGGCTTGCGCACCGACCGCGGAAGCCACGATCAGCAGGATAACAAGCGGGTAATGTCCCTTCCACATGGTGAAGAAACTCCTCCCGAGACATTCTTCACAAGAACACCGAGCTACTTCTTCTGCTGTCACTTCTCGCTCGGCAGCTATCCTTCTGCCGCGCTCTACTCCATCTCGCCCTGGTCTATCACTATCGTAGCAGAATCCCTATCGGAGTGGCCCGATTCCGCCTCGTAGGCACCCTCGATGAGCTTGAAGTAGTCCGTCTCGGCGTTGACCTGTAATGTGTATTCATCGTTCGGCCCACAGACGATCGTCGCTTCCGGTCCCGACTTTTCGTCAGGTGACAGGTCAACGCTCTTGACCTGGCTGACCTCGATCCTCTTGTTCGCCCGATAATCGAGGAAGTTGAGCCAACCCGCAGTCAGGGCCTCGTTGAAGCGGAAATAGAAGACACATGGCCGGCGCGCATCCCCGTCGATGAAGAAGCGCCCATGCCCGCGAACGATACTGTGGGTCAGGTTCTGTGAGATCGTAATCTCCCCGCTCACCCGGGAAGGCAGATACGCGGCATCTCCCGCGAACCGCAGATAGACCGTGTTGGCGCCCACGCCGAGGCGGTCCGCCGCTATCTCCGTCTCCGCAACGCCGTCTTCTCCGGTTTCCGCAAACGCGGTGACGTTATTACACATGAACTGGATGGTCGCACCCGCTATGGGCTCGCCGTTGCTGGTCAGCGTGCCCTTAAGCGTCAGTGTCTCGCCAATGTCGAACGACGTCTTTCCCTCGCTCGTCGTACGAACCGTGGAATCGTCGCTGGTGGGAGACGTAGTCGCAAGGGTTTGAGTGTCCTCCGCCCTGTCCCCGGGTGAGGTCAACTCGGGATCGTCCTGCGTAGGGGTCGTAAAGCTGATCTCACCTGAGATGGCGGTGCTCTCGTCCCTCACCGACTTCGCGCGCAGGTAGTACGTGGTGTTCTCCGTCAGGCCCGGGAGTAACACCGAGTGATACTTGGTGTCGCCCGCACCGATTGCAACCGTGGGGTAGCCGTCGAAGGACTCCTGCGATTCGGTCCCGAAGCCGACCTCCGACGATGCCGCGAGGTCCGTCTCCCAGTTCACTACCGCCTCATCCGGTTCTATCCGCGACATCCGCAGACCCGTCAACTCCAGGCCCGACGACGTGCTGTCGTCGGGTGTAAACACCGCCCTTGCCCACTGGCGATTTCCGGCCCGATCCATGGCGATTGCGTAGAAACGAACTGTACGCCCGGACGGCCAACTGCTCGGAAGGCCTGAGGTGATGGACCAGTTCGTCGTCCCATCCGCGGTCTTCACAACCGTCTCAGGTGAGGCGGTCCATGACTGACTTTCCCAGCACCAGTGGATTAAGTACCCGTCGCTGTTGTTGTAAAGCAGCCTCCCACTCACCTCGGCAACCCCGACACCGTCCCCGTCATCGGCGGTGCCGTCGAACCGCTCAGGGCTTATGTCCTCCGCCCCGTCCTCAGGATACGTGATTGTTACCGTCGGCTGCGTGGCGTCTGCGTTTTCAATTGTGAAGTAGGCCCTGGAGTAGGGCCATGGCGTCACATTCCCTGCCAAATCCACAGCTCGTGCGCGAATAAGGTACGTACCGTCGGGGGTAATCGCGGGTAAGCCTGACGTGATCTCCCAGTCGGTTGTGCCGTCGGCTCGACGCCAGATCGAATCATCGGCATCCCCCCAGATCCCCTCATCCCAACGCCAGTACCCGTAACCACCGCCCCTGCCAATGTACACTTCCACGTAGTCGATGCCGGACCCTTCATCAGCGGCGGTACCCGAGATGAGGTCCAGCGGCTCGTGGATGGTCTGCTCGTCCTCCGGATAGGTGATCGCGACCGTCGGCGGGGTTTCGTCGTCGGGCGTGAATGTGACGCGCGCCAATTCTGACCGGTTGTCGGCGCGGTCTCTGGCCTGCACGCCGAAAAGAAAGGTATTCCCGGACGGCCAACTGCTCGGGAGGCCTGAGGTGATGGACCATTCCGTGGTCCCATCGGCTGTCCTCATGGACTGATCTGGGTCCCCCATCCACATTTGGTTTTCCCAGCACCAGCGGATAGCGTTCCCGGCATCGTCGCGGTAATACAGGTAGCACCTCACCTCGGCAACCCCGACACCGTCCCCGTCATCGGCGGTGCCGTCGAACCGCTCCGGCCTCATGTTGTCGGCCCCATCCTCAGGATAGGTGATGGTCGCGGTCGGCGGGGTGGTGTCGGCGTTCGCGATTGTGAAGTAGGCCACGTCCCCTGCTTCATTGCCCGCCGCATCAAAGGCTCTTACAATGATGCGGTATTCACCATCGGGCGTTATGGCGGGCAACCCTGACGTGATCTGCCAATCGGTCGTGCCGTCGGCGACACGCCATACCTTCGATTCATCCAGGCTCCCCCACGTGCCCTCATCCCAATGCCAGTACCCGTACCCTTCCTCGTAGTACCTGAGTTGCACTTTCACGTAGTCGACGCCGGACCCTCCATCAGCCGCTGTTCCGGAGATCAGGTCCAGAGGCTTGTGGATGGTCTGCTCGTGCGCGGGGGAGGTGATCGCGACCGTCGGCGGGGTTTCGTCGTCCGGCGTGAAGCTTGTATACGCCGATTCTGAACGGTTGTCGGCGCGGTCTCTGGCCTGTACGCCGAAACGGAAGGTATTCCCGGACGGCCAACTGTTCGGAAGGCCTGAGGTGATGGACCAGTTCGTCGTCCCCTCGGCTGTCTTCACGGACTGATCTGGGTCCCCCATCCAGGTTTGGTTTTCCCAGCACCAGCGGATAACGTTCCCGCCATCGTCACTGTAAAACAGCCAGCACCTCACCTCGGCAACCCCGACACCGTCCCCGTCATCGGCGGTGCCGTCGAACCGCTCCGGCCTCATGTTGTCGGCCCCATCCTCAGGATAGGTGATGGTCACGGTCGGCGCCGTGGTGTCCGCGTTTTCAATTGTGAAGTCGGCGTAGGGATGGGGCGTTGGCGTCACATTCCCTGCCTGATCCACAGCTCGTGCGCGAATACGGTACCCACCGTCGGGCATTATGGAGGGGAAGCCCGAGGCTATCTGCCAGTCAGTCGTACCGTCGGCGACACGCCAGATCTTCGAATGATCGAGGTCACCCCAGATCCCCTCAGCCCAATGCCAGTACCCACTGTCATAGCCGCTGTAGAGGCATATCTCCACGTAGTCGATGCCGGACCCTTCATCAGCCGCGGTTCCGGAGATCAGGTCCAGAGGCTCGTGGATGGTCTGCTCGTGCGCGGGGGAGGTGATCGCGACCGTCGGCGGGGTTTCGTCGTCCGGCGTGAATGTGACTCCTGCCAATTCTGACTGGTTTTCGGCACCGTCTGTAGCCTGTGCGCGGAAATAGAAGGTATACCCGGACGGCCAACTGCTCGGGAGGCCTGAAGTGATGGACCATTCCGTGGTCCCATCGGCTGTCTTCACGAACTGATCGGGGGCCTCCATCCAGGACTGGTTTTCCCAGCACCAGCGGATAGCGTTCCCGCCATCGTCCCGGTAATACAGGTAGCAATTCACCTCGGCGATCCCCTCGCCGGTCCAATCATCGGCGGTGCCGTAGAACTCCTCCGGCGTAGTATTGTCGGCGCCGTCCTCGGGGTAGATGATTGTCACGGGCGAGGCGAAAACGAGGGCAGGGAGGAGCATGACCAGAGACAGCAAAGATATTGAAACAAGCAGCGCGCCTCGGAAACGTGCTGGTCGCAGGTAGGATACCATTGACGGACATCCTTTCAGCGCCTGTTGTCTTGGAGACTGGCTGGTGCCGAATCTATCTGAGAGATGACAGCACAATCCGATGGGCCCGACAGAGATGTATTTCTTTTTCAGGTAAACATGCCAATCCCACGCAAATCACGATCGGCACCCTTGCACTGGTTGGAGTTATCTTCCTGCCTCTATCCCAACATACCTCCCTGATTAGAGGAGCTTTTTCACAATCCATGCCATTTCAGACGCTGCCGTCGCGTTTTTTTCGCGTTGCTGCCGTCACTTCATCTTCTCCAGCGACTTCTTCAACGCGTCCACGAGGCCCTCGGTCTCAACCTCTTCCTCGGCGCGTTCAGGCACCACGAACTCCTCGCCCTCCGCCCTGGCCTCGAGCAACTCGCGAACCTGCTGCTGATAATCGTTCGTGAAATCCTCCGGATGGAAGTCTTCGGTCATCGCATCGACAAGCTGGACCGCGACCTCAAGCTCATCGTCATCGACCTCAACGTCCTCCAGCGCCAGCCCAAGCTCCTCGGTGGGGCGGACCTCCTCGGCAAACCGCATCAGAACCAGGCACAGAACGCCGTGGAGCGGTCGGATGGCGGTCAGGTGCTCGCGCTGGTGCATGACGAACTTGGCGATGCCGACCTTCTCGGACCTCTCCATCGCCGCCAGCAGGAGCTTGTAGGGTTTCTCGGCGCCCTCGTCGGGGAGGATGTAGTAGGGCTTGTCGTAGTAGATCGGGTCGATATCCGCGAGGTCCACGAAATCGTCGATCTCGATCGCATCTGTCTTCTCCGGAGCAAGCTCATCAAGCTCCTCCGGCTCCACCACGATGATCTCGCCGGATTCCACCTCGTACCCCTTAACGAGATCGCTGCGCTCGACCTCGTCGCCCTCGTCGTTGACCGTCCTGTAGTGAATACGGCTGCCGGTCTCGGGGTCAATCATGTGGAAATCCGGGCTGGTGTCCTGCACGGCCGTCACCAGCCGCACCGGAACATGAACCAGCCCGAACGTGATTGCGCCCGTCCAGATTGCTCTCGGCATCGGTCCTGCCTCCCTGTGGCCACCGGGCCAAATCATCAGCCGCTCTCTGACCTGATGATCTCTTCGATCGCCTTCGCATCCGTGCGGTGCCAGTGCCCGGCCGCATCCTGTCTGCCCACCTCGATCACGGCATTCGACGCAGGCTGATCGGACAATCCGTCGTCTCGAACCGGCGATGCGCGTCATTGTAATGTGCCAGGTATATCCGGTGCGCGTGCTGCGACAGGCCCAACTGTACTGGAGTATTTTGACGCAGGCGCCTGACGCTCCTGCCTGGAAGCTCCGGACCGTCGCGACGGCGGTTGATTTGCGTTCGTCCTCCCGCGCGCCTGGCTCTGTATCAAAGTCTAATGATTGGAATCATTACGGCAACGAATGCGGGCCTCTCGGCCCGCGTCGGGCGAAGGCTCGCCCGACCTCCGAACGACTCACAGGCGCGTCGTTGTCGTCCGGAGGGATGGGGAGCCAGAGGTGCCGTCTACCTCCCCCCATCCGTCGCGCAAAGCGCGACAGGGCGTTTCTCCGTTATCCTTAATGTTTGATACGGACCCCGCGCGGCGGAGGAAGTCCGGCTCCGGCGGCGAAACGGCTACCGCGGATCGAATCGGACGGGTGGGAGGTACTCCGATGCGACAGTTTGTGACGGTGCTGACCGTGCTCCTGATGACCACTTCAGTTCTTTGCGCTACTGAGGACCTCATAATTGACGACTTCGAGTACGATTCAGCGGAAGCCATCCGGGAGGCCTGGACGCCCGCTGAAGAGGGGTTGCCCGCGGGGGTTTTCGAGCGCGAGGGCGGCGGGACCGCGCTGAGAATGAACGCGGATTTCACCGATGAGGAGACGGGGCGGTCCGTCTACGATCGGGACGTCGATCTGGATCTGAGCCGCTGGGGGCGCTTCACCTTCGATATGTACATCGACCAGCCCGGGCTCTTCGGCAGCTTCACGATATACTTCCGCTCCGGTGACGGCTGGTATGGCTCAGGCGCGGGGCTCGGCGGGAAGGGCTGGACGACCATCGAGTTGTCTCGCGCAGATTTCGGCACCGAGGGCACGCCGGCCGGATGGGACCAGATCGACGGCGTGCGGCTCTCCGGATGGCGCGGATCGGACGAAACAGGCTTCATGGCCGTGGATAACCTCGTGGCCCACCGCGAGCCCTATGCGATTGTATTGGGCACACACACGATCGAAAAGCAGGGCGGTGAGGCAAAAAGCGTGCAGTCAGTCGCCTCAACCGTCGCCGGGTTGCTCGCCGATGCGGGGATTATGACCTCGACCATCGGTGACGGGGATGTCGAGGACGGCGCGCTGAGCGACTACAAGTTCGCCATCTTCCCCTACAACCCCTATATGACCCCGGAAGAGATCCCAGCCATTGGTAAGAACCTGGACACCGATGGCCAT
>CAZAHB010000147.1:0-13570 GCA_964484945.1 uncultured Armatimonadia bacterium | reverse complement strand
CCATCCGCCGAGACGGCTGCCACGCCGCACTTGCTGCGCCCGGGATCAACCGCCACCACTACATCAGCAGCGCTCTGTACCATTGTTCACGACCGCTCCCCGGCCGGCTGGACCTCGATTCGAAGCTCCAGCGGTCCGCGGGTGTAGGTATCCTGTGCGGCTCTGAGTTGCACGAGGGCGTCGCCGGATATCGCGGTGATCTTCTGTGCCGCTTCGTAGATGCTCGCGAGGTCGATGGAGCCGTAGCTGTCGGAGTTTGGTCGTGGGAGCATCCCCTCGGAGATCGCGCGGGCGCGCACCGGGCTGTCATCATCGGCCACGCGGTGCCAGAGCGCCTGGATGGCCTCCAGTTCACTTGTCTGCTCGGCCTCACCGGGAGGTGAGAGGAGGAACTCGTCGAGAACCGCGCCTTTGGAGAATGCAAGCTCGTTCGGTGTGGCCTGAAAGTGCACCGACACTTGCGCATCGAACTCGGGGAAGAAGCGCCGGAATGCGCGCACCATGACGACCCACTCATCCGGGCCCTCCGTGCGCAACTTCCTGGCGACATCGTGGATGATCTCCGCTTCGGTAACCTCCCCGGGCTTCGTGCCCTCGGGTATGGGCGCCACGAGCACCACGGCGCGGCCGCTGGGCCCTTCTGGAACGCCGCGACGCTCGGCGACCGCGCTGGCGAGGTGAAGCCACTCCTGCAGATCCGCTTCCATCTGATCCTGCGTCTGATCGGCGGGCTGGACCACGCGCAACAGCTCATATCCCGGCTCGAAGAGGCCCTCGGCGCTGCGCGAGACCAGGTCCTGCTGACGCACCATATGCTGCAGCCGCGCCTCCATCTTCGCAAGCTCGCGCTCCCTCTCCGCCAGTTCGTCGGAGGTGGTGGTCAGTTCGCTCACGGTGCGATCCAGTTCCCGGTTCGCGCTCTCCAGCTGGTCCTGCACGTTATCGTACTGCAGCTCGATGACCTCGACCAGCTTCTCCTTTTCTGCGACCTCCTTGCGCTTCTCTTTCAGCTCCTCTTCGGTGACGTCCAGATTGTTTTCAGCTTCGCGCAGACTCGCGTGAGATGCCTGGAGGTCCTCCCTGGCCTCGGTCAGGTCGGTCTCAAGCTCGTCTCGGCGCTCGGTGAGGCTTCCCACGCGCTGGTCCAGCGATTCGGCGCGGTCTTCGAGGGCCGCCGCGCGATCCTGCAACTCGTCCTCACGCGCCCGCAGGCCCTCAATCCGCTCCTGTTGCTGTTTCTGGATGCTCTTGAGTTCGGCGGCAGCTTCCTCCGCCTCCTCGGCCCGCGCCTCGGCGGCGGTGGTCCGCTTCTCATAGCGGTTAACGCGCTGCTGAAGGCTGTCGATGCGCGATTCAAGCTCCTTGCGCTGGTCGACGAGTGAGCGAAGCTCGAAGACGGCTGCCCGGGCGTATCGCGAGCCCACCGTGGCCACCCCGAGACCCAGCAGCGGCAGCATGCCGCCGATTATCGCCGCGACAAGTCGCGCGCTTTGTCTGGGGCGAAGGCCGAAGATCGAGGAACGTTGCTTGCCCACGCGTGCGCCGATGAGGTCGCCCAGATACGCTATCAGCGCACCGAGGGCGGCCAGCGCCACGAAGACAAGCGTGGTGTAAAGTGACATTGCTCTCCCCTGCGCAGAAACCTGTCAGGGCGCTTTTCGTTAAGTAGCCTGAACTCCCTGGTCCATCACGGACCCACGTAGTGCCGGGATAAGGCTCGTCCCTAAAGCCCCATGCGGCTACCGCCGCGCCCGCAGCAGGAACACTACCCCGGCCGCATAGACCAGCAGATTCGGCGCCCAGGCCATCAGCACATGCGGAGCAACGCCCCGCTCACCGACCAGCGTCAGTGCGTGAAGCACTATGTAGTAAAGAAACAGGACGATCAGCGAGATACCCATTCCGATCCCGCGCGACGAACGCTGACGCTGGATGCCCAGGCCGATCCCGAGCACCGCGAGACCCAGCGTGGCCCACGGCAGTGCCAGGCGCACATGATAGTGCTGGTAGAGCTTGCTGGCCTGCTCATGTCGCCCCTGTTCGCGGGCGGTAGCCGAAGCTTCAAGCAGCTCTTCGAGGGTCATGTCGTCCTGACCCTTCTTGGCTCGTCCCACCGAATCAGGCGTGCGACCGACATTCCACACGAATTTGTCGAAGTTCAGTTGCCGCTTATCGCCGTTCTCCCACCAGGTGTGTTCTACGTTCCGCATGATCCACTGCTGTCCCTGCCACCGGGCGGTTTCGGCGGTCAAAAGATGTGGTCGCGGCCCCCGCGTGAAGTCCAGTATTGTCGCGTGGCGGATCGTCAGCTTATCGGCATTGAACTTCGTCGCGTACAGCCACCGTTGCAGGCCATCATCATTACGGACCTCCAGCGCCAGATCTTCCTCCCCGGCGATGGTCCCGTACATCTCGCGAGTGATCTCATGCGCGCGCGCCTTCGACCACGGTGCCACCGTCTCGGAGATCAAAAACGCCACACAGGAGATGAAAAAGCCGAAGACGATCACGGGCAACCCCACGCGGATGACCGACACACCGCCCGCGCGCATGGCAACAAGCTCTCCGTCGCCCGAGAGCCGCCCCATGGCCATCAACGAGCCGAACATGGTCGCCATCGGGAGAGTGAGCACGATGACACCGGGCAGTTCGAGGAAGAATATCTTCGTCGCCGCCCACGCCGGGAAGCCCTCCCGGTAGACCAGCCGAAGCATATCATAGAGCAGCTCAACTCCGACCAGCACAGCAACAAAGGCCCCGATTCCGAACAGGAACGGGGGAATGATTTCACCCAGAATGTAGCGGTCGATTCGTTTCATGTTGTTAGCGACGAGCGACGAGTTGCGAGCGACGAGCAAACAGCATCACGACTACAGCCGTGTTGTTGGCTCACGGCTCGTCGCTCCTTGCTCGCAGCTTCCGTTACATCCTAAACCGATCGCCCAGGTAGTACTGCCGCGCGACCGGGTCGTTGGGTAGTTCGTCGGCCGGGCCCTGGGTGCGAATCTTTCCCTCGGAGATGATGTACGCCCGGTCGCAGATCTCGAGCGTTTCCCGAACGTTGTGATCCGTGATCAAGATGCCGATATCTTCGGAGACGAGATCGGCGATGATACTGCGAATGTCTTCGATCGCGATCGGGTCCACACCCGTGAACGGCTCATCAAGGAGAATGAATGACGGCCGCGTGCACAGCGTGCGTCCGATCTCCACCCGGCGCCGCTCCCCTCCGGACAGGACCGCCCCCTTCGCTTTCTCCCGCTCGGTCAGCCCGAGACGATCCAGGAGCCGATCTGCCCGCGCATTCTGCTCATCGCGCGTGAGGTTCTGCATCTCCAGGATGAGCAGCAGATTCTCTCGTACCGTAAGCCGCCGAAAGACCGAGGGCTCCTGCGCAAGGTAGCCCAGCCCACGATTGCAGCGGTGGTGCATGGGGAATGGCGCGAGGTCCACGCCATCAAGCTCCACCGAGCCCTGCTCGGAGCGCACGAGCCCGAGGATCATGTAAAACGATGTGGTCTTGCCCGCACCATTGGGCCCCAGCAGACCCACAATCTCCCCGCGCTCGACGTGCAGGTCCACCCCGTCAACGACGCACCGCCCGCTGTATGTCTTCACAAGCCCTTCGGCCTCGAGGGACATCTACTGCTCCCCACCCTCACCCTCAACGTCCATCTCGCTGGTCACTTCGAAGCTGCCCGGTGATGCGGTCAGCGTGCTGGTCCGCAAATCCACCGTGATCTGCTGGCTCTCAAGGTGCGCCGCCTCTTCCTCACTCTCCGGCAGGGTCACGATGTCAGCCACCACATCGCCCACCATCGTCACCGTCGCGCTGCCCTGATCGTAGGTGGCCTTCTGTTGGCAGGTGGCATTGATGCGACGGCGCACACCGTTCGTATCAGGCGCGGTGAGCATATTCAGGCGTACCGGGCCGGTCGCCACGGCACCGTGGATCCGAGTCAGTTGCTCATCGGCATCCACATTGATCCGCGGGGCACGAAGCTCCGCATCATGGAGCCCCTCCACACACAACTGTGCCGGCTGGCCGGTGATGACGATGGTGTTATTCTCAAAGTCCCACACCAGTTCGTTGAATGTGACCTTTCCGGTGCGGGTCTTCCGCGTCTGCTGCTGAGCCGGCGCTACCGTCAGCATCGTAGCCGCCAGCAGTGCTATCATTGTTGCGAGCAAAAACCGTTTCATGGATTTCGTCCTCGATCTGCCTCTTTCAGGTGACCGCCCATACGTTGCGTACGCCCGTCTGGCCGTTGCTGCAGGGGCCTCAAGCCCGCCACGTCTGCCCCGTGTGCAGGAGGGCGTGGGGCGCTCCCGCCTACTGCCACCGGGTCAATGATCCTCGTTTGAGTCGAACGATCCGGCGGTCGTTGTCCACAACGACCTCTTCCGCGCGGCCCGAGAAAGACCCTCGCTGGAAACGCACATTCCCGCGGCCGATGACCTTGTGTGTGTCAAACTGGTACTCCGCTTTCTCGGCGCTGAATCGGAGCCTTTCGGTGTCGCCCTCGACCACGATGCCATCTGAGAAATACAGGCGGCCCTGGTTCCAGTCGGCGCGCATGACCGGCGCTGTAAGCGTAAGGCCCGTGAACCCCCGACCCTCGAACTGCCACGTCACATCCGTGGCCCGCGCGACGTTCCTCTGCTCATTCAGATCAATTTCGCCACCGAAGCTGGCCCGCCAGATGACCTCCCCCTCTTCCTCGATGGTCAACTCCGTGCCGCTGACCTGGATATCAGGCTCGTCCCCGGGCGGCTGCTCCACGTCCTCACTGACGGCATTGGCGGGAGGCTCGGGCCCGGCAGCGTTTGTCGGTGTATCGGGGCGGTTGCGCAGCACCACCACGACGATCACACCGATCAGTATCGTCGCTGCGGCAGTCAGCACAATCGTCGCCAGCCGATCTCTCATCACCTCACCCACCGACGGACGCGAAGCGGAATCGGGTGATGGCAGCCAGGGACGCAATCCCGTCTGTCCAGCGGATCTTCTTCCCTTCCTCGAGGCTGCGCGGGGAGTAGCGGATCGGGACTTCGCTGACCGTCATGTTCCGCCGGCGCGCCTCGAGCACGAACCGTGCCGGCATCTCAAAATCGAGATCGAATCCGTCGCTGACCAGGTCCAGGCTCTGCAGGAACTGTGTCGGCGCCAGCTTATAGCAGGTAGCGATATCCGTCAGATTCGCATCGAAGAGCATATTGAACCAGTCGTTGAGAAAGTCCCGCCCCAGCGCGAACTGATTCAGCGGCAGTGTCTCCTCGCGCTGCGCGGCCCCCAGCATCCTCGAACCGAGCACAGCCAGGACCTCATCGCGCTCGACCTCGGCCAGCAGCGGGAGGTAGTCGCGTGGATCGTATTCCAGGTCCGCATCCTGTATGATCGTATACTGGCCCCGCGCAGCCGCTATGCCCTTCTTGACGGAATTGCCCTTCATGCGATTCTGGTCCTGGAAGATCGTGCGAACCTCAGGGAAATCAATCTCCTCAACGGTCTCCCGGGTGCCGTCGGTGGAGCAGTTATCGACAATGATGATCTCCTTATCGACTCTGACCGCGCGGACGCGGTCGAGTATCTCGAGGATCGTCCCCCGTTCATTGTAGACCGGCATGATGACGCTTAGTTTCATGTGATGGGGAGGTCCTCGGTTCTGTTCTCGACCGTCTCGAGATCTTCGATGGCTTCCTCGAGTGCAGGGAGGAGTTCCGGGAGCAGGCCAATTGTCTCCCAGACAAGGTCATCGTCACGGAAGCCTTCGCTCGCGAGGATACGTTCGCGAACTCCGATGACTGCATCCCACGGCACGGCGGAGTACTTGTCTCGAAGCTCCGGTGGAATCTTCGCAGCCGTGATGTCGATACGACCGACGATGAAGGTCACGGCGTGAGCGAACATCGGGTCCTCGAAGTCGGCACGGGTCTTCCCCTGCGTCAGCTTGAGGGCCTCTCGCACGTCATCGCGCATATGCAGGAGGTAGACGAGTGGGTCATGCCGAGTCATCGTCATCGCCTCTTGGGGGCTCGTCGGTTTCCCTTTCGAACTTCTCAATCTGCACGGCAAGCCTGCCGATGAGGTCCGGCAGGTCGTTCTGAACCGCGTCCCACAGGATGTCATAGTTCACAGTCTCATAGCCGTGAATGAGTCGGTGACGCATACCGATGATTGCGGACCAGTCTATCTCCGGCACTTCGGCCTGGACTTCACGCGGCACCTGCGAAGCTGCTTCGCCGAGCATGCCGACGCCGTATCTGACCGCGAATGCAAACTGCGTATCGGTGTCCAGGTCCTCACGGCGGCGTCCTGCGACGAAGGACCTCACCTCGACCGCATAGTCTCTCATATGCCTCAGATAGACCACAGGATCATGCTGCGTCATAGAGGATCTCCGCCTCGTCCAGCACCTCGTCGCGGAAGTACTTGCTCAGGGACTCCTCGGTATTGAGGTCCACGTCGCGGCTAAGCAACTCGGACAGTTCTTCCTCGATATGGTGGTACTTGATCAGACCCACCGTTGCATCCGGCTCGAACCACACGATCACGTCCACGTCGCTCTCGGGCGTGAAATCATCGCGCAAAGCGGAACCGAATACCGCCAGCTTGCGGATGTTGTTCCGGCGGCAGAAGTCGGCGATCGCTTCCCGTGACACCTCGATCTGCAGCGACATGGCGACTCGCCTCCCGCGTATCCTCTACTCCTCCAGTTCCGCCAGCTTGTCGTTGTACCAGCGGAAGGTCCGTCGCAGGCCCTCGTGGCGCGGGACCATCGGCTCCCATCCGAGCAATCTGCGGGCCTTCGCGGCGGAGATGAACTGGTCGCGCAGTTCCTTTGACGCCTCACCCTGCACGTCCGGTTCGAGGTCCGGGCGATCCGCCACCTCCACCATCTCGTGGAAGATCTGCAGCACGCTCACCGGTTCGCCGGTCCCGAAGTTGAAGGCTTCGCCGGCATGATTGCCATCCAGAAGCGCGTTCATCACGCGCACGTAGCCGTCCACCGCGTCGTCAATATACATGTAATCGCGCATCGGCGACCCGTCGGAGCGGATGACCGGGCGCTCGCCCTCCAGCAGCGCGCGAAAGGTGCCGGGGATAATGCGGTTGAAGTTGAGATCTCCGGGGCCGTAAATGTTGGCGCACCGCACCACGCCGGCCGCCATGTCGTATGCCTCATGATAGCCTCGCGCGATCATGTCCGCGCAGGCTTTCGAGACATCGTAGGGATACAAACCCAGCAGTTCGTCATCCTCGCGGTAGGGCAGGTGCGCGTGTCTTCCGTAAGCCTTGTCGGAACTGGCGACCACCATCGCGTGGGGTGTGTCGCTGTCATTCCAGAGCTTGCGCGCGCACTCCAGGAGGATGTATGTCCCGCGCACATTCGCCTCGAAGGTCCCCAGAGGGTTGGCCAGCGCTCGGGTGACATCGGCCTGTGCGGCCAGGTGCATCACCACATCCGGCTGATGCTGATCGAAAACCGCCTGTACCTGTTCAAGGTTCGCAATATCACATTCAACCAGGTCGGTCCTGCGCATCGCCGCGGACATGTTCAGGTAGGACTGGCGCAACACCCACAGGTCGATACCGACCACATCTGCACCGGCCTCTGTGAGCCGCTCGATAAGATGACCGGCGACGAAGCCGTGCGCGCCGGTAACGAGTATCTTGCGTCCAGCAATCTCGGCCATTGTAGTCTCCAGTCTCCAGTTGCCAGTCGCCAGCTAACGGCAACGGCGGTCACAAGTCACAAGCCAACAGCCACCGGATAACAGACAGTTGCTGAAGGCGATAACACACTGTCGTTCACGGTTTCCGATCCGGTGGTCGTTCTCTATCCCCTCTCCCCACTCCCCTCTTCCCCGCCTTTCATCCACGGTGCTTCGTCGCTCTCCCACATTTCGCTGAGCATCATTCCGTCTTTGTAGGTGTCCATGCAGGCCCAGAAGCCGTCGTGAGGGCGGGCCACAAGCTGCTCGTCGGCCACCATCCGCGGCAGGCAGTCCGACTCGAGGCTGTCACCGGGCTGCAGGTAGTCGAACAGGCGGCTGTCGAAGACGAAGAAGCCCCCGTTGATCCATCCCGGCAGCGGCGGTTTTTCGATGAGTTCCTCGACAACGGCGCCTTCGCCGAAGCTGACATGCCCGAACTGCGAGCGGGCGCGCACCACCGTGACCGTCCCCGCGCGCCCATGCTCCTCGTGGAAACCCACCAGGGCCCGCGGATCGAGGTCCGCGAGGCCGTCGCCGTAGGTCACGATGAACGGTTCCTCTGGATCGAGGTACTCCCGCACCTGCCGCAGTCGCTCACCAGTGGGCGATTCGAGGCCGGTGTGCGCGAGCGTGACCTCCCAGCTTTCCGACGGCCCGTTCAGGCGCTGGATGTGCGGCAGATCGCCCTGCCCGCCCAGTTCCAGCCGCAGGTCGGTCTGGATGAACGGGGCGTGGTGCAGAAAGTAGTCAACGATCTGCTCGCCGCGATAGCCCAGCGTGAGGACGAAGTCCGTCAGCCCCGCGCGGGCGAATGTGCGCATGATGTGGTAGACGATCGGCTGCCCGCCGATGCTGAAGAGGGCTTTCGGCAGGGGCGCATCCTCGCCTGCGAGACGTATTCCCTTGCCACCAACGAGCAGGACGACCTTCATCTGTTGCCTCCGGTGTACGAAGGGCTCTCCAGGCGAGGGCGCCTGGAGTCCGTATTCCTTAATCCGGCGTCCGGGCGCCCTCGCCCCGGCGCCGTTCAAGCATTGCCCGCCACCGCCTCCATATGATAAAGTTCGCTGCAGGGCCATGAGCGAGCCAGCGAATCCAACCGGTACAGATAACACTCCCGGGGCCGCATGGCGTTTCAGCCCCTGGACCCGGTATGTACTGCCCGCCTGCCTCGCGATCTTCCTCGCGCTCGGGGTGGCGAATGCATTCATTTTCCCGCTCGGCCAGGCCCCCGACGAACCCGCGCATGTCCGCTACGCCCTGTTCATCGCCGAACACGGCCGACTGCCCGATTTCCACGCCGACAGCGCCGGTTACGAGGCCTATCAGGCACCTTTATACTACACGCTGTGCGCCGCTATTGGCAAGCTGGCGATGGCCGGCTGGCCCGATGAACCGGCACCCGTTCCCGACGCCCTGGAGGCTCCTGACGAACGAATTCTCGCGCGGCTGCCGGACTACGAGGTGGTGCGCGACGGCCAGCACGAGCTGGCGCTGGACGCCCTGCGCCAGGCCCACTCGCACACGGTCGCCGAGCGCCGCGCGTGGCAAGCGATGCGGCTCTTCACGGTGCTGCTCGGTGGGCTGGGCATCTTCCTGGCATGGCGGATCGCGTTTCTGGTTTTCCCCGGACGCGGCTGGATCGCGGCGACGATCGGCGCCTTCATGGCCGCACAGCCAATGTACGTGCATATATCCGCCTCGGTCGGCAATGACCCGCCCGCGACAGTGGCGGTGGGCCTGGTGCTGCTGATGGCGCTGCTGGTCCTCCGCCACGGGCCGACGCTGCGGCGCTCCGCGCTGCTGGGGCTTGCGCTTGGGATCGGCGCGCTGACGAAGGCCTCGGCGCTCGCGGTGCTGCCGGTGGCGCTGCTGGCGGTAATCTGGGCCGCGGGGCGCCGCCACGATCCCGAACCAGGCGCGACCTACCTGACGGACTGGGCGCGGCGCGTGTGGGCGATCGACTGGGCGAAGGCGCTCAGGTGCATCGGCGCGGCGCTGGGCGTGGCGGCGGTGGTGGCCGGCTGGTGGTACGCGCGGAACATAATCCTTTACGGAAGCGCCTCGCCCTTCCCCGCGAACGTGGAGAAGCAGGTGCCGTGGGGCGTGTACCTGCTGCGTCCGGACATGCTGCTGGGCATGCTCGGGATCGCGCTGCCGATGACCTTCCGGAACTTCTGGGCGGGCTTCGCGTGGACGAACATCGCCGCGCCCGCGTGGATCTACTGGTTGCTGCTGGCGATCGTGCTGCCGGCGCTGCCGGGGCTGGTGCTGCTGGTGGTGGATGCGAAGCGCGATCGGCTGGGCTGGACGCTGCCGCAGGTGCGCGGGGTGTGGCTGCTAATACTCGCGAAGGCGCTGCTGGGGCTGGCGGTGCTGTGGTATATCCTCACGATCGACCTCGGCGGCGGCAGCCAGGGGCGGTACATGTTCCCGGTGCTGGGCGCGATGGCGCTGCTGTGGGCGATCGGGGTGGGGCGGCTCATTCCCGACAAGGCGCGCAGGTGGCTGCCCGCGGTGGCGGGAATCGGGCTGCTGGGGTTCAATCTATGGTGCCTCTTCGGGCTGGTGGTTCCGTTCTATCTGGCGCTGGGGGTTTAGCGCAGGAAAGAGTGAGAAGTCAACAGGGAAAAAGGAAAGGCGTACGGCAATGTCGCCGTACGCCTTGTTCGTTGCTGACGTTCGCTGTAGTGCGCCGTCGTTCGCTGACCCTGGCTGACGTCACTCCCTCGTCACATACACGTAATACGCCCCGCGCTCTTCGCCGGACGGGTCGATGAACCACGCCTCAAGCTCCGTCACGCCCGCGGTCAGGTTCGCTTCGAAGGTCACGGACTCGGCGCCCGGCTCGACGTTCGCGACCGCGTCCATGCCCGCGATGCTGATGCGGGCGCGCTCCGGATCGATGCGCTCGCCCGGGCCCTCCTCGGTCTGGCCGAAGGGGCAAATCTCCTGATGCTCGGGCGGCAGCGTCTCGTTGATCGCAAGCTCGATCTCCTTCGGCCAGCGCTGAAGCTCGAAGGTGTACTTCCCGTCCTTCTCGACCTGCACCGCCCAGCGGCCGGTTGACTTCTGCGCGGCCTTGATATGCCCCTGATTCCACGCGACATCGCCCAGCACGTCCATCGCGCCCAGGCGCGTGGGGTTCTCCTCGTCCGCGCCCAGTGAGATCGGGCAGGGCTGGCTGAAGAGCGGCTCGATCTCTGCCCAGAACTCCTCGTGGGCGAGCCGCAGCCGCCGCACCATGTCCGGGTGCTGCTCGGAGACATCATTCTTCTGCCCCGGGTCGGCGGGCATGTAGTACAACTCCTCGCCGCCGACAAGCCGCCAGTCCGGGCACATCACCGCGTTCTCCCACATGTTCGGCGGCTCGGTGCTCTGGCGGTACTGCAGGAAGATCTCGCGGTCGGGCATCGACGCCGGTTCGCCCTGCAGGATCGGCGCGAAACTCATCCCGTCCCACGGCTTGTGGTCGGGGACATCGAGGTCACACAGGTCACAGAAGGTCGGGAGCAGGTCCATGTGCGTCAGCAGATCGTTCACATCGCGCCCGCCGGTAATGTCTCCATTCGGCCAGCGGATGATGCACGGGACGCGGTGGCCGCCGTCGTAATAGGAGGCCTTCCGCCCGCGCATGCCGGCGTTGTAGCCCATGCCGGTGTTGTCGAACCAGCCGCCGGAGGTGCCGTTGTCGGTCATGAAGATGAGGATCGTGTCATCCTCTATATCCAGGTCCTGCAGATGGCGCCGCAGGCGGCCGAAGTTCTCGTCGATGTTGGTGACCATCCCGTAGAACTCGGGCTCGGGGATCTCGTCGATGCCCCGGTACAGGTCCGCGTACTCATCGGCGACGAGGTAGGGCGAGTGCGGGGCGTTGGTGGCGATGTAGGCGAAGAATGGTTCATCGCGCGCGTCCTCGATGAAGGACATGGCCTCCTCGAACCACACGTCGGTGCAGTAGCCGTCATGCGGGACGGGCTGCCCGTTGTGGAAGTATGTGTCATCGAAGTAATCGTTGCCCCAGTAGTCCGGGGTCTGGCCGACGCCGCCGCCCTTATGCGCGACCACATGCTCGAAGCCGCGGTCCTGCGGGCGATAGGGGTAGTTGTCGCCGATATGCCATTTGCCGAACATGCCGGTGGCGTAGTCATTGTGCAGGAAGACATCGGCCATGGTGGTCTCATCGCGCCGGAGGATCGAGCGCCCCCAGCAGGTGGCCCATGCGCCGTTGCGCAGCGGATTGCGGGCGGACATCAGCGCCCCGCGGGTGGGCGTGCACAGGGGCGAGACGTGGAAATCCTCGCAGCGGGTGGCCGAGGTGTAGAACTCGTCGATATTGGGCGTCTGGATCCACGGGTTCCCGTTGCAGCCAAGCTCCCCGTAGCCCTGGTCGTCGGTCATGACGAGAATAACGTTGGGTCGGCGTGCTGGCATTGGTCGATGTCTCCTCTGCGGTCGGTTGTCGCGCTGGCGGGCCGGACTTCCCTGCGTTTGCCTGCCCGCCCGTCGTTACCGTTTGCCTGCGTGGCGTTATGCTTCGCTCTCGTCATCGAGCAGGGCTTCGGCCAATTGCCGGATATCACTTGAGGACATGAGGTACCTGGTGCGCCCTTGGACGTGCCGTTCAGGCAGACTCGCGCTCAGCGTCTCTTCGCTCACTCCAAAGAACTCGGTCATGCGCTCAGGCGGGAACTCCACGCACAGCTTCCCTTCCTTGCCCTGTTTCGGATACAGACCGAAGACCTTCAGGTTCCTTCCATTGGGGAACGACCCATGCAGGCTGAGTTTCGAGGGGGCGCGGTGCGGTGAGAGCCCCCACCTGTCAGCGTACTGAAGCATCAGATCCCACTGATCTGCGGCTCCATTCGCTTCGGCCATCTCACGCAACTCGGCAATGGTGGGTGCCGTCTCGCGTCCAGACTGTTTCTTCCTTCGCTCGACCTCCGAGGGTTCCTCCAGCCACGATCGAACGAGATACTCGGCACCGTCCGTGCCCTTGAAGCAGCGGAAGAAGACCGCGTTGATATCCACACCCCACTCCTCTGAGAGATATCGCAGGCTTCTCTCCACATGAGCATCGAGACCCGCTGCGACCACTATCATACGCTGCTCTTCGTTGATGCGTTCCGGGAGATCCTCACCGAAGGCCTCATCAAACGCATCGGCGAGATCACGCTCGAGGTAGTCCCTGGTGATCTCATCAATCTCATCGTAGGTCAGACCTGAGGCCCACGCGGTGTACCCGAGAACCTGAGCCACCACATTCCGCGGAGTCCGGTCTCGCTTGAGTTCGATGACGACGATGTGTCCGGCGGGGTTGATCGCCAACAGATCAAGGCGGTCGCCGAGGTCCGTCGTCACCTCTTCGCCAATCACCAGGAGATCCGCGTCGATAATCTCAATCTCATCACGCAACCACTCCTGGAGCAGCTCCTCCTGGTCAAGCGATGTCGTCTCAGTCTTCTTCAGTTCTCGCTCTTCGATCTCCCATAAATGTGTCTCAACAGGCATTGCTCCTACCTCCGTATCATGCGATATCTCTCGCTCGGAGGGTAAATGCGTCTTCTGCCGCGGTTGTGGTAAAGGGATTCCATGTGGCTATTCGTGGAGGCTGTGCTGCCGGCCTTCATGCGGGCCGAACGGCGTCGGGCGGCGCAGGCTCTGCCAACGCGGGCAGGCCCGACCTCCGGACGACAAGGCAAACGGCAAGGGCGTCGCAAACATGGGCAGGTCCGCGGGGCCATCTGCGCGAAGGCGCGGCCATGCAGCGCAGGTCACACCGGGAGGCGAGAGCATGCCCACAGTTCAGGCCGAAAAGCTTCAGCGCATCGCCGCGGATATCCTCAACGCA
>CAZAHB010000146.1:0-13604 GCA_964484945.1 uncultured Armatimonadia bacterium | reverse complement strand
CCCAACAGCAACAGAGAGCACAACCCCACCCATACACAAACGGTGGAACGTAACCTATTCCGCATTATTATTTGACATCTTGAGCATATTTTGATATAATGCCTTCTACTTACGGTTCGATGAAACCACGAACTCCGCCTGGAGGGCGTGAGATTCAAATGCTCCATCTTCTGTCAGACCTGATAGCAGACGAGGCCGGCATGAGCAGCGCCGAATACGCGATGATGCTCGCCGTCGTCTCGCTGGCGGCGCTGATCAGCTTCGGTCAGGTCTCCACTGAGGTCCAGCGGATGGTCCACGAAGCGAGCAACAGGCTGGAGGAGGCCTCAGGAATGGGATGCTACTAATCGCCGGCGTCATTCGCCGTTTCTTCGCGCGCTCGAATGCTGCAGGATGATGTCCCCGACGTTCACCCCGATTGCTTCGGCCACACACGGGCATTTCGCCATCAGCAGGAAGTACACGTCGGACCGCTCGCTGAGCGCCTCGTAGTTCGCCTGCCCTTTCGCAATCGTCACGTCGTGTTCGGCGATCCAGGCACCGATTGTTTCGGAAGTGTACGCCGGCGCCTGCGTATCGTCCCCGTTGCTGACCTCGCGGATCTCCAGACCCGGGATCTCGTTCAGACCTGAAGCCTCCGCATCTTCAGCGGTCGCGTCATTGATGAACGGTCCGCTCTTGACCACCAGCGTGATCTGCGGTGACCACAGATCCGCGATGGTCTCCAGCAGCAACCGGTCAACCACGATCTCTCCCGCATTGTCTGCGAATACGATAAGCGTGTCGGCATCGGCGAGCGAGGCCTTCAGGCGCTCGTAGTCGTCGATCGCGAAGTCGGCACCGGTGGCGTGCTCGAGGGTGTCGTCGAGGTCGAAGCTGTCGAGCGCACCCAGGTCGATGATGTTGCCTGCGATGGCGATGCGCACGGCCATACGCAGCGGGTCACCGGCCTCTTCGATCCGCTCGCGCAGCTCCGGGACCAGTGCGAGCGCCGCTTCTGTCGCCTCCTGCTTGTCCGTGGCGAAGGGGTCGTCAACCCCGAGCATCTCGCGCACGGTTCGGTGAACGGGCATCCCGAGGTCGATCGGTGTTGAACTCCAGTCAGCGGCTGCTATCTGGGATACGACCCTCCGCAATACCTGCTTCTGCACGTCCTCAGAGGCTCCTGTGGCACGCGCGGCTCGCAGCGCCTGCTCTTGAAAACACGGCACGCAATCCAGTTTCGTCTGCATGGTCAACGCCCCAGTTCTGTCCGATGTGGCATGTGAAACGGCCCGCAGCCTTGCCGCGGGCCGTGATCGATGATGCAACAGACAACGGTTTACCGCCAGCGCATTACGGGGACTTCGGCCTGCTCGACGATATCCGGCCACGCCTCGCCGAGGAAGAAGCCCGAAAGTGCGCCTTTCTGCGCGCCACCGACGGCGATCAGGTCCGGATCGTACTCCCTGGCCTGCTCGAAGACGACACTTGGCGCATCGCCGGCGACCCGGAACAGGCGCGCTGAGATCCCGCGGGTCTCGGCAAGCTGGACCGCGTACTTCCCGCCTTCGGCCAGTTCTGACTCCGGCATTGCGCCGGTGACGATGGCAATCTCGGAGTTGGCTGCAGCGGCCATGTCCGCGGCCCACGCAACGGCATGGCTGGACGCGGGGCTGCCGTCGTAACCGACGAGGATACGGTTGAGAGGATAGTATTCGTCCCGGGTGATCATCACCGGCTTGATGCAGTTGCGCATCAGGCGGGTTGCGGTGATGCCGAGCAGTTCGCCGTGCTCATCCCGTCGCCCCGTGGCTCCGGCGACCACCATGTCCGCCGCCTGCGCTTCCTCGACCAGCACCTGTGCGGGGTCACCGGCGAGCATCTTCGCGGTGAAGTCCACATTCGCCACCGCGCAGGCCTCACCACACTCGTCCAGCGCCTCCTTGAACCATCCTATCGCGGCTCCGGGGAGGTGCTCCAGGCCCTCGATCTCCTCCACATCGTGCTCATCCGCTTCCGCTTCACCGTCGAAGTCACCGAAGACCGATGCGATGCCGACTACTGCCGCATCGGACAGTTGTGCTATCTCCACGGCATGCTGAACCGCCACCTTTGACTGCGGTGACCCATCAACGCCGACCATAATCGCCTTCATCCGCGTCTACTCCTTTCCCGTACTCCGTTCGGCCAATCTGTAAATTCACCACTCGCTCGAGTTTTCCTGCCCGCGGCGAGGGCTTGTCCGATGCGCGCGCACCTACTCTCCGGTCCGAATGAACTGCACCAGCGCTCTGGGGCGCACGGTCGGGAGGTCATCGTCCTCGTAGCGGATCACTGAAAAGCTTCCTGGTTCAATGGTCGGGAACGTCCCCGACACCCGCCTGCCGCAGTCCACAGGCTCCGCCGCATCGGCAGTAGCGACGGTCACGGGCCCGTACCACACAGTGCCCTGGCGCTCGAAGCGATACAGGAAAACCTGCTGCAGCGTAGTCGCGCCTTCGGGGACGGTCCAGTCCCCCTCGAGCGTCTTCCAATCCTCGCCGAAGCGGTTCGTGAGGCCGCCTTTATCCATGGTCTCGCCGTCCTCGGTAACGAAGCGCAGCACCACATGACTTTGCGCGTCGCCCTCCGCCCTGCCCGCGACCGAGACGTGAAGCGTCTGACCGGGTTCGACCTTCCGATTCACCCGAACTCGACTGACCAGGTAGCCCTCGTCGAACGCCCTGAACCCGGTGGGATCATCGGCATCGGCCCGATTTGCGCCATCATCGTCAACAAGGGGCAGCGTAATCAGTTCGCTCTCTCCGCCGGGCCGCATGATCAGACGCTGGCCTCGCCGGATCGTGCCGTCGTACGTGACACGAGCGCGTCCGTCGGTGATGACCGGGTTGGTCACCTCGTCGCGGATCGCCTCGATGATTATGTCCGGCTGGGTTGCCTCCCCGAGCCGGAAGCCCGGTTCGATCCACTCCGTGCCGGACTGACCGGTACGATGCTCCCGGCCGAGTGAGATAGCATGGTCCTCGGTGAAGACCACATTCGCGGGGCCGCCCTCGGCTGCCCGCGCAGTCAGGGCGAACTCTCCATCGACCTCGCCATTCCAGTCCTCATCGGCTCTGACCCACCAGTCGGCGAGGCGGACTTCCCCCGGCCGCAGTGTATCAAGCGTTATCGTGGGCGGAGCCGAGTGGGTCTGTGGGATGGAGAAGCTGTCGGGAACCTTCAATGTCACCCGGCAGTCGCGCGCCACGGCCTCGGATGGATCGAGGAAGAATGTGGGTTCTCGGATATTCTCGATCAGCGCCGAGACATGGACCCATCCACCGGGCTCAGCATCCGCCAGCGGAAGGTCCACGTGCAGCCGCAGTGGGGGATGTGAGCGAACCACGTCCATCCCGACGCCCTGACGCGCGAGAATCTGGCGCTGGTGAAGCGTCTTCGACACCCCGCGGATGTTCAGCTTCGGATTGCCGGCGAACTGCGGATCATCGTTCCACGCGTTCTTCTTCGCGCAGTTGCCGGGGCAGTAGAGGAAGTAGCCCATGTTTTGTGGCAGCTTCTCCTCCACCATCTCCACGGTGTCCTGCCAGTCATGAAGGCGCATGAACCCGGGATGCGAAAGCTGGCTGAAGAACGGCCATTCATTCTCACGCGCGATGTCGAGATATTTCTCCCACACTTCATCGCGCACCGGGTAGGCGAAGAACCCGTCACACAGGTCCGGCTGGATGATCTCCGCGAAGTGGATCGGCACCAGGTTCTTCTTCGTGGGCGACGCATCGTCACCCACGCGATCAAACGACGGGGTTCCGACCGCCTGATAGTACCAGATCATGCGGTCGTCGGAGGCAGCCTTCATCACGCGGTGAATCTCATTGATCGCTTCGACCCACTTCTCACTCCACCACAGCGCGGTCTCCTCATCCCACTCAAGCGGCTTACCGCGCTCGGCCTCAATTTCCTCTCGGAAGCGTTCCATGGCCCATGTAATCTCGCCGCTTCGCATCGGCCGGCCGGAGAAATGTCCGGGCAACTCTTCGAGGAAGGTCAGTCCGACGATGTTCTCGGGCCGGGAGATATTGTCCGCGATCACGTCGAACTGCCGATGGATTTCGGCATCGACCTTCTGCTTGACTTCCTCGTCGTAGAGATAGTGCCAGAAGGTCGCCTGGTAGCGATTCTCCGGACAGTCGCCCTTGCCCATGATCGGCCACAGGCGCAGGACGATCTTCAGGTCGGGGTTGATCTGAAGCAATCGGTCCAGCGCGGCGGCGGTCTCCTCGTCGGCACCGATGTTCCCGAAGCAGACATAGACCCAGTCGTAGCGGGCAAGATCGAGGTCCGTGAACCCATGCATGCCGCCGAGATAGGCGCCCACGCCAAGCTCCCAGTAGCGATCCTGCTGAGCCTGCGCCGGAATGGCCGCCAGGGCCATGACCATGGCGAGCAGGAGTACGCAGATCGGCCGCTTCATGTCTCCACCTGTTGAGCGTCCTCCAGTAGCCATTGTGTGGCCTCCATCACACCTTCAAGCCGCTTGAGACTCAAGTTCGTCGGGAGGCCCCGCTCACCGGGGATCTCCAGGTTGAACAGGCCATCGTAGTCGATTTCGCGCAGAGCGGCGATACCGGCCTTCCAGTCGATGGTTCCGCGGGTGGGCGCGAGGTGCTGGTCGCCGGTACCGTCGTTATCCTGGATATGCGTGGCGATCAGGCGCCCGCCACATTGCCGCACGGCCTCGGCCATGGGGATCCCCTGCACCCAGGCGTGGCCGACGTCGAGGCAGATGCCGACGTTCGGGCGGTCGATGGCGTCGATGAGCGCGTGAAGCTCCTCGATGGTCGCGCCGTAGCGGCGCTGGCCCATCGCCGAAGTCGCGCTTCGGACGCCGTCCGTCATGTTCTCGATTGCCAGCGAGAAGTCGAGCCCCGCGGCGTGGGCGGCAAGCTCCTGGAAGCCCTCCACGCGGCGCTCGCGCTCTGAAAGCTCTGCGTCAAAGGAAGCCGGTTGATCGCCGCCGGGGTGTATGACACCGATCTGTATGCCCATCCGCGCCGACCATGCGATGTGGCGCTTGACGGTCTCGATGTGGTTCCGACGCTCCTGCTCGTCTGCGGCAGCCACGTTTGCGGAAATGAGCAGATGCACCTGGGGCATGACCGTGTCGGTCCCATCGAGCACCTCGCGGACCTCGTCGGCGGCCGCCGCGGAATCGGCGGCCTCATCGACCATCACGATGTGTTCGGTGGAAAACTCCAGGCCCTCCCAACCCTGGCCGGCAAGTGTCGCCACTGCTTTGGCCGGCGCCTGCTCCTCGAAGATCGCCGTCCACATTGCAAGCTTCATGTCACGGCTTCATCACCTTTCGATCAGCCACCGCGCAGTCTCCGCCACCTGTTTGAGGCGGAGCATCTCCAGTTCGATCGGTTGTTCGCGCAGCGGAGCGATCTCGAGATTGAAGATGCCGTCCCAGCCGATATCGCGCAGGCCCTGGACGCCGTCCTCCCAGTCAATCGTGCCGCGCGTGGGTTCGATGTGCTGGTCTGAATGACCGTCGTTGTCATGAACGTGCGTCGCGATGAGCCTGTCGCCGCACTGTCGGAACGCCTCGCCGAGCGGAAGGCCGAAAAGGTGCGTGTGACCGGTGTCGAGGCAGATGCCGAAATTATCGGCATCCACCGCGTCGAGCACCCGGTGCAGTTCGGGGATGATCGCACCGAAGCGCCGTCTTCCGACCGCCGAGGTCTCGTCACCATGCGGGTCATACGTGTTCTCGATCGCGATCGAGAAATCGTACTTACCGGCGATCTCACAGGCCCGCGCGAAGCTGTCGATCCGGACCTGCTCGACCTCGCGATACTCGTCCAGCGTATCCGGGAGGCCACCGACCGGGTGCAGGATGCCGATCTGCACCCCGGCCAGTGCCGACAGTTCGATCTCGCGTTCCATGCGGGCGAAATCGGCCGCTCGCTGCTCGGCATCAAGCGCCCCCATTTCGGCCACGCTCAGGTGGACCTGCGGCATCCCGAAATCCAGATCTTCCGCAGCCTCGCGTAGCTCCTCTGCGGCCGCTTCGGGACTATCTGAGTCCATCATCTCGCGCAGGTGCAGCAGCGACAGTTCGCCGCCCTCGAAGCCCACATCGGCCATTCGCTGCAGGACTTCGGTCAGCGGCCGCTCCAGCAATACGTGTGTCGTGGCGCCCAGATACATCGAATGCCTCCCAGTGTGGTCGGCCTACACGTCGAGTTCCACCACTGCCGGCTCGTCGCCGATGTTGAGGATGCCCTCTGCGATCCGCGTCGCCTCGATGCCCTCGCGGGCGCCGGCCTCCGGCTTACGGTCATTCTGGACGCAGTCGATGAAGTGCGCCATCTGCTTGTTGAACCAGTCCTGGCCGGAATCGGCCTCGAACTCCACGGTCTCCTCGCCGCCGGCTGTGTTGACGGTGAACGCGTCGCCGCCGAACAGGATCGCGCCCTCCGGGCCGAGCACGTCGTGCGCACCGTCGCCCATCGTGCGCTCGTCGCCGGTTGGCAGGCCCCAGGACCAGCACATGACAAGCTGATCGCCGGATGCGAAGTCCACGATTCCGGTGCCGGTGTCCCAGGCATCGGAGTCTGACTTCATCGTGCGCAGATTCGCGGTCACCCGGCGCGCCTCGCCGAACATGAAGCGGGCGAAGTCATAGTTATGCACCGCACCGTCGATGAACGGACCGCCGCCGAGTTCCTTGCTCAGAAACCACGGCGAGGCCGGGCCGGAGCTTGCGGAGACGGACCGCCAGACCACCGGGCGGCCGATCATCCCGCTCTGCACGATCTCCCGCAGCTTGAGCCACTGGTTGCAGAAGTGGCGGACGAATGCGATCTGCAACGTGACGCCACTGTCCTCGCAGGCGTCGGCCATGCGCTCGGCCTCCGCGACAGTGAGGGCCATGGGCTTCTCACACAGCACGTGCTTGCCTGCCTGAGCGGCAGCGACCACGTGGTCGGGGTGCAGACCGGTGGGCGTGCAGACGACGACCGCATCCACGTCATCGTGCGCCAGTAGATGGTCGAGTTCGGTGGTGCCACACTCCGTCCCGTATTCCTCCTGGTGCCGCTCCACCGCTTCCTCGTTGACATCCATCGCGCAGGCGATGAATGCGTCCTCGTGCTCGACGATCGCCGGCGCGTGCCGGGTGTGGATGCCTCCGCATCCAATGAATCCGAAGCCGATCTTGCTCATGATCGAGGTACGCTCCCTTTCGGTCGTCTTTCAACGTATTGCGCGTCGTCACGTGTACGAAAGCTCGATGGTGCCTCCATCGCCCCGCAGAAGGTGAGTGAAGCCTGACTCATACAGCATCGTGCAGCAGGATCGGACGTCGAAGCCGCGGCTTCCCGCCGTGTCGGCCTCACGATCGCGCGGATTTGCTCCGGTTTCTGCGTAGACAACGTTGGCACCGGCAGCCAGGCCCAGCAGGTTAGGCTCATGCACAGCAATGTTCCGCGTCTCCGGGCAGTTCAGACTCGCGAGAGTCACCACTGCCACCACCTGAGCGAGGCGCCGTTCGGTGATCTGCCCCCTGTCGGCAAGCGGCGACGCGGCATTGTACACGCGGCGCATCGCTGCATGCTGGAAGCAGCCGCCGTCCACGCCGACGAAGATCTGCTCCACGATCTCCTCCGGAGTATGTTCGGGCCCGACGGGTTCGCAGCAGTAGTACCAGTCCAGACCGGCTTCTTTGATTGCCTCAAAGGTCGCCATGCGGTCAGCCGGATCCAGCTCCGTGTGCTCTCCCTCGTCGAGTCGAAGGACGTGATAGGCCCCATCCACCCCGGCGTCGGCCAGTTCGGATGCGAAGTCAGGCCCGAAGTCCCCGATGTTGACCACAATCTGCGTGTGTTCCGGGACGACGTCTCGGACGGTGCCCACGGTGCGCAGAACCCAGTCCCCGTCGAACTCGTGCGTCGTCATGAGGAAAAGGGCATAGAGCGGATAGTCGCTCGTGAACGCCTTTGCGCGCTGCCGAATCTCTTCCTCGGGCATGCGTTGTGTCTCAAACTCGCTATGCCCCTCACCGAATGCGCAGAATGCACACGCCGCCGGACAGGCGCCGACCTCAATGCCGATCTGTCCGAGCAGTATGGCCTCGTTGTTGAAGCGGCGGCGCGAACAGATGTCCGCGACGGCGCCAATCGCACGGGCCTCCGCCGCGAGTTCGTCAAACTCGAGCATGTACACGCAGTCCTCGCGGCTTGGCGGCCGACCGTCCAGCGCTGAATTGAGAATCTCCTCGAGACGCTCAGGCAAACGCAATGCCGCCACCCCCTCGTCCCACCGACTGGCATGCGGGCTGGCTGACAGAACCTGCACTGCGCCGTGACGCCTCATCCACCTGGGCTATCATCCTGCGACACTTCACACCGATCACCTCTCATCATGCATGATGTTTGATCGGCGTGTAGTGTATCATATCGTATCAAATCGCTCAAGGCGCATCATTTCAGCTTATAACAGGTCGTGGCCGCTTCGACCGGATTGTGTATTGTCTCGCAGCAACGACGGGCGCCCGCGCGTCTCAGCCCCGGCTCTCGAGTTGGTCCCGCGCCTCAACCAGCGCGCGGATGTGTTCGGGTGTGGTGCCGCAGCAGCCGCCGACAATGCGCGCGCCGGCCTCCACGAGTTCGTCGAAGTGCGCCACCGTCTCCTCGGGCGTTTGCGTGAACACCGTCTCCCCGTCCACCAGTTGGGGCATGCCCGCGTTTGGCTTCGCCCACAGCGGCAGGTCCGTGGCAGGCTGCATCTGCGCGATGACCTCGACCATATTCTCGATCCCGTGGCCACAGTTGCTGCCAACGATGTCCGCGCCGGCGGCTTGAAGCTCCTCGGCGGCCTGTTCGGGCGTCACGCCCATCATCGTGGCGTAGCCCTTCGGGCCCTTGTCGAAGGTCATCGACGTGACAACGGGCCCGTCGAAGTTATCCCTGGCCGCCTGGAGCGCGGCAGTGGCCTCACCGAGATCCGTCATCGTCTCCACGAGGATGCCGTCGGTGCCGCCGGCCACCATCGCGGTTACCTGCTCGGCGAAGACCTCGATCATCTCCTCCTCGCTGACGACGCCCAGTGGTTCCATGAACTCCCCGGTAGGCCCGATCGAGGCGAACACGAGTGCGTCATCACCGGCAGCCTCTTTCGACAGTTCAACCGCGCGGCGGTTGATCGGCTCGACATCGTCCTCCAGGTCATTCTTCGCGAGCTTGAAGCGGCTGCCGCCGAATGTGTCGGTCAGGATGATATCGGAGCCGGCAGCCACGTACCCCTCTGCGACCGTCCGCACCTCGTCGGGCTTCTCGAGCACCCAGCCTTCAGGCGCTTCGCCCGCCTCCAGTCCATGCGCGGTCAACTGCGTACCCCATGCACCATCAGCAATGGCAACCGTTTTGCTTTCGAGCAACTGGTGGATCGTGGTCATTGCAGTCTCTCCTCAGTCTCCCTCAGGGCCCTGATGCACGAGTCCGGCACTCTGCCCCTGTACGTGTCAGTCATCCGCGGTCTGAGCGTCCCGGGTGTAGCGGCGCACCATCTCTTCGTACCGACCGCACCCCATCTTGCCTTCGGGGCAGCCGCCAAGTCGTACGCACTTGGGGCCTGCGTTCTGAAATGCCGCAGGTGCGACGGGGCGAACCTCGCCCAGCATCATGTCCGCCACGCGCCTGATCTCCCACTGCGCGCGCTGGCAGAGGCGTTCGCCGAAGAAGTGCAGCAGTTCGCGCGCGTTCATTGAGACGAAGATCTTCGTCTCGCACGCGTTGGGCAGCACGTAGCGGGCGTCCTCGTTGCTGCGCTCACCAGTTCGCCCCAGCGCATCATTCAGCGCGGCGTACCGTTCTGCGATCATCCCCATGGTCTCGTGGAAGTAATCTACAGCATCCACATCGCGCCCGTCTACCTCCACCGTGCAGCCCTCAAGCTGCGGCGGAACCACGTAGTCGAAGCGGTCGTGCGCCACGTACCGCTGCGAGCGCTGGGAGTAGCTCGCGATCCGATGACGCACAAGCTGGTGGGTCAGCGCGCGGGAGACGCCCTGAAGGTAGAACGTGAAGCTCGCGTGCTCCAGCGGGCTGAGGTGCCCCATGTCGTTGAGCCGTCGGACCAGCTTCGCGGCATCCTCTGCCGACTGTTCGTCCAGCAACCCTTCGGTGTCGTCGGCGTAGCACAGCCGTGCCGCAGATGCGATGACCTCATCAGGGCGCTCGGTATGCTGCACGAGCCGGACTTTCGGTTCAACTGCGGGCACGGCGCTCATCCATTCCTGCGCGGTCTCGGGTCAATGCTGGAAACTGAACTTCGCCTGTCGGGCGGGCGAGTCCTCCCGTGTGTCAGACTTCTCTCACTACGAATCCTCGCGGGATCATATTGTCCGGGTTGAGCAGCCCCTGAGGGTCCAGCGCCGTCTTGCATCTCGCGATCTCGCGCAGGCCCTCCTCGCCGAATTGCACCTGCAGATACGGGACCTCGCGATCGCCTATCTGAATTCGCTTCTTTCCGACACCGTGCTCGCCGGATATCGTTCCTCCGAGATCCACAGCCTGTTGCGCGAGGGCCGCGTAGAGCGCTCGCGCCACTTCGCGCTCGGATTCTGATGCCACCAGGAAGTTCATGTGCAGATGGTAGTCGCCGAGGTGGCCGAAGAGCGCGTGATGTGGCGGTGGGCGATCGGTTGCCTCCTCGAACGCCCGCCCGGCCTCGCGATAGGCTGCCATCATCTCCTCGAACCCCTCAGCGGGGACGGCCAGGTCGGTCCCGAGCTTCCCCGAACCGTGCCTGCGAATCCATGTATTGATGGCCTCGGGCAGCGCGTGGCGGAATGCCCGCTGTTCTTCGCGGTCCGAAGGCTGATCGGCGAACCAGTCATCGACGGGAGCGCTCTCCTCGACGATCTCCGCGAGCGCCACGACCGCGTCGAAATCGTCGGCCTCGACCTCGGTGTATACAGCCGCGCGATGCTCAGCCGATACGAACGGCTGGTCTGCCATCGCGCGGAGAGAGCAGGCGTCGAAGTACTCGATCGCGATGATTGGCAGGCCCGAGTCGGCGGCCTCGCGCAGGGCATCGGCATGCGCCAGTGCCGCGTCCTCATCGGCGAAGAACGCCACGTCGCTGACCATCTCCGGGCGCGCCGCGAGCCGCACACAGGCGTCGGTCACCGCGCCGAGGATGCCCTCAGACCCCACGAAGAGGTCCACCAGGTCCATGCCATCGGAGGCGTAGAGCCCGGCGGCATTCTTCGTGTCGGGCATGTCATACGACGGCGCCGCGACTGAGTGCGTGTCTCCGGACTGCGCCGTGAACTGGAGGATGCGCCCCTCGGCCGCCACATCGCCCCGCTCGATCATCGCGAGGTCCCCCCGGGGCAGCACGATCTGCAGCGCCTCCACCCACTCGCGCGTGGAGCCCCAGCGGAAGCTGCGCGCGCCGGAGGCATCCGTGGCAACCGCCCCGCCGAGTGTCGCCGACTGCTCCGTGGGCGCCGGTGGGAAGAGAAGGTCTGGCCCCACGAGCGCATCGAGCGCCTCCAGGGTGATGGCGGGCGGGCACCAGGCGAGGCGCCGCTCCCGGTCCAGCATGACGGTGTATTCACTGGCTTCATGGTAGATCGTCTCTGGCTCAAAGCCATCGCGAGGAGCCGCCGCGCGCATCGCCTCAACGCTCATCACGATCCCACCGCTTGTGGCCACGCGGCCGCCGGTAATCCCGGTCCCTCCGGCCGAGACCGTCACGAGCGTTTCAGCCTCGTACGCCTCCCGAAGGACCTGCTGCACGTCACCGGCGGCCTCGGGGAAGACGACCTCCTCGACGGCGTCAGCGTGGAATGCATTGCTCTCATCGGTCGCGTACTGCGCGATTATCTCAGCGTCGTTCGTTCGGCGCATTATGCTCCTCCAGGGGGCTCTGTCCGCCCGGTGCAGCATCTGCCGCAGGCGCTCCGGCCCCCTGTGCGGAGGGATCGGGCGTCCGCGCGGCGAAGTATACATTCCGGTTCAATCCCGCGCTTGCGAGGTCCTCCAATGAGCTACGAACGCGGCTGGCAGGCATTGAACCTGCAGATGCCTGATCGAATTCCGCACACAGAGTACGTCTCCAATCCCGATTGGGTCAAGCGCCTGACGGGACTGGATCCGCGCGACCCCGAGCAGGCTGCCGAGGCGCGACTGGCGCTGGTACGCGAGTGGGACTACGATCTGCGGTGGTTCACCATGGCGCCGGAAGATCAGCCGCGGATGACGCACCTGGGCACAGCGGTGTGGAGCGAGGAATACGAGGTCACCGACGACCGTCAGTGTCCGTTCACCGAGGCCGGGGACGTGCTCGATTTCGATCCGGTCGCGGAGATCGCCGTGCCGCCACATGATGAACTCGTCGATGATTTCTCGCGAAGATGGCGCGCGGCTCAGGACCAGACACCCACCGTGGTCGTCCCGGGCGGGTATTACAACACGATCTTCTCCTGGTGCATCCTGACCTTCGGCTGGGAGATGTTTCTCACCGCCGCTGCGCTCGACGAGGATCGCTTCGACGAAGTCCTCGAAGGCTTCTGCGAGGTGTCGCTGGCAAGCTACCGTGCACAGGCGGAATGCGGCTGCGAGGTCTTCATCTGCCACGATGACATCGTCTGGACCGAGGGCGCGGTCTTCCAGCCGGAGTGGTACCGCGAGCACGTATTCCCGCGGTACGAGCGGCTGTGGGAGCCGCTGAAGGACAATGGCGTGAAGATTCTGTTCTGCTCGGACGGCGATTTCACGGAGTTCATCGACGATCTGGCCGAATGTGGCGCCGACGGCTTCATCTTCGAGCCCATGACCGATCTGCGCTATGTCGCGGAGAGGTGGGGGCAGGAGAAGGTCATCATCGGCAACATCGACTGCCGGGTGCTGATGTTCGGGGATGAGGACGACATCCGTTCGGAGGTCGCTCGTTGCGCGGATATCGGGCGCGACTGTCCCGGCTATTTCTTCGCAGTCGGGAACCACATTCCGTATAACGTTCCGGTTGAGGCGATCGCGACGTACGCGGATGCGATCGTTGAGTTTGGGAGGCGCGATTGAGGAGGAGCCTCAGGTGGATCATACGCTGACAGACTTCACCGATGTGGACGATCTCGTCGCACAGGTCACGCGGCTGCAGAACGCGGCATTCGCCGAGTACGAAGGTGCCATGGAGATCGATGAGCGGTTCATGGACTGGTATCTCCAGCGCCCGGGGACGGACCTCGGGATGTGCCAGGCCGCACTCGACGACGGCACGCTTGTCTCACAGGTGATCGTCTGCGTCCAGGACGTTCAACTGGGCGGACATGCGCTGCGCTGTGGCATCATCGATTCGGTTGCGACGGTTCCCGATCATCGGCGGCAGGGCCTGGCCCGGGCGCTGATGGAGCGCGCGCACGAGGCGATGCGCGAGGCGGGCGTGGAGGCGTCGGTGCTCTACACCAATCCTGACGATCATCCCTACGATTTCTACAGCCGACTTGGCTACGAGGAGCGCGCCCGCGCTGCGATGTTGGTCGGGGAGCGGCCGCCCGCCAGCGGATGCCGCGCGGGGCCGGTGGGTCCAGGCCGAGTCGCCGACAGCCA
>CAZAHB010000145.1:0-13683 GCA_964484945.1 uncultured Armatimonadia bacterium | reverse complement strand
GCCAGCTGCGCGCGGCGTGGATCATCGCCTGCACGTTCTCGGGCTTTCCCTCGGGGAAGATGGTGCCCGCCGGTGAGAGGATGTAGCCGCGTCCCGGCGCCATTGTCTCCAGCACCTCGCGCACATGCCGCTCCATGGACTCCGGCGTCCCGTCGATGAACGGGCCGCGGTTGTCCACCCCGCCCATCAGGCACACCCGGTCCCCCACGCGGCGCTTCGTCTCCGCAATATCCATCGCGTTCGGGCCCAGCGGGTCAAGCGAGGAGATCACGTCCACACCCGCATCCGCCCAGTCCTCCAGCAGCGGCATGATCCCGGTCTGCGCGAAGCCGTGGAAGGTCAGGTCGGCCGCGTGGATGACCTTCGCGTCCGCGGCCAGCAGCGGCATGAAGAACTCGCGGATGTCCGCCGGCGAGAACAGGTCCACCGTCTCGTAGCAGTTGGAGCGGTAGACGCAGTCGATCGGGGCTTCAACCAGGACCTCCAGCAGCGCGGTCGCCCACTCGTGTGTGAGCGCCAGCGTCTCGCGCACAAGCTCCGGGTCATCGCGCACCAGCAGCATCGTGCGCTCGCCGCCGAGGAAGCCCATCGCATACAGCGGCGCAGGGAGCATGTTGCCCTGCACGATCACGCCCAGTGCATCAGCCTGCTCGCGAACACGAGTGGCGCGCTCGAAATACGCCGACAGGTCGCCCTCGCGCGGGTCGTGGAGCACGTAGCGCAGCGCGTCGAGGTCGTCGGCGGTCTTCACCAGGTACTCGACCCCGCGGGACCAGGCGTGGTCGGAGTAGAGCGGGATGTCATCGACCTGCCAGTCGGGCGTGACCTGCACCGCGGCGGTGAGATCGCCCGCGGGCGTGTGGAATGTCTTGCGCAGGATCGGATAGGGCTCCGCCTCCTCGCGCTCAATTTCGGTGCTCACGCTCGGGTGCATGGCGGTGGGCACACCGACGTTCACTCGGGCGTCGGCGCCGCGCTCCAGCAGGAACTTCGCGCGCTCGAACTGGTTGGAGTAGTGGTGCTGCCAGGGCTGGATCCCGCGAAAGAGGATGGGCACGCGATCGGGTTCTTCCCCGACGAATGCGGCCTTCACGCGCTCGGCGGAGGTGATCTCGGCGGTCATGCGCGACACTCCTCGATGGCGGCGGTGATGCTGACGGCAGGTTCGCCGGGGAGGAGATGGGACCTGCGAAAACGGCGTCAGGCTGGAACTCATATTCAAGCAATTCGCTGCTGGTCAAAGTGATTTGAATCTGAGTTGACAATAAGTGAGCGGGTTGCGTCGTCAGGAGGGGCGGCCCTCACACCGCGGCGTTTGAGGCGTGAAGGTGATCCCGCCGAGGGGGCGCGAAAAGCAGCCCCTCCGTACGACTTCCGTTGATGCCCTCGCAGTTTCTGGAATATGAGTGGAAGCCTGCGGTCGTTGCTGCAGGCCCCGCGCCGTCCACGTCGAATCCCTCTCTGACGGAGCAAATGACACGGGGAGGTTCGCGGCATGAAGGTGTACATGGCGACCGACATGGAGGGGGCGTCGGGGATCGCGCAGGAGTTGATGACCTTCGCGGATCAGTCGCGATACAAAGAGGGCCGGCGGGCGCTCACGGAAGACATCAACGCCGCCATCCGGGGGGCGAAGGCCGCGGGAGCGCACGACATCTTCGTCAGCGACGGCCATGGCGCGTGCGGCGGATACAACGTGATCTTCGAGGACCTGGAGGCAGGCGCAGTCTACGGCCTCGGAAGCCCGGGGATGCGCTATCTCGACGGCTGTGACGAGGAGACCGACCTCGCGTTCTGTGTGGCGTATCACGGGATGGCCGGCGCGTATCCGGCTGTGCTCGACCACACGCAGTCCTCCCGCGCGATCGTAGACATCACGGTCAACGGCGAGGTGCTCGGGGAGCCTGGCCTGACCGCCGCGTGCTGCGGGGACCTGGGCGTGCCGGTGGGGCTGGTCACAGGCGATGACGCCGTCTGCGCGGAGGCGCGGGACCTGCTCGGTGAGGTGGTGACCGCGGAGGTGAAGGTGGCGCGGTCACGGACGTGCGCGTGGTGCATGGCGCCGGAGGATGCGCGGAAGCTCATCGAGGAAAAGGCGGCCGAGGCCGTCGAGCGCGCGGCCGAGTTCGAGCCGTTCGTGATCGACGGGCCGGTGACGATGCGCGTGCAGTGCCTTCGCACCGAGCAGATGCGGCGCTGGCGCGGCCGGTCTGATGTGGAGATGATCGACGGGCGGACGGCGGAGTTCGAGGCGCCGAGCGTGCTGGAGGCGATGAACGTCTACGCCGGGTACGCGTGAAGGCCGAAAGGCAGGGGCACGTATTCCAGAAAATGCGGACGGGTCAACGCAGACCGTTGCCGTAAGTCGTGGGGAGGGGCCGCTTCTTCCACCCCACGGAATAACGGTTTCCGAACGGCCCACGGCAACGGCGGGCGGGCAAGGAAGCTGATCCCGCCCCAGGTGCGGGATCACCCGCGCACGACCGCCTCGCTTCGCTCGGGGCTCGGTGCGAGGGCCGCCCCTCCTGGCGAGAGCAGGCGACTTCCGAGCCGACGTATTCTGATTTCCCCTTGACAAACGCAGGCAAATCACTATAATCAATAACAGTTTTCATTATCAACAGGGTCTGATCGCGATGACAGAGAACAACAGTCTCAGCGACAAGGTGCATGAGGCGGGCGGGCGGATGACCGACCAGCGGCGCGCGGTACTGGATGCGCTCGCGTCTGTTGACACCCATCCGACCGCGGCCGAACTGTATGACATGGTTCGGAACGAGCTGCCGGACATCAGCCAGGGGACGGTCTACCGGAACCTGCGCAAGCTCATAGACCTTGGATACGCCATTGAGCTTGACTATGGCTCCGGCGCCTCCCACTTCGACGCGACCGTGGAGCCGCACTACCACGTCCGGTGCGTCGAGTGCGGCCGCATTACCGACCTGCCGATTGACTGCGAGCCGGCGCCATGCATCGACGAGGCTCGCGGAGCCGCGGAAGACTGGAAGATCTCCGGGCGTCGCGTTGAGTTTACGGGGCTGTGCCCCGACTGTCAGACGAACGATTGAACGACGTATCATCCAAGGAGGGGTCGTACAATGGACCTGAAGGGCACACAGACAGAGAAGAACATACTCACCGCGTTTGCCGGTGAGTCACAGGCGCGTAACCGCTACAGCTACTTCGCCAGCCAGGCGAAGAAGGAAGGCTATCGCCAGATCGCGGACGTCTTCGATGAGACCGCAGAGCAGGAGCGCGAACATGCAAAGCGCCTGTTCAAGTTCCTGGAGGGTGGCGAGGTGGAGATTACGGGCGCGTTCCCGGCAGGGGTCATCGGCACGACCGCCGAGAACCTCGAAGAGGCCGCCGGTGGCGAGAACTACGAGAATACGGTCATGTATCCTGAGTTCGCCGAGACCGCCGAGGAGGAGGGCTTCAAGCTCATCGCAGCGGCCTTCCGCGCCATTGGCAGGGCGGAGGTTGGCCACGAGAACCGCTACCGCGCGCTTCTTTCCAGGCTCGAGGATGGGTTCTTCGAGAGCGACGAGGATGTCGTCTGGCGCTGCCGCAACTGCGGCTATATGACCGGTCCACAGTCCGGTGCCCCGAACAAGTGCCCCGCGTGCGACCATCCGCAGGCGCACTTCGAGGTGCACGGCGAGACACTGATGTAGGATTCACAGTCGCTCAGATCATCCCGGACGGCACATCCGGAGCGGAAATATCCCGCAAGGATGTGCCGCCCGCGCCGCGAACGCTTATACTGCCTCACGGAGGGAATTGCCATGGCCGAGCAGATGGAGATCTACAAGTGCAACACGTGCGGAATCATGGTTGAGGTGCTCCACGACGGAGTGGGCACGCTGGTGTGCTGCAACGAGGAGATGGAACTGCTGGACGCCGCGACGGTCGATGAGGGCAAGGAAAAGCATGTCCCCGTCATCGAGAAGGTGCAGGACGGATACACGGTCACCGTCGGCAGCGTCGAGCACCCGATGACTGAGAAGCATCACATCGAGTGGATCGAGTTGATCGCGGACGGGACCGTCATGCGCGAGCATCTCGACCCGACCGGCGCACCGACCGCGACATTCTGCACGGACGCAGATTCGGTAGTCGCCCGCGAGCACTGCAACATCCACGGGATGTGGAAGGCGGAGGGCTGAGCGGGGACCAAACCGTCGAAAGGAGTCGTCGAAGCACCATGCACGTCACGCTGACCGAAGGCATCAACTGGGTAGGAGCGATCGACTGGAACGTCCGCGATTTCCACGGATACGAGACCAGGCGCGGCTCGACCTACAACGCGTACCTCGTGCAGGGCGAAAAATCGGCCCTGGTGGACACCGTCAAGTACACGTTCACGAACACACTGCTCGAGAACGTGGATGAGATCGCGGGTCTGGGTGAACTGGACTACGTCGTGGTCAATCACGGTGAGCCCGATCACTCCAGCGCGCTGCCGGCGGTGATGGACGCGACCACAGCCACGCTGATCACCAATGAGAAAGCCATCGACACCCTGGAGGGCTACTACGACACCTCCGGGTGGGAGACCGAGATAGTCTCCACCGGTGACAGCCTGGACCTCGGCGGGCGCTCGCTCGACTTCGTGCAGACCCCGATGGTCCACTGGCCGGACTCGATGGTGAGCTACTGCCCGGAGGAGAAGATCCTCTTCTCGAACGATGCGTTCGGTCAGCACCTGGCATCGTCGGGCCGATTCGACGACCAGAACGATCTGTCGGTCATCATGCAGGAGGCGAAGACCTACTACGCCAACATCGTGATGCTCTATGGCCGGCCGATATCGAAGGCCATGGACGCCCTGGGCGACCTGGAGATCGGGATGATCGCGCCGGCGCACGGCGTGGTGTGGCGCAGCCAGATGCCCGAGATCCTGGACGCGTACTCCGACTGGGTGAACTGGCGAGCGCGCCCGAAGGTGCTCATCATCTACGAGAGCATGTGGCAGTCCACGGACTGCCTGGCCCACGAGATCGTCAGGGGCGCGGCCCGCGAGGGCGTCGAGGTTAAGCTGTTCGATGTCAACAAGACGCACCGGACTGAGCTTGCCACGGAGGTGCTCGATGCGGCGGCCATTGCCGTGGGCTCGCCCACGCTGAATATGACGCTGATGCCGGAGATCGCGGGCGTGCTGACCTACCTGAAGGGCCTCTCGCCGCAGGAGAAGGCGGGCTTTGCCTTCGGCTCCTACGGATGGGCGCCCAGCGGCCCGAAGGCCGTGAACGAGTATCTCGAAGAGATGGACGTGGAACTGCTTCGCGAGCCGCTCACCACGAAGTGGAAGCCCGACGGTGACGTGCTCGCCGAGTGCCGCGCCGCCGGCGAGATGCTGGCCGACCGCGCGGAAGAGGTCGGTGAGGGCGGCGCCTGAGGTGTGCTGCTATCGCGCCGGGCCACAGAGGCCCGGATACCGTAATGATAACACCCCCGCTGGGGATGAGTGGAGGAAAGACAATGAAGAAGTACGAATGCATCGCCTGCAGCTACGTATATGACCCGGAGGAGGGCGATGAGAGCCAGGACATCGCCCCGGGCACTGCCTTCGAGGATCTGCCCGATGACTGGGTCTGCCCGGACTGCGGTGTGGGCAAGGATATGTTCGAACCGGTGGACTGACGAACCGACCCGATACTCCGGCCGGGGCGGCCCTCGCCGCTCCGGCCGCTGTCCCCTGCTCACTTTCTTATTGCCATGCTCCCTTGACGTCAACTCCGCTCGAAGCTATAATACATTCGCATATAATAATGTTGCGATGATGGGGAGACGAAGATGTCGGCGAGCGAAAGCACCGTCCAGAATGGGCGTAACGACCTCGCCTGCTGCGAGGAGATGGCGCGCGTTTTCAAGGCCCTGGGGAACCCGACGCGCCTGGGGATCCTGAGGCGCATTATGGACGGAGAGATGTGTGTGGGCGAGTTGCAGGAGGAACTCGACCGCAGCCAGCCGAACATTTCCCAGCACCTTCGCGTTCTCAGGGACCGAGGGGTCGTCATATCCGAGCGTGATGGCACCCGCGTGTGCTACCGCCCGGCCCATCCGCAACTGAAAGAGTTGCTGGAGCTTGCTGCGGATATATTCGAGATCGAGCACCAGCAGTGACGGGCGATGGGAGGACGAGACAGATGCCGCTTTACGAGTATGAATGTGCAGACTGTGGAGAGCAGTTCGAGGCGCTTGTGAGCGCGAGTAAGAAGGACGAGAGCAGGAAATGCCCGGCGTGCGGTAGCGAGAAGACTGAGCGAATGCTCTCGACGTTTGCCGTGGGCAACTCTTCACCGTCCAGTGAGGTACCGTGTCCGACCTGCACGACCGGGACGTGCGGACTGTAAAGACTGGCCGATCGCAAACAATTATCCGCCGCGCTCACCGGGCGGCCTGACAGGAGTCGAAACCATGATCTCAACGAAGCGACGGTGGATGGCCGTTGCGGCTGTTATTGCAGTCGCAGCCCTGATCGGTGGTGTGATCGGGGGATGCACGGAAGAGGAGGATGGCAGGGCCGCTCCGGCGGATAAACTGGACAAAGATCATCCCGGCGACCGCGGGGACGGGCCGCGCGATGGGAAGTTCGACGCACCAACCGGCGAGATCATCAGCGTTGACCAGAGTTCGTTTGACGGGGTCGTCCTGGAATCGGACATCCCTGTGCTGCTGGACTTCACCGCCGACTGGTGCGGCCCATGTCGCGCGCTGCATCCCACTCTCGAGGAGCTTGCCTCGGAGTATGCCGGCCAGGTGAGGGTAGCACAGGTGGACGTGGATGAGAACGCAGACCTGGCCAGGCAGTATGATGTGCGCGGTATCCCGGCTCTGTTTCTGGTCAAGGACGGCCAGACTGTTGATGAGGTCGTCGGCCTTCAGAGCAAGGCCGATCTGAAAACGATGCTCGACAGACATGTGGACTGACAGGTCGCAAATCCTCCCCGGGGCCCTGTGTCCCGATGGAGCCTCCGACGCGAGCCCTCCCCCACGGGGCTCGCGTCTTTGCTGCAGTACAGGCCGCGGCCTTTCTCCGTACCGGCACCCGGCGCGCCTCCATTTGATGCAGTAAGGTGCGTATGCATCACAGTCTGAAATGTTTCGCGCTCGCATTTGTCGGTTATACAGCGCAAGAAGCCACCGGACACGCATCATTTCCATTCAGGAGGGTCACACGAATGTATAGACATCGGTTCGGAATGACACTCGCGTTATGCCTGACGCTGGCAGTCACCGCATGGGCTCAGCAGCCGCAGACGTTTGTTGAGAACTTCAATCAGACCCCGCTTCAAGACTGGATGCTCCACGAGGGCGCGCACGTCGCTGAAGTCGGAAACCTTGGGAACGCGCTGCAGTTCACCGACCCGGGATTCGCCGAGGCCATGGTTGAGACCGGGGACACTTTCACCCTTGTCTACCAGTTCACGCCGCTGCAGGCCGACAGCATGATGGCTGTGATATTCCGCAACAGCGGCGAGCCGCCGGAGAATCGGGAGTATGTGCTGGTGTATGAGCGCGGTGCCATGGAGTTGATGAAGTTTGTCGAGGAGCAGGGGCAGCCGCTCGCCCAGGCCGAGGCGCCGATTGAGCAGAACCGGCTGGCGACAATGAAGCTGCAGGTAAGCGGCGGGAAGATGACAGTAAGCATGGCCAACGCGCAGGGCTCCTACCGGGAGATCATGACCGCCACTGACCGCCAGCCTCTCGGGCCGGGCGGACTGGCTTTTGAGGGCTTCGGCGTGGCGATCGACAACGTCTCCCTCGCGCATGGCCAGACCGCCGGACAGCAGACCGCTGGTCAGACCGTCGCGACCGGTCAGCAGGTTGGCGGCCAGCAGACGGCCACGGGCGGCCAGACCGTCGCGACTGGCCAGCAGATCGGCGTTGGACAGCAGGGCGGCCAGCAGGGGGGCGGCCAGGGACAGGGCTTGACCCAGTACCAGCCGCCGGCGACATTCCAGCCGGGCTCCAGCGGAGTGTACCTCTACCTGCAGGGCGTTCAGGGCGAGTGTAAGGTCAAGGGCCTGCAGGGATGGATCAACTGCACCGACTGGGCCTTCTCGATTGACCCGACGATCATGCAGTCCGGGACCGGAGAAAAGCAGCCGATGTTGGAGTCTTCGAACCATTACGTGAACATTACGAGGGAGATCGACGGGGCGACGCCTCAACTGTGGACCAGGAGCGCCAAACTGACCTCGATGCCCACCGGGCGGATAATCGTGGTACGCGCAGGGCGGATCCAGATCGATCTGTCGCTGCGCAATGTCACGATCCACGCGGCCGGGCGCGAGAAGGACGCGATGGACGGTTCGGCGGGCAGCGTGAGCAGTGAGACGCTTACATTGGCCCCTGAGGCGGTGAATTGGGTGGTGCCCGTCTACGATCACAGCGGCAATATCAAGGGCGCCTATAAGGGCCGCATGACGATGAGCGCGGGATGATCGGACTTTCCGCCTGACCAGCAGCACCTCGCGTCTCCGGCTACCGGGCCGCGGCTTCGGCCGCGGTCCGTCCGTGTACCCACGTGCCGGCGAAGGAGGCGCACCAGCGTCCGTCGAAACTATCTCTGTCCGATCTATCGCGCGACCGGAGGCTGAATCATGCGAACTCTCGTGACCATCGTGGCGCTGGCGGCCGTTGTTACGATGCCCGCCACCGCACAGTTGACGAGCATCGATCAGTATCTGCCCGACGATGTCCCACTCGACGGCTCGACTGACCTTACCGAGCAGGTGCAGGAGGCGCTGGCGTCAGAGGCTGCGCTGTATTTCCCCGGCAGTGACGACCCGGAGAGCCCGCGCATCTACGCCACCCGGGCCGGCCTCGAGACACAGGAGAACGCGCGCGTTGAGTTCGGCCCGAACTCGCGGCTGCTGCGCCTCCCCAGCGAGGGACCGGTCATCACGCTGGCGAACGGATCGCACCTGTCCGGCGCGGTCATCGACGGGAACAAGTACAATCACTGGCCACAGTTCGAGGAACTCGGGAAGAGCGATGCCGGCATCAAGCTGAAGCATCACTGCGTGGTCGAGGACAGCGTGGTCTTCAACAACCCCGGTATCGCGTTCTTCAGCTACGGCTCATATAACAAGCTCTACCGGTGCCTGGCCGAGAACGTGGGCTACATCGACGTGAAGTTCGGCGCGATGCACTACCAGGGGAGCCGGGACAAGTGGAGTGGCGACGGGTTCTACTTCCGCGGCACCGGGAATCTGGTCCGCGACTGCGAGGCCTACGACACCTTCCGCTGGGACTTCTGCTCCTCGCACAGCGGCGCGCGGCAGAACACCTACGTGGACTGCCGGGGCGGTGACGTGAACTTCCGTACCTACGGCTTCATCGACATCGAGGGCGCGGAGTCGAACAATCGCCTGATCCGCTGTATCAGCCCCAACAGCCACATCGCCGTCCCCGGGTCGCCGAACACCGAGATCATCCAGTGCATGGCCTCGCGCATCAGCTTCTACGATCGCGAGAATCCCGCGAGCATCGAGATGTACGGGGGCCAGAAGGGCATCGCCCCTGTGATCGACGGCTGCATCACCACCGAGGGCGGGATTGTGGTCGGAGGGTGGTCAAGCCGCCGCGACAGGCTCGTCCCGGGCGCGGTATCGCCGATCATCACCAACAACCGCATGTACAAGGCACACAGCGGGCCCAGTGACGGGTACTCCGACTGGTCTTTCAGCGTGCATTCGGTGGACGGGAACGGTGTCGTCTCGGGCAACATCCTCTTCGAGTTCGATGACGGCTACACCCGCGGGCCGGGGATGAACCTCGCGAACATCGAGGGATCTGATAACCAGGTGGTCTACGGCCGGGACTGGGTGCTTGATCTGCCGAAGCCGAGGCTGCGCTACGGGTACATCGAAAAGGAGCAGGTGGAGGCGCGAAAGCTCGAGCACGCCCGGGAGCTTCTGGCTCAGAATCGCGAGGAGATGGGGCTGACCGGCGAGGTCGTCTCCGTGCAGTGGCTGCCGCTGAGCGCGCAGTTCGTCAAGGACCCGGCCAACGAGGGCGAGGAGGCCGGCTGGCACAGGTCGATCCCCACTGACGCGGAGGATCTGATGGAGATGCCCGTGGCGAACCACTGGGACTTCACGATCGGCCGCTACCACGATGTCGGCTGGTACTACCTGCCCATCGACATGCCGCAGGTGGCCGAGGGGCAGGATCTGTATCTCTACGTCAGCGGCATCGACACCGAGGCGAAGTTCTTCATCAACGGGGAGCCGGCGGGCAAGCACGCCGGCTGGGATACGCCGTCGCTGATCCGCGTGCCGGAGAAGCTGCGCGACACAGAAGACGGTCTGCTCGCGGTCAAGGTCTGGACGCCCGCGGGGATGGGCGGCATCTACGGGCCGCTGGGGCTCGTGGTGACGCGAGGAGGTGCGTGATCATGCGCGCGGTTGTGCTGACGGCACTGCTGGTGGCAGCGATGCCTGCGATGGCGCAGGACTACGCGCTGGACTTCTCGCAGGCCGATGCGCTGGACGCGATTGCGCGCCACGGCAGGCAGAGCGCGCGGGTCGAGGAGGGCCACGTGCTGCTGCGCGGTGGAAGCAGCATGTACCTTACGCAGAAGACCGGCCCGGGCACCTATCACCTGCGCTTTACCATGATCGAGGCGGAGAAGTTCCAGTACCACGTGCCGATGCTCGAGTTCTTCAGGGCAGACGCGCAGGATCCCGACAGCGATGGCTACGCGATCCGGTGGCAGCCGTGGGGGCTGATCACGCTGACTGCGACGGTCGATGGCGAGCGCATCCACAGCCGCGACTTCATCGACCCCGGGCGCGACAACCCGAATCGCTATGCGTCCGGTACACCTTTGGACCTGACGCTGCGTGTTCCCCCGAAGGGCGACTGCGTGGAAGTCTACACCTTCGCGACCGACGCGGAGGGTCAGCCGACCTGCCGCTTCAAGCTTCTGGAGGATCTGCCGCTCAGGGGCCACTTCGGCTGGCGCAACACGAAGTGGTTCTCGCACACGCTTATCCATCAGTTGGGCTATCGGCCCGCACAGTAGACTGACGCCACGAAGCGAGGAATACTCATGCCCGCGAACATCCTCTTCATCCTGTGCGATCAGATGCGCGCCGATGCGCTCCAATACGCGCCGAACGTGCGGGCGCTGGCCGATCGCGGCGCCACGTTCAGCAACTGCTACACCGCGGCGCCGCTGTGTCAGCCGGCCCGCGCCTGTATGGCCACCGGACGGTTCCCCACCGAACACGGGGTCTGCGGGAATATGAACGAGCCGGTCCCCGAAAAGATGCGCGAGGATACATACATGTCCCGGCTGCAGGACGCCGGCTACCGCACCGCGCTGATCGGCAAGCACCACTTCCTCGACCGCTTCAACGTGGGGATGGATGTCACCGATGATGACGAGACCGTGCAGGGCTTCGGCCTCGATGACGTCTGGCAGGTCGTGGATATCTACGAGAGCTTTCATAACGACGACAGGTTCACTGCATGGCTCAGCGAACTGGGTCGGCTCGACCGGTGGCGCGAGCGTGCGCAGTCGCAGGGCCAGCAGTTCTACCGGCAACTCGAGCCCGAGCAGACCGTGGACGGCTTCATCGGCGAATGTGCGCTGGAGTACATCGGCGGTCATGACGCCGACACGCCGCTCTACCTGAACGTGGGCTTCGTGGGGCCGCACCCGCCCTACTGGGCGCCGGGCGAGTACGCCGAGCGCTTCGATCCGGATGAGATGCCGACGCCGAAGGGTGTCGATGACCCCGACGAGGTCGCGCGAATACAACGCCGCCGGGCGCTCTATGCCGGCGCGGTGGCGCTGATCGATGACTACGTGGGGCGGCTTGTGGATGCGCTCGAAGAGCGCGAGATGCTCGATGACACGCTGATCGTCTTCGCGGCCGATCACGGGGACATGATCGGGGACTTCGGCATCACCGACAAGCGCTGGTTCTACGAGGAATCGGTCACCGTCCCGATGGTCATCGCCGGGCCGGGCGTTGAGCCGGATCCGCGCCTGGGCGGTATCACCTGCCGGAACCCTGTCAGCAATGTGGACCTCTACCCCACCTTCCTGCAGGCGGCGGGGCTTGACTCTGCCGATGAATCGCGCGAGGGTCTGAGCCTGCTGGATGCCGCTGCCGACCGCGGCCCTCGCCGCGAGCGCGTCTTCAGCGAACTGGGCACGATAATGATGGTGCGCGACGCCTCGCACAAGCTGGTCTACGACGCCGAGCAGGGGGGCGTCATCCAGCTGTTCGACCTCCGCCGCGACCCGGATGAACTGGACAACCTCGCGGGCGTCCCGGGCTACGAGGCAGTCGAGCAGCGCCTGACGGAGGCGCTCCTGACGCGCCTGATCCGACTGACGCACCACACCCACGAGAAGGAGCAGAATCGCGTCCAGCGCGTGCGGGTGTGAGGTCGGTGGCGTTCGCAGTACGGCAACGGCTACGACCCGGGGGAGGGCTCTTTCTTGAAAGAAATCGCCCTCCCCCCTCGCTTCGCTCGTCCCCCTCCCGCAAAGAACTTTGGATGTTTTCCCCAACCGCGCACAGTCAGTCCAAAGCGGGCGCGCGTTGCTTTCGTCGCTGCCGTCACTTGACAGCCAAGTTAGTGCTGGCTAACATAGCGTATGTATAGACATATACGCATACGTGCAAACTGCGGATCGCTATTGCGCAAGGAGGCATCCATGGACCTATCTGACCGTGAGTTCGAGGACCTGGCGGAACTGTTCAAGGCCCTCGGCCATCCGGCCAGGCTACAGATTCTCATGCAAACGATCGATGGTGAGTTCTGCGTCCAGGAGATCGGCGAGAAGCTCGACCGCAGCCAGCCCAACATCTCCCAGCACCTGAAGGTGCTGCGGGAGCGCGGTCTGGTTATCCCCAGGCGAGAGGGCAAGAAAGTCTGCTACCACCTGGCGGATGCGCGCATCAAGGAGATCATCACGCGCGCGATGGAGGTTCACGGCGCGGAGAACTCCGACTGACCATCCGCGCGATCACAGGGCGTATCAGGAGGCAGTCCGATGGAGTTGACAGTGGCGTTCAGTACCGATAACGGCGAGGACCTGAAGACGGACGACCACGCGGGAATGGCAAAGTTCTTCGACGTGTACCGCTACACCGCCGACGAGGTAAGGTCCATCACAGCTACCTCGACGCGCAGGACCTGTGCGCGGGCGATGTGGCCGACTATCTCGAGGGCCACGGCTACATCGTGAGGCCGCTGAAGGTCGAGGACCTCGATGCGGACGGGCCATCGGGGCCTGCACCCGCATTCACGCCTTGCGCGAGGGGTGAGCCGTCCAGCGCAGCTGACGCGAGGCGCGGCTGAAGCGCCTGGTACCCCGCGCAGGACACCGCGAAAGGAAGAAGGGCCTCTGTCCTGTTGCCGGCTGTTGGTGGCTGGTGCCGCTCCCCTGCCGTGACGGGGTACGTCTGCCCGACCTCGATGGCCCGAAATCCCCGAGCAATACCGTGAACCCCACTGACCCTGTTTTCGTCTGATGACAGGAATGCGAACCGTTAGCGGCAATATGCTGCACGAAGCGGTCTGTCGCTTCACAGAGGGGGCGACCGAGTTTTGTAGGTAACGGCAACGACAACCTCCCCCGCCCTCATACACAACATTCGGGCACCCCCTCCCTTGGAGGTAGACGACACCTCTCGGCGGGAGGGGGAG
>CAZAHB010000144.1:0-13834 GCA_964484945.1 uncultured Armatimonadia bacterium | reverse complement strand
CACAGGTCGATTCCACATCCCCGACGAAATGCCCTTCGACTTAACGGACAGACTCTGTAATGCCGCCCCTCCAAACGACTGGACGTCGTTCCCGCTCCCCGCTCCCCCATCCCCCATCCCCTGCCGTTTACAAACTGATCCCACCGAGTTCCCTCTCGCTCCGCACGTGGATCGGCCGGATGCCCTCCGCTTCCAGCATACCCCGCGCCCGGGGGAAGTTCTGCTCGTTGTCGATGATCATCACCGCGACCGTGAAGCCGGAATTGCGCATCTCCACCAGCTTCGGCAGCAGCCCGCGCGACAGTCCGGGGATGATCGCCAGGGCCGTCGCCTCCCGCGGCCACGTCTCATACTCCTCCTCGATCAGCTCCGCGAAGGTCAGCGCATCGCTCATCCGAAGCCGCGCGAGCGACCGCAGCATCAGGTGCAGGTTGTGCTCCCCGCGGCGCACCGGGATGCGCACCGGCGAGAGGCGGTCGGTCTCCTCCCGATCCGCGAGGCGCTGATAGATCTCCGGGCGGGTGGGCGCGGAGATGCGCTCGATCTCATCGGGCATGATATCCGAGGCGCCGCCGCCGTTGCTGACCAGCCCCACCTGCTGGCGGCGGTCGGCGATATGCGAGGCGAGGGAGGCGGCGGCGGTGACGGCCAGTTCCGCGCGGTCGCGGTCGCCGTCCCACGCGTCGCGGCCGAAGTCGAGGATGATGTTCGCGCCGATCAGCGTCGAATACTCGTAGACCCGCGAGTGCAAGTCCCCGGTGCGCGCGGTGGCCTTCCAGTGGATGCCCCCCAGCGGGTCGCCGGAGCGATACCCGCGGACGCCGGCGAGCCGCGTGGGGTCCTCGACGAGGCGGCGCTTCACGACGGTCTCGCCCATGGGCCGCGATGTCGGGATCGCGTACTCCGCCAGTGGCACGACCTTCGGGTAGACCGTCACGTACGTGGGCGCCTCACCGGTGGCGAACCGGCGATTCAGGCCGAAGAAGTCGCCGCTCTCGAAGAGCGTCGGGCCGATGCGGAAGTAGCCGCGGCGGGTGCAGCGGAGGCGGTACTGCAAGCGCGTGGAGCCTCGGGGCATCAACAGCACCGCGCGGGCCCATGTACCGGCCGCCTCCAGACCGCGCGGCAGGATGTCCTCGACGACCACCCAGATCGCCGGAAGCGCTTTCTGATTGCGGACGGCGACCGTAACAATCAGGTCCTCGTCAATCTCCAGGTCGCGCGCGGTGACGTGGCGCTCGGTCTCCAGCCTGTCGAGGGCGGAGTAGGTCATCGCGTACGCGGTGAGGCTCACCGCGCCCAGCGCGTAAAGGGCGAAGGCGAAGAAGCTCAGCCGCATGATCACCGCGGCGAAGAGAAAGCCGACCGCGGCCACCAGCAGCACGATCCGTTGCCAGTTGATGGTGTGGGTCATGGATTCTATTGGCCCGTTAGAAGTCCGATCCACTTCACAACACTCTGTACAGGAGACCGTTAGCAGCCACGAAGGCACTTAGCAGCAGTTTGTCACAAGAAAGATGGATACCACTACTGCTGCAAGCGCGAAGCCGGACCACACGATTACCCTCTCGGCCTCTTCCCAGGCTTGTGGTCTATCGGCGCAGCGGTGCTCGAGTATGACGCCATAGTGGGCCCATACTGCGGGCCAGAAGACACAACATAGGATGGTGGCGCCCAGTAGCCCCCCGCGTGCTAGCAAGAGCACGCCAGGACTCGGCCCGATGAAGAGAAGAGGAGCTAGCACGCCCAAAAATGCCACCGCGCCCGCCACAATAATCAGCCAGTCCGCACCCGCAATCCACGTCAAGTCCCTATTCCGACTCATCACCGCTTCTCGCTGAAGGCGAAGTACGAGGATCACCGACGCGAGAGCTGCAACGGCGGATCCTGCAGTCAGGACGATCTGGACACTCTCCATGGTTCATCCCTCCGTTAGGCTTTTTCGACCGGCGCGGGTATCCCCTCGATGAGGTGATCCACCAGATCCTCCACCAGCTTCCCGCGCAGCCGCGCTTCGCTGGAGAGTATGATCCGGTGGCTCAGCACCGCCTCGCTCACGTACTTGATATCATCGGGGAGCACGAACTCCCGGCCCTCCAGCGCCGCGAGGGCCTGCGAGGTGCGATACAGCGCGATCGACGCGCGCGGCGAGGCGCCGAGCGCGAGGTCCTCGTGGCGGCGCGTCGCGTGGACGATGCGCACCAGGTACTGGCGGACCTTCTCGTGGACGAAGACCTGGCGGATCTGGTCCTGCGCCACCACGCTCTCCTCGGCGGAGGCGTCCTGCTCGAGGTCCTCCAGCGGGTGGCCGAGCTTCAGGCGCCCGACCACCTCGTTCTCATCGGTGAAGCTCGGGTAGCCGATCGACAGGCGCATCAGGAAGCGGTCGAGCTGCGCCTCCGGCAGCGGAAAGGTTCCCTCGTGCTCGATCGGGTTCTGGGTGGCAATCACGAAGAAGGGCTCGGGAAGCTCGCGGGTAACGCCATCGACGGTGATCTGGCGCTCGGCCATGGCCTCCAGCAGAGCGGCCTGCGCGCGGGGGGTGGCGCGGTTCAACTCATCGGCGAGCAGAAGCTGGTTGAGGATCGGCCCGGGCTGGAATCGGAACTCGGATTCCTTCTGGTTGAAGACGGACACCCCGGTGATGTCGCTCGGAAGCAGGTCGGGGGTGCACTGCACGCGCGAGAAGGATGCGCCGATGGAGGTGGCCAGCGAGCGCGCGAGCATGGTCTTCGCGACCCCGGGGACGTCCTCGAGGAGCACATGGCCCTCACACAGCAGCGCGACGAGCGTCAGCCGTACGGGCCTGCGCTTTCCGACGATGACCTTCTCGACGTTCTCGATGATGCGCCTGCCCAGCGCCGCTACGTCAGCCACGTGGCGTCACTCCTTCTTCATCCCAATCCCCGCACACCGACCCGCGATTACCAGATCAGGTCGCCAGTAATGGGCACCACGTTCCAGTATCCCAGCGCGAGAGCGAGTAGAGCGACCGGAACACCGACATACCAGCGAAGTGCCGGCGCCGCACCGAGCAACAGGAGCGCTCCAAGCACTCCTGCTGTTGCCGCGCCCCAGTGCCCCGCGTGATACGCAATGAGAGTGGTCGGCGTCGGTTGCAGGTCATACCGCTGCATATCTCCGGACACCCACGGTGTCGAGAAAGCCAGCATCACGTGTACAACGGGTGCGGACGCGGATACAAAGAGCGCGACCATCAGCCCAAACGCGAACAGCGAGTTATGCTTCTCCCGGAGATGACGCATTCGTGTTCACCGCTCGAGCAGCATGTAGACCCGCGCCGGTTCCTCGTCGAGGTCTGCCAGTGCGTTGATGTGCCAGAACTGGCGTCGCTCCTGACCGACCATCGCTCCCATCCACACCTCGGCCTCATCCGGGTGCCAGCCCTCAATGCGCTCATCGCCGAAGCGGCCCCAGGCATCTGAGACAGGCCGTGCGTCGTGCTCACCCTCTGCGAAAGGCGGGCTCTTGAACATTTGTCTGGCCGCGTCTCGCGGCATTTCCAAGATCGCCCAGGCCAGCGGGTCAAGATCAATCATCGAATGTCGAAGTCGCGCGTTGACAAGGCGAGCATTCTCAGGGATGTCGATGCCGCCCAGTCGCTCAACACCCTCGACGGAACCAATCGCGACGGTGGGCATGGAATCCCGCGAGAGAGTGATATGCGTAGCCAGAGTGACGATTGATGCGAGGAGCATCAGCGCGAGCCCCGCGCCCCACAGCTTCGCCGCGAGCGACATTGGCTCCTCTTCAGCGCCCTGATCGGGCATCGCTCCGCCCTCTGTGACAGATATTCGACCCACTCGGCTGAATCAACGGTCTCGCGGCGATACGGGTTCCTCGGGAGCAGTGCATCACCTGCGGTCAGGCATCGGAGGACCAACGGGTGTCAATGCGTTCTCTGACCTCCTCGAGGAAGTCCCCTGCTGCCTCGATCAGGCGCTTCGCTTCCACCTCAGCAATCAACCCGGGCTCTTCGTAGAGCGCGCGATTGCGTTTGAGACGAGCTTGCTCGAAGTGATCCGCCTCACGGGCCCACCGTCCATTATCAACCCGTCCGACGAACTTGAAGATGGTCTCATGATGGCCTGCGCCAGTCGCCGGCCGGTAGCCCTCGCTGGCCATCAGCGCCTGAGCGGCAGCACGAGCAACGTCATAGGCCAGTTCGTAACCAATGTCGGCGGGGAACTCACTGCGTCGCAGTTCCTCCAGTCGCGACCCGGCAACACCAATAAGCGCACTGATTTCACGCCGGGTTGGGCTGAAGGACCTTATCGAGCCGTCGCTCAGCAAGTCGTCGTAGCCCATCGACATCCCCCTTCACTGAGATGAGACTTCCTGACAAAACGCGGTCGATGAAAGCGCCCTCTTCCTGCGCCTTTCGGGCAAGCTCCTCCGCTGAATAGTGGATTGGCATGATCTCCCGACGCGTACGGTTGGCCGCTTCTCGACAGATGCGCGAGACATCCATGTCGTCAATCTCCCCCACCACCAGCACGTCCACGTCGCTGTCGGGGCGGTCGTCGCCGCGGGCGACCGAACCGAAGATCGCCGCGACCTCGACGCCCTCCGCGTCCGCGAACAGCTCCCGCAACACCGCCACCACACCCGTGGCGTAGAGGCAGATCGACCGCAAACCGCGCAGCAGTGGGAACTGCTCGTTGACCGTGTAGGGCTTCGCCGCGCCGATCGGTTCGGCGGCCTCCAGCATCCCGAGGTCCTCCAGCCGCGCAAGCTCCTTGCCCACCGCACTGGGCGACATCTCAAGCTCCCGCGCGAGCTTCGCACCCACGATCAACTTCTCCGGATGCGCGCAGATCCACGACAGCACCGCCGCCCGCACATCCGATCCGAAGAGTTCACTCAGCGCCCGCTCGCCCCACGTACTTCCGCGCTCCTCCATCGCAATCACCAATAACAGTATATACGCAAATCGCGTAGAAAGCAACGCAATTTGCGGCCTATCTTAGACGCCGCAGGAGCCGCTGATAGATGCGATTCCGATGGCCCACCTCCACGACGGTGACCGTCTTCGCAGGTTCATCTACCTCATAGCACACACGCCAGTCTCCCACGCGCAGACTGCGGAAGCCGCGCAATCCTCCACTCAGTGACTTGGTTCCCGGGCCCAGGGGGTCGGATGCCAGGTCTCGGATACGGTCGGTAACACGTTCGGCGACATGTCTGTCGAGACGTTCCAGTTCGTCCTTCGCGACGTTCTCGATCCAGAGTTCGTATCTCACAGGCCGAGTTCGGCCGCTACGTCCTCAAACGGCCGCCGGCCCTCGCTGTTGGCAACGCGTTCCCTGGCCTCGTGAAGGAGTTCTGCCTCCACAAGCTCTTCTGGAATCGCGATGATCTCCAGCCACTCCAGCACCTGGCGCCGTGAGAAGCGCCAGCGGCCGCCGATCTTCGCGGCAGGCATCTTCTCCTCGCGCGCGAGCACACGAATGTGCTCCTCGGAGAAGCCGAGCAGCTCCGCGCACTGCTTCACATCCAGTACGTCTGCAACAGCCATCATACACCTCCAACTGCATCCGAATACCATCGAATACCATTATATACAAGTCGCGGGTGAAATCAAGAGCTGGCTACCTCCAGCATCTCCCCCACGCTCATCCGGCCCACAGGATCGCTCGCGAGGCAGCCCAGCACATACGGGCCCTCCGGCACCACCGCGATGCGCGCGTGGGGACCGTGCTCGGAGAGCGCCTTCTCCACGGCCTCCTCGACCGTCCCCGTGCGGTCGAAGGGCGTGCGCTCCGCGTCCTCGGCGGGCAGATCCGAGACGCTGATGACCTTGCACCTTCTGAGCGCCTTCTCCACCACGTGAAGCTGCCAGGTGTCGATGCAGATGTCGCCGGTGCGCAGGGCGTCCTGGATGCACGCGTGCACGTCCTCCTGGCAGATCAGCCGCGAGAAGTCCGGTGAGCCGAGGCCCTCCGCGTTCTGCTGAGCGATGATGATCGTACCGCCCTCGCGGCAGATCAGATCGGCCGCGACGATCCCCTTGGTCGATTGGTAGAGCGTCAGGTCCAGCGGGTAGCCGCCGCCGGAGGTCACGACGATATCGGCCGGCTCGTCGAGGACCACCTTCGCCTGCTGCTCGCACCGGGCCATGGCCGCCCGATGGGCGGAACGCATGTCCCCGGCGAACACGCCCGTGATCGCGCGCTCCTCGTCGAGGGTCACGTTGACGATGAAATCCGCGCCGCCCGCGAGGTCCGCGACCGCGAGCGCCTCCTCGTGAACCGGATTGTCCACGAGGTTCCCCGCGCGGGCCTGTGGCGGCTCGAGAAGCTGCGGTCCGTGGAAGGCCATGATCGTCTCGCAGCCGGCCACACCCGGGCAGATCGCCTTCCGCCCGCCCGAGTATCCGGCCATCAGGTGCGGCTCCACGAGGCCGGTGAGGATCGTCAGGTCCGCGTCCATGTAGATCCGATCGGCGAAGGCGGGCGTCCCGCGCGAGGTTTCGCCCAGATGCACCTGCTCGTCCTCGTTCGAGGCCCGATGGTTCACCACGCGCGCGCCGCTCGCGAGCACCTCGCCCCCGCAGATCTCGCTGATCTCCGCGTCGGTGGCGGGGCGGTGCAGGCCGGTGGCGATGAGGATAGTCACGCGTTCGGCCCCGATCCCGGCCTCTCCGAGCGCCTCGAGGATCGGCGGGAGGATCACCGGGTTCGGCACGGGCCGGGTGATGTCGCTGACGACGATGCAGGCGTGCGCGCGGCCCTCGGCGATCTCGCGAAGCGGCGGGCTGCCGATGGGCTCGGCGAGGGCGTCGCGGGCGGCCTGCGCGGGGTCGTCGAGCGGGGGAAGCTGCTGCTGGCGCAGGACGGCGGACACGTTCGCGTCGGGGAGTTCGACTTCAAGGCCATCGCGACCGTAGCGGAGTTGCGTGATCATGGCTCTTCCTCGCGGGACTTCGCGTCGGTTACTTCCTTTGTGTCAGGTGCCTTCGTTTCACGGGGGCGGGGGTCCTTCTGTGGGCAGGGATCGTCTTCGCCGACACTAACACATTCCGCCCCGCGGCCGGCAGGCTGGAACTCAGATTCAAGCAATTCGCGGCTGGTCAAAATGATCCGAATCTGAGTTGACGATGAGTGAGCGCGTTGCTGTCGTCAGGAGGGGCGGCCCTCACGCCTCGTCGTTGAGGCGTGAGGGTGAGGGGCTTCCGCTGTCGTGTAGCGGAAGCGACGAAGCTTCCTTGCCCGCCCGCTGTTTGTCGTTGGGTGTGGGGCAGGCCGAACGACGGGCTGGCAGGGAAGCTGCCGCCTTCGTGCCGATAAACGACAGCGGACACTCGGGCGCCACTTTTCCCGCCGCAGGCGCGAAAAGCTGCCCCTCCGTACGGCTTCCGTTGATACCCTCGCAATTTCTGGAATATGAGTGGAAGCCTCCCCACATGGTACTGTTGGGCCTTATGGCGCACGCCTCCAGGCATCCATGTGGCGCAGGCATCCCTGCCTGCGTTCAGGCACGGAGGCGCTGCGGATACGGGCAAAGACGTCGGGCCTGGGCAGGCCCGACCTCCGAACAGCAATCGCCCCGGAGCCTCTTGCGCAAAGAGCGGCGTCGGCCCCGATGGCCCAACGCCGCTCCATGACGTGCTGTTGCCGTTCCCCGTTTCCCGATACCCGGTTCCCGCGCCCTCACTGCACCAGACTCGCCACCAGGTCCCCGGTAGCAGTCGTCGAGACGCCCGAGCGCGTGGACAGATCGCCCAGCTCGCCCGAGGCCAGCGCGTCCGTCACCGCCTGGTCGATGGCCTCGCCGCACTCGGCCTCGCCCAGATACTCCATCATCATGCCGGCGGCGGCGATCGCGGCGATCGGGCAGATCACGTTCTGGCCCGTGTACTTCGGCGCGGAGCCGTGGATCGGCTCGAACATCGAGACGCCCTCGGGGTTGATGTTGCCCGAGGCCGCTACGCCCATCCCGCCCTGGACCATCGCTCCCAGGTCGGTGATGATATCCCCGAACATGTTGCAGGTGACGATCACGTCGAACCACTCGGGGTTCTTGACCATCCACATGCAGCAGGCGTCCACGTAGGCACGGTCGGTTTCGATCTCGGAATACTCCTCGCCCACTTCGGCGAAGGCCCGCTGCCACAGGTCGTGGCCGAAGGTGAGCACGTTGGACTTGTCCACCAGCGTCAGTGATTTCTCCTCGCGGGTCATCGCAAGCTCGAATGCGTAGCGGATGCACCGTCCCACGCCCCGGCGCGTGTAGACGGCGTTCTGGGTCGCCACCTCGTACTCGGTGCCCCTGCGCAGGGCACCGCCGACGCCCGCGTAGAGGCCCTCGGTGTTCTCGCGCACCACCACGAAGTCGATATCCTCGGGGCCCTTGCCCTTGATCGGCGTCTCGACGCCGGGATACAGCTTGATCGGGCGCAGGTTGATGTACTGGTCCAGCTCGAACCGCAGCTTCAGCAGGATGCCTTTCTCGAGGATCCCGGGCGCGACGTCGGGGTGGCCGACGGCGCCGAGGTAGATCGCGTCCACCTCGCGCAGCTCGGCGAGGACTGATTTCGGCAGGACCTCGCCGGTCTCGAGGAAGCGCTCGCCGCCGACATCGTACTCGACGGTCTCGTAGTCCACGTTGTAGATCTCGGCGGCAGCGTCGAGGACTTTCAGGCCCTCGGCGACGACTTCGGGGCCGATTCCATCACAGGGAAGCACAGCGATGCGGTGCATGGGCGGATTCTCCTTGCGCAGGTGAAACTGCGTAAACCCCGCCGCAACGCCTGCGGCGGGCCACTGGTTGCTCGGTGTTGCGGATTATAGCAGAAGCTGCGAGGGGGCGCAAAAGACAGCGCATGGCAGCCTCGGCATATGGGACATGCGACAATGCCGCCCGGCCGTTGTCCGGCCCGGTATCATTGCCGCGGGATCTGCAGCCGCACGTTCTGAGAGACGTCCCCCGCCCGCGAGGAACTATTCCGTCTCCTTCGTGACCTTCTGCACAAGTTCGATGTGCACGAGTTCTTCGCCGGCCTCTTTCCTCACCACGATCCCATACTCCCGGTTGTCCTCCTGAGCGGAGAGCATAAACCTCTTCCCGCTCGCCTCAGAGACCTCGCCGGTCTTTGCGTCAGGGAATTCGCCTTTGTAGAAGCCGGCCACATCATCGAATGTGTCGCCGGACGTGTACTGCGCCTTCATTCCCTGGACTTTCGGCATATTGATCTCCGTGGCGTCCTGCTGCTGTGCGCCGGGGTACACGGGGATCTCAAGGTCCCCGACAGCCTCCCCCTCCGCTATCTCTACCGTACCTTCCTCCGTCTGCACCTCCGTCCGCCCCTCCTCGCGAAGCTCCTCACTCGCCTTCGCTGCTTCGCGAACCTGCTGCGCCTGCTGCGCCGCCTCTTTGGCCTTACTACATCCACCGAGGATTGTCAGTATTCCAAGTACGCCGACCGCGATCAAAGCGTGTGTCTCCCGCTGCACGGCAACTCGACCTCCAGTACGCGTCATGCGGCAGTGGCAGAACTCAAAACAGACCATATCATCATTCGGTACGCTCCCGGTCGGGGCCTTCCCTCCCCCGCCCCCCTGAAACGAAGGCACATGACACAGAAGGGGTCCCGGCTCGCGCGCGTAGTATAAGAGCACAAATTGGCAGATTCGGAAGGCGGCACGAAAGCCCGCCTTCCGACCGAGACGTAGAGACGTAAGGACGTACGGAAACGAAGTGAAAGAAGGAGCGTGAACGGTGGGAAGGGGAACGGCCATCCCCCGGTCGTTCCCCTGAAGTCCCCGCGAGAACTCACACTTTCCCCTTTTTGTGTCAGATGCCTTCGTTTCAGGGGAGCGGGGGGGGGCTACTCGTCGAGCAGCTTCCGGTCCTGCTTGCTGGAGGTCTCGTTCTTCGGGGCCTTCTTGAATGTCGCGGAGCCGTGCTTGAGGTAGCGGCAGTCGATCGACGCGCCCTCCAGCAGTTCCTCGATGGTGAGTATCTGCAGCTTCGGGAACTTCTCCTCGGGGTTGTGCTCGGGCGACCAGAAGCCCGCTCCCGCCGCCTCTTCGCGCATCGGGCGGGTCGGCTCCTGCAGCGTGATGAAAACGCCTATCGCCGCATCCTCGCGCTCGAGGACACCGCGCAGGTCTCGAATCTGGGAGACGCTGACGTTGCCCGACTTCACCGAGATCACGATCTGCCGCGTGGGGGAACCGCCGGAGGGTTCGTGGAAGTAGAGCCGCCCGTCGATGCCCTGGTCGGCCCCGCGCTTCTTCTCGGTGGGCCGAGCGCCCACCAGCCCAAGCGCCCACAGCTCGAACTGCCAGCGGTCCTGCTCGGCCAGCGCCTCGGCGCCCGCGAGGTCGGTGGGTTCGCCGATGACCTCGTATTTGTCCTTGACCTCTTCGCCGAATGTGTCCCGCAGGCGGAACTTCATCAGGTTGACCGCGAGGTGCGTGATGTCGATGCCGATCCATTTGCGCCTGAGCCGATGCGCCACCGCGATGGTCGTCCCGCAGCCGCAGAACGGATCGAGCACCAGATCCCCCTCGTTACTGGAGGCCTCGATGATGCGCTCCAGAAGCTCCTCGGGCTTCTGCGTGGGGTAGCCGAGGCGTTCGTCGTGCCACGAGCGTAGGGCTTGTACGTCCGGCCAGACGTCCTGCGCGGGCATACCCTCGGCTTCGTCAAGATACTTCTTCAAGCGCGGCACACCATTACGCGTCCAGTAGATCCGGCCCTCCTCGAGCAGACGGTCGATACCAGTCTGATCGTACATCCAGTGTCTCCCGCTTGGCGGCGGGATCTCGCCACGTTCACCGAAGTCCCGCGGGGGGCCGGAACCGGCACCGCTCAAGTCTGCAGACATAAAGCGTCGCCCGTCTTCGTCCTCGTATCGGTAGTAGTTTTCGACATAGTCTGGATCGTAGTCCTGAAATACCTTGTTCCAGGTACGCTCTCCAGTCTTCGTGTAGAAGAGAATCGTGTCGTGGACGGATCCGAACTGTCCGGCATCGCTATGAGTTGTAGTCCGACGCCAGATGATCTCGTTCCGCATCATCTCGACCCCAAAGATCCCATCCATCAGCACCTTCAGGTAGTGGCTCGCGGTCGGATCGCAGTGCAGGTAGATCGAGCCGGTGGGCTTGAGCACCCGTCGCAGTTCAACCAGCCTCGGGGCCATGTTCGCGAGGTAGGCCATCATGTCGGTGTCGCCGAGCATCCGCCGGAAGGCCTGCAGCGTCTCCGACACGCGCACGTCCCCGCCCTCGACGGTGCGGTGGAACAGTTCGGAGGTCTCCATCGTCCAGTGCCAGGTGTCGTCGAAGGCCTCGATCTGCGCGCCGGAGCCGGACCCGTTCTCCTCCTCGAAGATCACGTTGTAGGCCTGGTTGGAGTTGAAGGGCGGGTCGAGGTAGATCAGGTCGACGCTCTCATCATCAATGTAGCGCCGCAGGATATCGAGGTTGTCTCCGAAGTAGAGTGTGTTCTCCGGCATGGCTGCCCCCTCAGCGGGTGGTGTCTGTGAGTATTCTTCTTCGCGGCGGGCAGCGCCAATCCCTCCCGTGGACCCGCCCCCCTGAAACGAAGGCACATGACACGAAAGCGGCTGCGCCGTTGCCCTTTTCACTGTTCCCTCTTCACTTTTCACTTCGCCCCACCCCGCAGGGCATCCGGCCCCGTCCGTGGAAACGCACCTCACAGTGTCAGCACCCGATCCTCGAGGAGCGCTCAACCATGCATGACCCGAAGTGGTGCATCTTCTTCGACTTCCACACCATGCCCGCGTGCCCGGATGTGGGCGCGAACTTCGACGCGGACGCCGTCGCCGACCACCTCGCGGCCTGCGGCGTGGACTACGTCGTCTTCCCCGCGAAGTGCAACCTCGGGATGGCCTACTACAATACCGAGGTCGGGACGCGCCACTACTCGCTCGAGTTCGACCTGTGGGGCGCACTCGCCGAGGCCCTCGACCAGCGAGGGATCGCCCTCACGGCCTACATGAACATCGGCCTCAGCCACGAGGATGCGCTGCACAACCGCGACTGGTGTGTGCTCGACGAAGACGGGAAGGTCTACCAGGACGACCGCCTCAACAGCTTCTTCCGCCAGATGTGCTACAACACGCCCTTCGCCGACCAGCAGGTGGAGATGGTGCGCGAGGTCGCCTCCAACTACCCCTGCGCGGGCTTCTTCTTCGACTGCATGCACGCCCGCCCGTGCTTCGGTGACGAGTGCATCGAGGACATGCGCGAGCGCGGCGTGGACTGGACTGACCCCGAGCAGCTTCACGACTACAACCACGCCAAGCACGTGCGCATGGCCCGGCGCCTGGCCGACGCGGCGACGGAGATCAACCCCGAGCTTCTCATCTACTGCAACGGCCTCGGCTACGAGGCGCAGGAGGATATCGGGACCTACCTGGAGTTCGAGTGCCTCCCGACCGGCGGCTGGGGCTACGAGGCGCTGCCGATGGGCGCGCGGCACCTGCGCACGCTGGGCAAGCCCGTGCTGAACATGACCGGGCGCTTCCACAAGTCCTGGGGCGACTTCGGCGGCATCCGCACCGAGCCGAGCCTGGAGTACGACTGCCTCTGCGGGATGGCCAACGCGATGCGCACGACCATCGGCGACCACTTCCACCCGCGGGGCGATATCAACCGGCCGGTGTTCGATATGTATAAGCGCATCTACGAGCGCCTGCAGCGCTACGAGCCGTGGCTGGAGGGCGCGGAGGCGGCGACGGAGATCGCGGTCGCGTGGCCGGCGGCGTATCCGGGCTACGAGTGGCGCGCGCCGGGGAAGTGGGAGACCTACACGAACTTCCTGTCCTCCATCAAGGGCGCGACGCGGGCGCTGTGCGAGTTGAAGCACCAGTTCGACATCGTCACCACGTATCCGGACTGGAGCGACTACGAGGTGCTGATCCTTCCGGACTGGCTGGAGCTTGAGGGCGAGATGGCGGAGCGCGTCCGGGCGCACCTGGACGCGGGCAGGCCGATCCTGAGCACGGGCTGGTCGGGACTGAACGCCGAGCGCGAGGGCCTGGTGTTCGAGGACTGGGGCCTGCGCTACCTTGGCGAGAGCCCGCACGATCCGGCCTTCTGGCGCGCGGGAGAGCAGATCGCGGAGGGCGTCCCGGATATGCCGGTGACCTTCTACCAGCGCGGGGCGCAGTTCGAGGCGCTCGAGGGGACGGAGGTGCTCGCGGAGATCGTCGCACCCTACTACAACCGCCACTGGGACGGCGAGCACGGCTTCGTCTATCTGCCCCCCGACGAGCCGACCGGCTCCCCGGCCGCCACGCAGCGGGGGAACGTGGCGCACATCAGCCACCCGGTGTTCCACTCGTACTTCCAGGACGCGCAGGTGCCGGTGCGGACGCTGATCGCGCACCTGATCGAGCGGCTGCTGCCCGAGCCGATGGTGCGGGCGCCGGGGCTGCCGAGCTTCGCCCGGGCGACCGTGACCGAGCAACCGAACCGGCGCATGCTGCACCTGCTCAGCTACGTGCCTGAAAAGCGCGGGCCGAACGTGGATATGATCGAGGAGCCGATCGAGCTGTGGGACGTCGATGTCGCCCTTCGCCTCGACGGCCGGGAGCCGGGCAGCGTCTACCTGGCGCCGGAGCGCGAGGAGCTTGCGTTCGAGGTCCGCGATGGCTACGCGCACGTCACGGTGCCGCAGATGCGCGGCTACGCGATGGTGGTGTTTGAGGAGTAGGGGGCGGAGCTGCCAGGCCCCGCCCCCCGCACATTCGGACACGTCACGATCCCGCGGGCACCTCAACTGCCGGGCGGCGAGGGCGGCGCCTGCGCGGTCATGAATGTCCGCATCTCGCTGAACA
>CAZAHB010000143.1:0-14073 GCA_964484945.1 uncultured Armatimonadia bacterium | reverse complement strand
ACGGCAAAGGCACAGGTGGACGGCGACGGCAAAGGCACAGGTGGACGGCGACGGCGAAGGCGCAGGTGGACGGCGACGGCAAGGGCGCAGGTGGACGGTGGCGGGCTGTCGTTCCTGTCGTTTGTAGGACGGGCATCCTGCCCGTCATCCGTTCCGCCGTTGACGTTGTCGCCCCCGCGCCGCAGCCTGGAGGCGTTTGCGTGAGGAGGCGACAATAATGCGCGCGCTCACAATCGTGATGGTACTGCTCATGGCGGGGACCGGATTCGCGCAGGACGATGCGGCGACCCTTTACGCGCCCTTTGATGACCAGCTCGATGCCGCTGTGGCGGCGGGGGGCGCGGAAGCCACCGTGGAGGGCGAACCGCGCTTCGTCGAAGGGCGCGTGGGGGAGGCCGTGGTGGTCAACAACGACAACTGGCTCAGCTACCCCCTGTCGGACAACATGAACCCCGCTCAGGGCGCGGTCGAGTTCTGGCTGCAGCCGATCGACTGGGTCGGCAACAATACTACCGACAGTCACTTCTGGGTGGGCGCGGCCGGTGAGGATCGCCTGTATATCTACAAGTTCGCCCGCTGGCGGCACTTCACCGTCCACGTGAATACCGACGACGCTGACCAATACCTGTCAATCAAGGACGTGCCCATCGCGAAGTGGGAGCCGGGGCAGTGGCACCACGCCGTGGTGACCTGGGACTCGGCGAACGTGCGCCTGTACCTCGACGGCGAACTCGAGTCCGAGCACTCGACGCCCTCGCCAATCGATGACCTCGGTGACGCGATCTACGTCGGCAAAGACCTCGCGACCCCGCAATTCGCCGCGGGAGAGACGGCCATCGATGAGCTTCGGATATACCCGCGGCCGCTTTTCCCGGAGGAAGTGCGCCGCGCGTATCAGCGCGCCGATAATCCGGAGATCACGCAGCAGCCCTACAGCGACCTGAAGATCTACTACACGGGCTTCCCGAGCGAGAAGCGTGCGCAGATGAGCTTCGTGGCGACCGAGACCGTCCCCGAGGGCGGCTCCGCGACGCTGACGATCCGGGATCCGGAGAGCGGCATGACCGCTGTCGAGCGCGACCTGCCTGCAAATGAGGCGGGTACGCTCGAGAATGTCCAGATCGACACCTCGGAGTTCACGCCCGCGAACTGGGACGTGACGGTGCGGATCACCGATGCAGAGGACGAAGTGCTGCTGGAAAAGACGAAGAAGCTGTGGATCCGCGACAGGTTCTGGAAGCGCGATCCGGCAGGCATCGCGACCGAGGTCCCGCCGCCATGGGAGCCGGTGGATGTCGGCGGATTGACCGTGAAGACATGGAACCGCATCTACCGCCTCGGCCGCGGGATGATCCAGAGCATCACCACCGAGGGCGAGCAGATCCTCGCGCGACCGGCGGGTTTCTACGCCACCCCGGGCGGCACCGAACTGCGCCACACGAAGGACTGGACGCTGGTAGAGGAGACACCGCTGCAGGCGGTGTTCGAGTCGGAGCTTGCGCTGGGCGAGGCGCGCATCCCACAGCGGCTTACCATCGAGTTCGACGGCTTCATGCGGCTGGATGCGACCGTGCCGGCGGGGGCGTCGATGGATGCGCTTCGTTTCGAGATGCCCATCCGCGAGCAGTTCGGCGAGTACCGGCATACGAGCTTCCGCAAGGAAAAGTTCTACGACTCCGGGGCGTTCGAGCCCGGCCGGTGGCCTGCGTCCAACGTCTACAACTTCTGGATGGGCACAGAGGACTTCGGCATCGACGTCATGCTGGAGGGCTGCCTCGGCTGGCCGACGCAGGGCGACGACACGCAGCTTGCCGCCGAGAAGGCCGACGGGGCCGCGGTCTTCGCGGCCGATATCGTCCGGAAGCGGACAACGCTCCAAACGCCGTTGAACCTGAGCTTCGGCATCCAGGCGACGCCGGTGCGGCCGATGGAGGAGGGCTGGCGTTCTGACTGGCGCGTCGCGCCCCGGGTAGGGCTGAACCCCGACCCGCAGGACGCGGAGGAGTTCGGCGCGAAGTACGCGGTCGTCTGGTGGTCAGATGAGCCCACGACACCGCGCTGGTTCGGCTTCCCCGAGCCGAGCGACCCTGAGGCTTTCAAGCAGATGGTGGACGACTTCCACGCCCGCGGGATCAAGGTTCTGGTCTATGAGTCCCTCACCAGCGCGTCGCCGAACACGCCCGAGGCGATCGAGTACTCCGGCGAGTGGTTCCGGACACCGAACCCCACGGCTTTGCGCGGCCCGGATGAGGAGGCGCCGCCTGAACGCTGGCGCCGCGTGGACCAGCGCCATCCGGACTGGATCGACTTCATCGTGGGCCATCAGGCGCGGGTGATGGAACAGTACGGGGTGGACGGATGGTATTTCGACTGTGCCCGCCCCTTCCCGATGCGGGAGGGAGACTATCCATCATTCGCCTACCGCGAGGCATGCAAGCGCGCCTACGTGGCGGTCAAGAACCACGACCCGGACGGCGAGATCATCACGCACATGTCCGCGCATTACATCACACCCGCGCTGAGCTTCAGCGACGCGATGCTGCCCGGCGAGCAGTTCCGCTGGCCGCTGCCGAAGTGGGAGGTCAAGAACGATTACACGGAGGTGCTCTCCCTCGACTACGCGCGCACGGAGTTGACCGGCAAGAATCTCGGCTGCGTGCCGGTCTTTCTGCCCGAGTTCGGCGGACGGAGCGGAGGCGAGCGCAATGAGCGCAATTCCTGGCACCTGCTGGCGATGACGCGACTGCACGACATGAATGTGTGGCCGATCTGGACCGCGCGCGAGCCGTTCCGGCAGATGTGGGAGGCGCAGGACAGGTTCGGCATCGGTGCGGAGGATGTCGAGTTCATCGGCTACTGGGACGCGCAGGTGGCCGAGACCGATTCCGATGAGGTGCTCGCGAGCGCTTACGCGCGGCCTACGAGTGCGCTGCTGGTGGTGAGCAACTTCCTCGGCCACGAAGACCGCACCGTGGCGGTGCGCCCGGACCTGGGCATCATCGGATTGGAGGGCGAGGTCACCGCGGAGGACCTGCTGACCGGCGAGCAGATCGCGATCGACGCCGGCACGATGACACTGGACCTTCCGGAGGGCCGGGCGCGATACGTGGTGATCCGCGAGCAATAGGGTTCTGCGAGCGCTGCGGTTCCTCGAGGGCGCACATTGTACGGCCGTCATGCACGCGAAGGGCCGGGCTCGTCGCCCGGCCCTTCGCAGTGTACTGATCTGTGAGCCAATGGTTCCCTTACGGATTGGATCCGGTGTATTCGGGATCCCAGAAGCGGCTGTTGGGGATGGTGGTCGTTTCGAGGTCGGGCACGGCGTTGGCGGCCATGAACTTGGCGTGACCGTCCATGTAGCCGTAGTTGCCGCCATCGTTGTGCCTCTCCGGATCAAGGTCCTCAAGCGCGTAGTGGCTCCAAAGTCCCGGGCGCACATAGTAGGACGTACCCCAGCCGGACTGGTTCGGCACCTTGCCGGGAGCGAGTACCATGTTCTCTGCCGGGTACTCGAAGCTCGACAGTGACCGAACAGAGCTGTAGTCCCCCGTCCGAGCCGAGGCCCAGACATTGATCGAGTAGGACTGCTCAGACCATTCGTTGTAGGTGTCGGTGGTGTGTGTCCCGCCGTCCCATTTGTGCTGGGCTGACGGGCAACTGTAAAGTTGGACGTTCTTGATGTAGGCGAAGATGAGCCCGGGCCAGGCCAGATGGTCGGACTCCATGGTCCCGCCTCCGGGCAACTCGAAGGGCGGTGTCGGTCTCGTCACGTGCGGCACCATCATCTCGTCGTAGTCACCCGTGTACATCCGGACGGCCGTCATGAGCTGCTTGACGTTGCTCAGACAGCTCGATTGTCGGGCCTTCTCGCGAGCGCGCGCGAAGACCGGAAAGAGAATTGCTGCCAGGATCGCGATAATCGCGATGACAACCAGCAGCTCGATCAGGGTAAAGCCGCGTCTGTGTGACATGATACCTGCCTCCCGTGCGTAGAATAATGCACCATACGATCAAAGTCAGTGCGTCACCCCCGATTATTGAGGGGACGCATTGTAGCCTCCGGGTTCATCCGCCTGAATTCGATATTCCCAGCGTTCGCCCCCAAAATTCGTGACTGCGGCATTGGTGCGTTTCGCCATTCGGGGCAGGTCACCAACCTGATCTATGCCCTGTGGTGATTGACGTTACACCCGTTCGACATGCCTATTCGCGCTAAGTTTGCGGAGACCTTCGACAAACTCCAACAATTCTATTCATCGCTCTGGGCCGGGAGCGCCGCCTCCGGCCCCGCGGAAAGCATCGCCGAAAGCTGCTCCACCAGTTCCACGTTCTCTTCGCGGCCCGCGATGTTGGCGTTTTCAGCAGGGTCCACCTCATGGTCGTACAGCTCTCGGGCCACGACTTCACCGTCGCCGCGCTCGGCCTGCCATTCGGTGTAGCGGTAGCGGTCGGTGCGCATTGAGTAGCCCATCACTTTGCCGCGCGGATACTGGCTGAATGCCGCCTGCTTCCACGGCTGTGTCGGATCGTCCATCAGCGGCGCGAAGCTCGTCCCCTCAAGGTGCGCGGGCGTGCGCAGCCCCGCGAGGTCGCACAACGTGGGGTAGATGTCCACGAACTCGCACAGCGCATCGGTGCCCTCGCCGGTAACGCCCTGCCCGGGAGCGCTCATGACCAGCGGCGAATGGGTAGAGGTCTCGAAGTTCGAGTGCTTGCACCACAGCCCGTGCTCGCCAAGCTGCCAGCCGTGATCGCCCCAGAGGCAGACGATCGTGTTCTCGCGCAGCCCGAGGCGCTCAAGCTCATCCAGCAGCATCCCCACCTGCGCGTCAATGAAGGTGCAGCAAGCGTAATACCCGCGGATCAACTCGCGCGCCTTCTCCTCGGAGAGATCGCCTTTATCCGGGATGTCGGAGTACTGGCGCAACTCGCCCCAGTTGTGCAGCGCGATGTCCGGGCAGTCCTTTGGAGCGAAGGGGTTGTCCGCGAGATCGATGCTGTCCTCGGGATACATGTCCCAGTACGTTTTCGGACAGGCGAACGCGAGGTGCGGCCGGACGTAGCCGACGCCGAGGAAGAACGGCTCCGGTCGCTCCGCCAGCTTCTGCATCTCCTCGATGGCCCGCAGCGTAAGCTTGCCGTCCCCGTATGCCTCATCAGGCACGTCGGCGGCCTCGGTCGAGGGCCCTCGCCAGCCCCAGCGCTCCCCGGCCTCGCGCGCCTCTCGCCGGGTCTGTTTCCGCATGGCGCGAAGCTCGTCTGAGGCATGTCCCGGGAATACGTCGGGGGCGCCCCAGGGCTGTTCGCTCCAGCCCTCGGGATCGTCCCTGCCCCGGTGGTGGTAGACCTTGCCCAGCGAGATCGTGCGGTAGCCGTTGGCCATGAAGTGCTGCGGGAGTGTGGTGATCTCCGGGCGCGTGTCATGCAGGAGTGTCCGCAGGTCCCAGATGCGCGTGGAATCGGGCCGAAGGCCCGACAGCAGGCTTGCCCGGGAGGGCGCGCAGACCGCCTGCTGGCAGTGCGTGCGCCGAAAGGCGGTGCCCTCGGCAGCGATGCGGTCGATATTCGGCGAGATCATGCGCTCGTGGCCGAAGCAGTTCAGTTGCGGCCGCATGTCATCGATGGGAATGAAGAGGACGTTGGATGCTCCGCCGGGCGCGTCCTGTGCGTGTGCGCTGCCGCCGAGTTGTGACATCATCATCGCCCCGCCTGCCATCATACTCAGTCTGATGAACTCGCGTCGCTGCATGAACGCACCTCCAAATTCCGGTCTTACGGCGCGATCACCTGCACGTGATCCGGCTCCGATGTGGCCACCACGACCTCGTCCGCCCCGTCGCCGTCCACGTCCGCGACCGTCATCGCCTCCAACCGGCCGTTGAGGTCCACGGTCGAAACGATCTCTCCGTCCGTGGTGACGAAGAAGACGCGCCCGTCCCTGCACCCGGCGGCCAGCAGCGGCCGCTCATGTCCGGCCAGCATCCCCGTGAACGGGATCGCGCTGGACAGCCCCACGCCCCACGCCATCTCCCCGGACTGCTCGAATGCCGCCAGGTAGCCGCTGTCGGAGCCGACCGCCAGGACATCCGCGCCATCGCGGGGGGCGACCGTGAGCGAGCGAATCGGGCGCGTGAGGTTCCGGATCCACTGCTCGGTCGGGTATTCCTGGTCGGGAGCGTAGGCGCGTACGTGCCCTCGATTGCTCCCGGTGAAGACCGTGTTCGTTCCGTCACCGTCGAGGTCGCCGACCGCGATCGCCGGCAGGGACGTGCACCACGAGCCGTTGTAGTAGCGCTGGAGCATCGTCCCCTGCTCGTCCAGCACCCAGCACGCGCCGTTCGACGAAGTGAGGCCGTTGCCGACCAGCAGGAGGTTGCGGCCGTCGGCGAACACATCGGCGCTGGTGAGTGTCGTCGGGATACCGTGGTCGGTGCGGTAGCGCCACAGCAGATCCCCAGCGGCGTCATACGCCTGTACGCGCATGTTGCCGGCGCCCACGATGAGTTCGGGGCGCTCGTCGCCGCTGATGTCGGTGGCATGGATCGCGCGGACCTTCGAACTGCCGAGCGTCCACCATCCCCACGGCTGCTGATCGCGCAGGAAGTCCACTTTGTGCCGCCACAGTTCGCTCATATTCGGCGAGAGGGCGTAGATGTGCTCGTCATCGGAGCCGGCGAGCAGTTCCTGGGCTCCATCACGGTCCAGATCCGCCGCCTCCAGCGCGCGCACCGGCCCGTCCGCGCTCATCTGTCCGGCCGAGGTGCCGTCTGCGTTGAACTGCGCGACGGAGCCGTCGATCATGCCGATCGCGAGCCGCGCCGCATCGCCGCTCGCGACCTCAACGGAAAGCGGGCGGTCCGAAAGGTCGATCGTCCCCGCGACCGCCGCCCGGGGCAGGTCGGACCAGCGGTCTTCGCCCTCGGTGGCACCGTCGCCCGCCTTCTCCCACGCGGCCTGGAGGGCCGCGGCGATCGCAGGGTCCGGCTGCTCGCCGGCAGCAAGCGAGACGCCATCGAGGGATGCCTCGGCCCCGTGCAGGATTACCCGCGAGGGGCTGATCAGAAAGAGCGCACCTGACGCGCTGATCGGGCCGACGTCCGCTTCGGTGCCGTGGGCCGCGGCGCCGACGAGCGCGACTTCGCCCGCGTGCCGCACGAGGGCGATATTCTCGTCGAGGCGCCGGACCTGAAGGCCGGGGGCCTCGCCCTGCCACGCGGAGAAGGCGTTGACAAAGCAAGCGGAATCGCCCCTGGCAAGGTCGCGGCTCATCGACTGCTCGACGATGTTCAGCGCCTGGTCGCGGTGCGGGTTGATCGGCAGATACCTGCCCAGCGTCTCGGTGTCGCGGTCGAAGGTTGCCGGGACCTCCGCGGGCCATGCGAGCGTGAACCGGTTCCTGCCACTCGTAGCGGCTTGCTCACGCTCACCGGGGCGGAAGAGCTTCACCGCGCAGATGGCGAAGTACGAGCCGTCGGACTGCGGATTTCGCCCGACTACCTCGAAGCGCACTACGTGATCGCCCGCGGCGATCTCATGCACGCCGAGGCTGTCTGACACGCGGTCGGGTTGCATCTCGCCGAACTGGTCGATCGGATCTCCGACAGGCTCGCCATCGAGCGACACCTGCACGATCCCGCGCCCGGTGTAGTCCAGCGACTCGACCACGATTTCGTACGCCCCACCCTCGACCACATCGATGGCGGACTCGACAAAGTCCCCCGGCTCTTCGCCCCGGTAGAGCAGCGCGTCGTAAGCCGGCATCGCGCGGGCGACCTTCCCGGAGTTGTCGAGCATGGTCTCGACCAGCTTCACGCCACCGGCCTCGACTGAGGCCTTCGCGGTGTCGTCCTGCGCGGAGACCAACTGTCCGCGTTCCATGCCCGGTTCACCCACGCTCCGCCACCCCGCGACGAAGGAGTAGTCGCCCGGCTCGGTGGCGGCCATCTCGTCGAGGACCACCGTGTATGCGCCGGGCATCCACAGCGTGTGGCGGGTCCACTCGACCCCGTTGTAGCCCGGCAGGAGCGTAGCGGCATAGCCCCAGCCATCGCCTTCGGCCTGGTCGGCAAGTTCAGCGGCCTGCGGCGGGATCTCGGCGCCGAGGCCGTTCTGCGCCACGGTGATCGCGTTATGAAAGGCCATCGTAGGACCGTTAAACTTGTCCATCTCGACCAGCCAGCGGCGCCCGTTGGCCGAGAATTCGCCGATGGAGTTTGCGTCATCGTAGGAGTGCGAGCCGCCGGCGGTCCCATCGATCATGAGGTACTCGTCGGCGTCCTCGAAGCCCGAGCGGAAGCTGAGCTTGTCGAAGGCGCGCTCCAGCGAGGCCCCGGCGCGGTTGCGCAATGCAGTGTTGAAAAAGAGCGGATCCGCCGAAACGACCGTCAGGCCGAGGTGATCCTCCGGGATTTGCGGCTCCAGGCCGACATTGAAGCCGCGCAGGAACTCGTCGGTGGTCGTGCCGCGGGGCATGCGCTCCTCGATCATAAACGTGTATCGGCCATCATCCAGCGCACAGGCCAGCTTCGACCAGACGCTCGTGGAGTGGTCGCCCGCACCGGTGTCGCCCAGCAGGACCGTCTGGCCCATGTTGTTGGTGATGGAGATGCAGCGCTCGCCCATCTGCCGCGCGCGACCGGACTCGAAGAACTCCTCTGACCACTCCGGCTCCTGCAGCGCGATGTCGAGCGTGTTGTCGAGGCTGCCGCCCAGCGCGTGCTGTGACAGCGAGTCCTCGTAGCTGCGCGAACTTGCGAGGGGTGCGGCCCAGAAGTCCTGCAGGGCGCGCCGCCAGGCTGTCAGTTCGCCGCCAAGCTGCCGCTGATAGTACTTGTCGAAGTAGCGCCAGCCGTAGTAGAAGGCGCGCGCTCCGCGGGTGGCGTGATTCTCTTTCGATGTCATTCCCGAGCGCGAGGTGACGTAGCCGTAGCCCTGGTTGGAGCGCATGATCGACAGACAGGCGCGCGTGATGGCCAGGCGCTGCTCTACCGTGACGTCCACGTACGGCTCCATCAGGTCCCATGACATGCTGCGCGTGACCCACGTCAGGTGCTGGCCCTTGTCGCGGTTGGCCAGATCGGTGTCCACCTCGCGAGCGAAGTCCAGCATCATCTGGCTGTAGTCCGCAAGTGCCTCGCGGTCACCCTCTTTGAGGAACTTCACCGCCGGGGCCATCTCCCGCCGTCCGCCGCTGCATGCCCACGGGAGCATCGTGTGGCCGCGGTAGCCCTCGCCGGTCTCGACGGTCAGCGGGACCTCCAGCACATCGTCCGCCCCGCCGATGTGCGGCAGCAGCGCCTCGGTCCCGGCCTGCCGGCCGGGGCCATCGGGGGCGCCGACCACGGGGATGTTGCCGCCGGTTCCAAGTGGGTCGACCAGCGGGCGCAGGACGTACCCTCCGCCACCGGGGTAGTAGAGGTCCTCGTAAGTGTACGAACGCAGGTAGAGGTGCTCGACGGCATCGCTGGTGGTGAGATTTCCGAGGACGATGAGGTCACGCGCGTCGGCTTCGAGGTCGATCTTGGTATGCGGAACGATCGGCGCGTCCACGCCCTTCGCGGCCAGCGCATCGCGGAGAGCCTCCGCCTGCGCGTCGCCGCCATCGCAGGAGACGACCGCGCAGTCGCCGGTGCCCAGGCGGATGCCGTAGCGCAGGAGGCGCGGGGTGTCGATGGGCTCGGACGTGAACGATTCGACCTCCACGTCATCGAACCACGCGGTGCCTTTGGCGTGGTAGAGGCGGAGGTTCACCCGGATGCCTTTGACCTCTTCGGTCAGAGCACTCGCGGAGATGAATTGCTTCCAGTCGTGTGTGGCGACAAGCTGCCCGTTGCCGCCGATGGTGACGTTGCCGCTCTGGCCGATGCGCTCACCGTTCTCGTCGGTGTGGTAGAAGCCGATAAAGGCGCCATTGCCCGCGGTTACATCCTCCAGCTTTGCCCACACCTTGAGGACGAACTGCTGGCCGGGCTCGGTGACCGGGATCATCTCCGAGGTCCAGCCCAGCGTCGGCCCCGGCTCCTGCTGCCAGTCGATCTTGATGGACCGCTCACCGGAGTGCGCCTCGTCGGTGGCCCACGTGCGGCCCGTGGTGGCGTGCTCGCGGAACCATCCATCCGGCTCCTCGCCCGCGCCGGCTTCGAAGCTGGGGTTCGGGGCGAGGTTCTGTGCGTATACGCCGGAGACAGTCAGCGCGATGGCGACAATCGTCGGCAGCAGGGCAGTGCGCATGCGGGACATCCTCCGTTCAGTTTAGCCTCGCCGGCAATGCCGATCAGCGGGCAGATCGCAACGCCCTCTGCAGGGCACTGATCTGCCGGTTGACGGCATGCCACTGCGAGGAGCCGAATTCCAGTCGTGACCGTCGTATCTTGAGCGCGCGGATTTGGGCCTCAAGCGAGCGCCGGTAGTCCGGGCCGAACGCCCGGTCAGAGCGCTGCTGGCGGTGCCACGCATCCGATGCGCGCCGGTTCGCATGCCACTGTCGCGAGCCGAACTGCAGCGTGCGGCTGCGCGTCCGCGAGAGCCGCTGCCTTCGTCGCAGCGTATCCTGATGCGCGCGCAGATAGTCAGCACGGCGCCGCTCAATGAGACGCTGGTTGTCGAGGCGAATCGCGCTCTCGAGGCCGCGAATCTCCGAACGCTCGCGCTCAAGCGCCCTGATGCATCGGCCCAATGCGTGATACAGGCGGCTGCCGAACTCTGCCGCGCGCTGCTGGTGGCGAAGTGACCGCACATCCGCATCGATCACCCGCTCGCGGTCGCGCAGTTGATCCGCCAGATGATCGTCCTGCGCATAGACCGGAACGACGCATGTGAGTGTCAATAGCGCGAGTACCGCTGAACGAACACGTGCTTTTCGCAGCATCCGTCTCACCTCCGGCCCGAATCAGAGCCGTACTGCAAGATCGCCGCTCAGACGTCGTCCACAGCACCCGTCTCGGCATCCAGCACATCGCTGAGCCGCTCGGCGGTCGCGGTGTCCTCTTCCGCGAGGTTGATGAGTTCCCCCGGATCCTCGGCAAGATCGTAAAGCTGCGTGAGGTCGCCGCGGCGTTCGATGAGCTTGTAGCGTCCGTCGAAGACCATGCGCGAATCGGGGCTGCCAGGCGTGCCGTCAAGCTCGCTGATCTGATACTCGCGATGCTTGTCCGCCTCGCCTCGAAGCACCGGCATCAGTGACTGCGCGGTCATGTCCGGAAGTGGGTCGGCGCCGCCCAGTTCGAGGATCGTGGGCGCCAGGTCGAACATCTCGATCAGCGCCTCGCAGTCGCCACGCGCCTCGACGCCCGGTCCGGCTACGATGACGGGTACGCGGACGGAACTCTCGTAGTATGACTTCTTCTGAAAGAGCCCGTGGTCGCCGAGCAACTCGCCGTGATCGGCACAGTAGATGATGACGGTATTCTCGTACATCCCCCGGCTCTTGAGCACGGAGACCATCCGCCCGATCCAGGTGTCAATGAGGCTGACCATCCCGGAGTATTGCCGCTGGACCTCGGCGAGGTCCCTGGCGGTCATGCCGTCGATCATCCGCTCGGCGCGCGTACGGTGCCACTCGGGTTTGTCATCCATCGGATCTTCGATCGCACCGGGCACCTCCGCGTCGCGGTAGGGATCCATGTACTCGGAGGGGCTGTCCCACGGATCGTGGGGGCCGACGAAGCTCACGAAGTAGTGCCACGGGTTCTCCTCCGGTACATCGCGCAAGAAATCGCAGGCGGTGCGCGCGATCCACTCATCGTGAAAGGCCTCCGCCGGCAGTGCGCTGTCGCCAGCGTAGTAAACCGGCTCCTCGCCCCGGTGCGCGTAGTCGTCGCAGAAGCGCTCGAAAAGCCCTTGTTCGGCAAGGTAGTGCTGGTAGGGGCAGACCGGTCCGTCATCCCACAGGCGCCCGGCGCTCATCTTCCCCTCGGTCTCAGTGGGGTCGGTGAAGCCGAGGTGATACATGATCGGCCGGTCGCCGTTGACGCCCTCGAAGTGGTCCTTCTTGTGCAGATCGGTCTTTCCCACACAGCCGACGCGGTAGCCGGCATCGCGCAGGTGCTGGTAGTAGGTCGGGACATCGTACGGGAACAGGTGCCCGTTGGTCATCACGCCGATCTCACTGCAGCGCCGGCCGCTTGCCAGCGCCGCTCGGCTGGGCGCGCACAGCGGTGCGTTACACACCGCGCGGGAGAAGCGCGTCCCCCGCTCGGCGAGGGAGTCGAGGTTCGGCGTGTCTACCCACTCCGCGCCGGCGCAGCCCATCCAGTCGCTGCGGTGCTGGTCGGCCATGACCATCAGGATGTTCGGACCGTCGTTGCGCAGAGCTTCGACCTCGGATCCGCGTGGCGGGGTTTCCGGTTCGGGCATGGTCCTGTGGCGCCTCCCTGTCAGCACGTCAGATGCAGCATCGCGACCGTTCGCTTCTCCGCCTGGAGGTGATTGTACTCCTCAACCGCCTGAGGGGTCTTCTCGGCCACCAGTTCGATCCCGCGATCATCAAGCTCACCGCGCACGCGGTCGGTGACTGTCAGCCGACCGTATGCTCCCGTGCCGACCACGATCACCTCAGGATCGGCCTCAAGGGCCTCCTGCATATCCGCCAGCTTCAACACATGGCCCTCATCCCGCCACCACGTGTCATCCACAGCCCACGGATACACAATGACGTCCGAACTGTATTCGGTATCGTCGATCACGGTATGTCCGAAGCTGAAATCATGAATGTGCGGCATCCGTCGACCTCCCGGAGAAGGTCTCAGTGGTCCGCAGTTGCAGGTCCCGGAACCATGCTCTCACGGTCGAGTGTGTGTTGTAAAGGTAGACATTCACGCTCTCGAACTGTTCGCCGGTGGTGAAGGTCGTCTCAAAGCGCTGCCACTGTCCGGGCGCGCCCTCTTCGCCGATCCTGTGCACGCGCAGCCCGCGGTCCTCGAGGTGTTCGGCTCCAGCGGGACATCCTGGCGGAAGTACTGGAACTGGTCCTCCTGGCCCTGGATCCACGCGCCGCCATCTGCGATTTCTCATGAAGCGCGCGGGGTAGAGCCAGTGCTTGACGCGCCTGCACCTCCGCTGAGGATTGTGTCCTCCCCCTCCTCCTGGAGGCCCCAGTGAGGATGGCAACGGTGAGCGTGACCAGCAGCGCAATGCGATTCATGACAGCGACCTCCAGCAGATAGTGAAGTCACCAGATAGATTTCGAGGAGGGGGTACCGCTGACCTTGCGGCAGAACGCGCAGAAGGACCGCCCTGCGCCGGGCGGCCCTCCTGACTCGACGGGGTGACGTGTTCCGAAATGTGGACGCGGGCATTTTTCCGCGAATCGGCCTCAGTCCAGGCTCTGCCGCTCCGTACCCGGCGGCACCGAGTGGTCCACGAGGCGATACGCGCGCCAGTTCCCGTCATTGGCTGCCGCGCGGGCGTGGGCCCACACGTTGCGGTCGTAGTAGTCGCTGACAGCGCTGCCGGGCGGGAAGATCTCGTCAACCTGCTCAAGTTCCTCGTCGGTCAGTTCGATCTCCGCGGCCCGAACTGCCGAGTGCAGGTGATCGACCGTCCGGCACCCCACGATCGCCGAGGTGATGAAGGGCTTCTGCATCACCCACGCAATCGCGAACTCCGCCATGGTGCAGTCGCGCTCATCAACCAGCGGGCGGAGCTTCTCCACGCGGTCGTAGGCGCCGTCGGTCAGCAGGTGATGACCGGGGCCGGCGTTCTTGAGGCGCGCGTCCTCGGGCGCGTCCTCATCGCGGTGGTACTTGCCCGAGAGGATCCCCTGTGCCAGTGGCGCGAAGGTGCACAGGCCGATCCCGTGGCGCATACAGGTCCAGGCCAGTTCGTCCTCGATGCCGCGGTCGAGCAGGTTGTACGGCGACTGCTCGGCGACAGTCTGCGGCCAGCCCATGTACTCGGCGCGCACGCGCATCTCCGCGATCCACGCCGGCGGCCACTTGGAGGTCGCCACGTAGAGGATCTTGCCCTGCTGCCTGAGGTCATCGAGTGTGGACAGGAGTTCGTCCATCGGCGTGCTCGGGTCGGTCACGTGCAGGTAGAACAGGTCGATCCGATCCGTCTGCAGGCGCTGAAGGC
>CAZAHB010000142.1:0-14183 GCA_964484945.1 uncultured Armatimonadia bacterium | reverse complement strand
ACGGGCGGCGCCGGCCTGCGGTTGACACCCCGCGCGGTCTACATTTACCCCCGCCCCCAAAAGAAGGGGCGGGCCGGGCTTTGCCCCGGCCCGCCCACGTTTGTGTCGCAGGTTACGTCAGGTTCGGCGGATCACGCGGCGTCCTCGTCGCCGCCGACGCGGTCCTGCACTTGCTGCCGAGCCTCGCCCGCGCGCTTGGACATCACCAGCGTGATGGCGATGATGCCGGCGAGGACGATCCCCACGATCCACATGGTCGGTGAGGTGGCCGAACTCATGGGATCGCTGCCGGGGATGACGATCAGCGGAACGATCAACAGGCCAACCAGGTTCATAACCTTGATCAGCGGGTTGAGCGCCGGGCCGGCAGTGTCCTTGAACGGATCGCCGACCGTGTCACCGGTGACCGCGGCCGCATGGCTGTCGGAGCCCTTGCCGCCGTATGCGCCGTCCTCGATGACCTTCTTCGCGTTGTCCCATGCACCACCGGAGTCACACAGCAACACTGCCATGAGCTGACCGGTGACGATGATGCCGGCGAGGAAGCCGCCAAGTCCGAGCCAGCCGAACCAGGCGCCGACGATGATCGGGGCCAGGACAGCCAGCAGACCGGGAGCGATAAGCTCCTTGATCGCCGACGAGGTGCAGATGTCGACAACCCTGGCCGACTCGGGCATTGCCTCGCCCTCCATCAGGCCCGGGATCTCCCGGAACTGGCGCCGCACCTCGTTGATGATCTGGAAGGCGGCGCGGCCGACCGCGCGGATGGTCATGGAGCTGAACAGGAAGGGCATCGCGCCACCGATCAGCACACCGATGAAGACCAGCGGCTGATCCAGCGGGATCGCGTAGTTCTCCAGTGCCTGCATGCTCACGGCCTCGCCCGCGGCGCCACCGGCCTTCGAGGCGGCAACCTTCGACAGGAATGAGCCGTAGAGCGCGATCGCAGCGATCACAGCCGATGCAATCGCCAGACCCTTCGTTGCGGCCTTCGTGGTATTCCCGACTGCGTCCAGAAGTTCGACCGTGTCCATGGCTTCGGGGACCTCAGCCATCTCACAGATCCCCTGCGCGTTATCCGCAACCGGACCGTAGGTATCCATCGAAATGACCACGCCAGTGGTGGTCAGCATACCCAGACCCACGAGCGACACGCTGTAGAGAGCCCCGATAACGTCGCCCGGGAAGAGCAGCACGGAGAAGAAGATACACGCACAGACAACCAGGACAGCCCAGACCGAGCCCTCAAGACCGACACCGAAGCCGGTGAGGATGTTCGTAGCTGCACCGGTCTGCGACGACTCGGCGATCTCCTGCACTGGCGAGTACTCGGCGGAGGTGTAGTACTCGGTCAGTTTGTAGATGCCCACGGCGAGGACCAGGCCGGCGAGTGTGGCCCAGAAGAGCCGGAGGTCCTGGGCATAGAACCAGGCGACGAAGAAGAAGCCGATCGCGGAGAGCACCGCGGACCAGACGAAGCCGCGTGTAATCGGCTGCATCGGATGCTCGGACTCGTCGCGGAGCTTGACGATCTCAGTGCCGATGATCGAGGTGATAACCCCGATGCCTCGAACGATCAGCGGGAAGATGATCCACACACGCGCGAGATCCGGATTCTCTCCGGCGTGTGCCAGCGCGAGGATCATCGATGCGACAAGCGTGACCTCGTACGACTCGAAGATATCCGCGGCCATACCCGCACAGTCACCGACGTTGTCACCGACATTATCGGCGATAACCGCGGCGTTGCGGGGGTCGTCCTCGGGGATACCGGCCTCGACCTTACCGACCAGGTCGGCGCCGACATCGGCGGCCTTGGTGTAGATCCCGCCGCCAACACGCATGAACAAAGCCAGAAGCGAACCACCGAAGCCGAAGCCAAGCAACACCTCAGTGGCATAGGCCTTGAAGACCATGAAGATGATCGTCGCGCCAACAAGGCCCATCGCGACCGTGAACATACCCGCAACTGCGCCCGAGCGGAACGCAACCGCGAGCGCCTCCTTGGTGGAGGTGCGAGCGGCGGCCGCGCAGCGCACATTGCCGCGCACCGCCAGCGTCATGCCCATGTAGCCGGTCAGACCGGACGCGAAACAACCCAGCAGGAACGCAAAGCCCCTGCCGAGACCCATCTTCCAGGCGGCCATGTGTTCGCCACCCGCCATCCAGCCGGTAATGGTCAGGCCGATGAACAGGATGACGACGAGGCCGAGGATCGTCTTAAACTGCCGACTCAGGTAGGCAAGCGCGCCCTCCTGAATCTGGCCGGCAATCTGTTGCATCTTTTCGGTGCCGGCGTCCTTTTCTGTGATTTCCTTCCGCAGCTTCAGGCCGTACCAGATGCCGATGAGCGCGGTGCCCAGTGTAGCCCACAGCGCGAAGGTTTCGAACGGACTAAACGTCCCAAGGTCCACTTTGGATTCCTCCCAGTATATTGGCCTGCCCCGGTAGACGGCGTGGGCAGACCCCGTTGGTGGGTGTAACGACTCTCTGACGAGGGATGATCAGAGCCGAGGCATACGCTTCGCTTTTGCGAAGGTTCGCCCCATTGTAACCTGCTTCGTCGATGCAGGCAAGGGCCATGAGGGCAATCTAAATCATATTTGAGAGATCTGCGATGATCGCCAGCGCTCCGACGGTATAGCAATACGCGGCAAACCATTTCAGGTTCTCCGACTGCACCGCCCCGATGACAAGTCTGATGGCGATATAGCCGGTGACTGCTGAAATCGCGAAACACAGGAAGTAAAGCCCCAGTGCACCACCTGCCCCCTGTTCGATGAGATCCTTGAGCTTGTAAACCGTTCCGCCGAAGATCGCCGGGATCGACATCAAGAACGCGAACCGGGCCGACCACTCCCGCTTGAAGCCCAAACCGAGCCCCGCGGCAATCGTCGAGCCCGAGCGCGAGATGCCCGGGATGATCGCCATCACCTGCGCGATGCCCACCAGCAGGGCGTCAAGAGCCGTTGTCTCGCGGTCGGCCTTCACGCGCCTGCCCATCCGCTCGGACACGATCAGCGCGCTTCCGGTAACCAGCAAAGCACACCCCACTGCCCATGGCGTGTTCATCAGCCGCTCAACGTGATCCTCGACGACCAGGGCGAAGATTGCCGGGATTGTGGCCACCACCAGCAATATCAGCAGTCGGCGTCCCCAGCCACAGACCTCTCCCTCGCCCGGCTCTCGTCGGGGAGCAAACACATCGCGCACGATCTCCACCAGGTCCGACCAGTAGTACACCACGACCGCCACGAGGGTCCCGAAATGAACCAGCACCACAAACTCGAGCGGCAACACTTCGTTCTCGCCACCGACGCCCAACAACCAGTGCCCCAGCGCGAGGTGCCCGGAACTGGAAACAGGCAAAAACTCCGTCAATCCCTGCAGGATCGCCAGGGATATTGCTTCAAGTGTGGTCATTCGTCGCCGTCGCCACCGTTCTGTGCGTCAACGTCTTCACCGTCATCGGTATTGTCCTCAACCACGGACGCGGGCTCTTCATCGCCCCCGCCGGCTTCCTCCTCAGCCGCGTGGGGATTGTCCGCATCCTCCCGGCGTCCAAGCAACGAGTCCCACTCCCTGCTGTGATCGCCCTCACTCATATACGCGCGGTAGTGGATCCAGGCCACGCGAGCCGCCGCCAGCACCGGGACGGCGACGAAGACGCCGATCATCCCAAAGAACTCGGCTCCCACGAGCACCCCCAGCAGGACCGCGATGGGGTGCAGTTGCGCGCCCTCCGCCATCAGTCTGGGCGCGATGACTCGGTCGGTGACAAACTGAATGCCACCGTAGACGATCATCACAACGATCGTGGTTTTCAGCCCCACCTGCAGAAGTGAGATTGCGGTGATGCCGATAACCGCGACGATGCCGCCAAGTACGGGCACCATATTCGCGATCCCCGCCAGGATACCAAATGTCAGGAACACATCAACCCCGGCGAAGTAGAGCGTCAGGGCCGTGGCTACGCCCGTGGCAAGCGATATGACCATTACCATACGCACGTAGCCCTGGATGACCCGGTCGATGTCATCGAGCATCTGATGGTAGCGCTTTCGCGCGTCACGGGGAATATGCGACACGACACCCTCGCGGATGGCGGTTGCGTCCGTGAGGAAGTAGTAGGTAAAGACCGGCACGATCAAGAGCGCAATGATATATCGACCGCTGGAAAGAACCGTGGCGATGAAGTTCACCTGCCACTCGAGAAGGGCCTTTCCCCAGGTCTGCACGCGCTTGCTGATCGTCTCCGTTATCCGCTCGACTGTCCACTGCCGCTCAGCGGCCGCTATCTGCTCCTCCACCTGCTCGCGGTAGCTCTCCGGCAGGCGGGCCAGCAGCCCGTTGACATACCCCTCCACCTGGCCCGCAAGGTCCTCCTGCGCCCACGTGGTGACCGTCTCCAGCGTCTTGCCCGTCTCTTCGACGATCGGCGTGACCACCACCGTGCCGAGCAGCACAATCAGACCGAGGAAGATAACGAGGCTCAGCCCCGCTGCCCACGCTCTCTTCGCCTGCCTGTCCAGTCGTGCCGGCACCCGGGTGAGCATGTTCACTGTCGGGAGAAGAAAGTACGTCAGCGCGACAGACAGAATCAGCAGGATAACTGTGTCTCTCGCGCGCGGCAGCAGATAGTTGATTGTGGTGGGCAGCCTGAAGACCGCGTAGAAAATCAGCGCGATCACAACTGCCAGAAAGAGGATCCGGCGGTTGGACCACTGATCGGGCGTTTGCTGTTGCTGGTCTCCCGCATCGGTCATGAGTTTTCCTCGCCGCGAAGGTCAGGATGGTGCGGCTCCCCACTGCTGCTCGCCGCCGGCCTCGCCAAAACAGGTCGAATTCTACTCTTCGCGCTCGTACGCGAACGGCTCCGGCGGGCTGTCGCGCAGCTCCAGGACATACTCCAGCGCGTCACAGATGCGCTCGGCGGCCCGCCCGTCACCGTACGGGCTTCCGCCGCTCGCCATGCGGGCGTACACGGATGGGTTGCTCAGAAGCTCCTCGCCCGCCTCGAAGACAGCGTCGGTGTCAGTTCCAACAAGGCGCACCACTTCCGCTTCGACGCCCTCCGGGCGCTCGGTCGTGTCTCGTGCGACAAGCACCGGAATGCCGAGTGCGGGCGCTTCTTCCTGAATGCCACCCGAGTCGGTGAGAATGATATCCGCGTGATCCATCAGGGACACGAATGTCACGTAGTCCGCCGGTTCGCACAGCCGCACTCGCTCGGAATCGCCCAGTAGCTCGGTCGCCGCCCGGCGGACTTTGGGGTTCAGGTGCATCGGAAAAACCACGTGCAGATCGTCGAATCGCTCGACAAGCCGGGCGATGGCGTTGCAGACGCGGGTGAGCGGCACGCCGAGATTCTCGCGGCGGTGCGCGGTGACAAGCATGATGCGCCCGTCTATCTCCTCGACCCACTCGAACTCGGTGCCCTCCAGCGATCCGCACCGCTCCCGTGTTGTGAGCAGAGCGTCGATCACGGGGTTGCCGCAGACGAAGATCGTCTCCTCGTCCACGCCCTCTGCCAGCAGATTCTCTTTCGCGCGGTCGGTGGCGGGCAGATGCACATCCGCGGCGGGACCGATCATGCGCCGGAAGACCTCCTCCGGAAACGGGGAGTGCCGGTTGCCGCTGCGCAATCCGGCCTCAACGTGCCCGACCGTGATCTGCTCCAGAAATCCGGTCAAAGCGCCGGTGAAGGTGGTGGCGGTGTCGCCCTGTACGAGGACAATATCGGGCCGATGCTCCCGAAACGCCGCCTCCAGTCCGGTGAATGCCCGCGCAATGACCCCGCCGATGGTCTGGTCATGCTGCATGATGTCGAGGCTTACATCGGGCTGCATATCAAAGACCTGGCAAACCTGATCGAGCATCTCGCGATGCTGACCGGTGGTCATCAGAAGAGGTTCAAACTGGTCGCGAGATTGCAGCTCCTCGTGGACCGGAGCCATCTTGATCGCTTCGGGCCGCGTTCCAAATACGACGGCAACTGTCACAGCTATCGCAACCACACTCCCAGAGCGACCGCGCACAACAATCCGGTTATTCCGTACATCAAGAGTACTGTTTCCCGCACGGAGAGGCCACTGTCACGCAGCCGGTGGTGGAGGTGTCCCCGGTCGGCGTGGTAGATCGGGCGGCCTTCGTACAGACGCTTGAGAATGGTTGTCGCCGAGTCATAGATTGGCAGCCCCAGAACCAGCAGGGGCACGAACAACACGACCGCAGCCGGGCCCTTGACCGCGCCGGTGATCGACAGGCACGCGAGCATATAGCCAAGGAACATCGCGCCTGTATCCCCCATGAAGATGCTTGCCGGCGGGAAGTTGTAGCGCAAGAAGCCCACTGTTGCGCCGGCCAGGGCCGCGACCGGCACGATCACCTCGGGCACCTGATCGTTGGAAGCGGCGACCAGCGCCAGCGTCGTGGCCGCAATCGCTGTGACGCCGCCAGCCAGCCCATCCAGCCCGTCGAGCCAGTTCATCGCGTTGATGACGAACGCGATCCACAGCACCGTCACCGGCAGCTCCAGCGGCCCCATGACCAGAAACTCCGGCCCAAGCCACGCTTCCAGCGGGTTCGCCACCTGCACCACGCGAACGCCCCAGAAGTAAGCGATCAGTGCAACGAGAAGCTGCGTCAGCAGGCGCGGGAGAGGCGGAAGATTGCGCTTGTCATCGATGGTGCAGACGACCAGCAGGATCACCGAGCCGACAAAGAGCCCCACCATCGGGCGGGTGGGCGGCCATCCCAGAGCGAAGGTTGTGATCCAGAAAGCCACAAATATTGCGTGCCCGCCGCCGAAGGGCGTCGGGCTGCAGTGCGAGCTTCGGGCGACCGGCCTGTCGATCAGTCCGTACTTTCTCGCCAGCGTTTTGCCCACGGGCGTCAGGACCAGGCCCAGCACCAGCGCCACTGCCATAGGCAGGATGATCGCGCTCACCGAGCTTCACCCGCATCTGTATCCGATCCGGTCCAGTGTACCAGTTCCACACCGGCTTCTTTCAGCATCTGGCGAGACAGCTCGTCCGGGTACTCGTCTTCGTAGACGATCCGATGCACATCGGCATTAATCAGCATCTTCGCGCAGGTCACGCACGGCATCGTGGTGCAGTAGAGCGTCACGTTCTCGAGCTTCACGCCGTGGATTGCCGCCTGGATAATCGCGTTCTGCTCGGCGTGCAGCGCCCGACACAGCTCCTGGCGCTCCCCCGATGGCACACGCATCTGTTCGCGGTAGCAGCCGCCAAGCTCAGCACAGTGCGCCATGCTCTTCGGAGCGCCGTTATAGCCGGTTGAGAGGATCCGCCGGCCGGAGACCAGGACCGCGCCCACATGTCGGCGAAGACATGTCGAGCGCGTCGCCACCACCCGGCAAATCTGCATGAAGTACTCGTCCCACGCGGGGCGGTTGTCGAGCTTCTCTTCGGTGTTTTCGGACATGGTCGGTCGCACCTCAACCGTCGCTGCCCGTTCCACCCTCAAGCGCGGTGATCTTGTCCCGCCGCCTGGCGTGCCGGGCCACTCCACTGAAGTCGGTGGTGAGGAATGTGTCTACGATCGCCTTCGCCAGTTCCGGGCCAATCACGCGGGCACCCAGGCAACAGACGTTGGCATCATTGTGTTCGCGGGCCATGCGGGCGTGGTATTCGAAACTGCACAGCGCGGCCCGCACACCGGGGATCTTGTTGGCAGCCATCGAGACCCCGATCCCGGTCCCACACGCGATGATGCCGAAGTCCGCCCGGTCATCGGCCACCGCCCGTGCGACCTCGGCAGCGATGTCCGGGTAATCCATTGACTGTGCGGTATCGACGCCCAGGTTCTCGGCCTCGAGGCCACGCTCCTGCAAATGTTCGACGAGTTCACGCTTGAACTGGACACCGGCGTGATCGTTGCCGATCGCTACCTTCATGATGCGGTCCTCCCTGTCGGAACAAAGACAAATGCCTCCCGAAAACAGGAGGCGATTTGCGAAGCGGTACGGCGGCAGTCAAAGGCAGATGGCACCTCGCCGGTCACTCGCCGCGTTGCTCGAGAACCGCCTCGGGGTCGCTGGGCAGACGCACGCTGAAGGTCGAGCCTTCGCCGACCACGCTCGAATCGAGCCAGACGCGCCCGCCATGGGCCTGGGCGAGGTGCTGGACCAGATAAAGGCCGATACCGGTGCCGCCGATGGATTTGTGGTCGACGTCATCGTCCACCTGGTGGAAACGCTGAAAGATATGATCGCGATGGCGCTCGGGGATACCCAGGCCCTCATCGATCACGTCAATCCGAATGGCGTCATCCTCCTCGGTGCCGACGATCCTGACCTCGCCACCGTTGGGCGAGTACTTGACTGCATTGCCCACCAGGTTGTCCAGTATCTGCGTGAGCTTGTCGGCATCCGCTCGGATCGTGAGGTCGTCGGGCGCCTCCGCGTTGATCTGGTGCTTCTTGGAGTAGGGCTGGTGGTTGGAGGCCACTCGTTGGAGAAGCTGCTGAAGGTCCACGTCGGAAAGCTGCAGGTCGAGGCCGCGACCGGACTCGATCTTCGAGACGTTCAGCAGGTCCGAGATGAGCCTGGTCAGCCGGTCACACTCTTCGTTGATGATGATTAGGAATTCCCGGCGCGTCTCATCATCGTACATCCCCTCATCATCTTCGAGCAGCGTGGAGATGAAACCCTTAATGGAGGTGAGGGGGGTGCGGAGTTCGTGAGAGACCGTTGAGACGAACGCCGTCTTCATGCGCTCGACACGACGGATCTCAGTGATATCGTTAAAGATTGCTACCACGCTCTCGATGTCGCTGTCGTTCTCTCGCGACATCAGCGTGGTCTGCGCCTGGTAAACCTTACCGTCTTCCTCACCGGTCTGGATCTCGATGGTGTGCTCTTCGCCGCTCTCCAGTGTGCCCTTGAGCAGGTCGTGAACATCTCCGGGAGGAATCACTTCCCCCATCTTATTGCCGCTGAATTCTCCGCCGGTGAGTTCGAGCATTTCGGCGGCGGCGGGGTTCAGCAGCCGCACGACCTCCTGGTTGTTCACGACGATAACGCCCACGTCTATCGACTCGAACGCGTCCTCCAGCTCCTCCTTCTCCTCGGTGAGCTGGATGTAGAGCTGGGCGTTGGAGATCACGGCGGCAGCCTGCTCGGCGAGCATCTCCAGCAGGCGCATGTCTTCGGTGCCGAAATCCTCGTCAAAACGCTTGTTGAACACGTGCATGACACCGATGACGCGTTCGTCAACAAGCCGCTCTTCCTCATCGCGCTGCTTGATGACGAGAGGGACGGTTATGCCGTTGCGCACCGCCAGCAGCGAGACGAGGTCTTTATCGGTGCGAGGGTCGTTAAGGGCGTCGTTATATACGACCGACTCGCCATTCTGAAAGACCCAGCCACTGATCCCATCTTCGGCGGCGATACTCAACTGATCGATATTATCGGAGGAGACGCCCAGGGCGGGCGGCAGCGGGGTAAGCATGTTCGTCTCGGGCTGATGGATAAGCAACAGAACCTTCTCCACCTGGATGATCATCGCAACTTTCTTCACCAGGCGGCCAAGGGTGTTGCGCAACTCAGGCCGTGTGACGACCACCGATGGCACCTCTGCCATCGTTGAAGCGGTCTCCAGCTCGTCCTCCAGACCGCGGATCCGTCGTCGCATCTCATCGACGACTTGTCGGTAGTGCTCCAGCTCCCGTCTGAGCTTCCGCGGGGAGTCCGGTGGTTCATTCTGATCCGGCACGGTATCACTCACCTAAAATTCTCTCCCCGCGCCCGGGCGACAGAGAGTGTGAGGGTATGTCCCATCGGGTTAATTGCATGTTTATCAGCAGTTGGGACGCTGACATGGTTCCCGGGGGTATGGATCTGAAGTAGTCCGCACGCGCCCTGTTGCCGCCTGCTCCCGCAGGTCCGCCCCGGTTGCCTGTCATCCCCGATCCCTTAGTTTTCCAGGCAGTCCTCGCCTGCACCCTTACGTAATGAGCAGCCCGAGGGCCGGGCGCAATTCCAAGACGCCCGAATTATATGCCATGCACCGGGGCAAGTCAAGCCAGTGCAGCCCCTCGCGGTTCCGTCCGTCGGGCGCCAATTTGCGCCAGGACCTCACGCTCAGGCTCTGAGCAGCGCGGCAGCCACCGTGGCAGCGGCCAGACACGTCCCCCACGCGATCGCGACTCCGCTCCCGCTCAAATGCCCCGCCTCTGCGCCGACGAGCCCCGCCAGCCAGATGACAGCCGCAAGCACGAGCGTCACCTCAGCCAGCCACGCGCGCCAGCCTTCGACGCGCATGGCGCTCCACCACAGGCTCAGCCCGATCAGTAGTCCGAGTGTCCCGCCGGCCAACAGCCCCTCGTAGGGCGTGCCTGCCACAGGCCGAAGCTGCTGTTGCAGGACACCGCCGGTATGGCAGCCGATGCCCAGGAGTGGGTAGACCAATATCAGTCGTGCCAAACCGCCGAGGACACGCCCGAACAGACAGCCCGAGCGCTCCCCGGCGTCGTATCCATCAGATGCCATCCGCGCCCTATCGCTGTACGGGCTCGGGCTCGCCGCTCTCGGCGGAGGCCCAGGCCGCTTCGGAGAGCTGGATGACCTTCAGAGCATCCTCGGGCGTGGACTGGATCTCCTCCTCGCCACGAATCGCGCCGATGAAGTTCGCGTCAGGTGACCACGTGCGGGCGTAGCGGTTGGCCGGGACCACCTTGTACGCGGCCTCGTCGCCCCACTCCCAGACTTCGCCTCCGCGGATCGCGAGTTGTCCATCCTCAAGCCACAGCGTGGTCTCCTCGAACATGCCCTTCCACGACTGGTAGCCCACGATCGAAAACGTGCACAGCGCCCCGGAGTCGAACTTCACGTCGATGGCGGAGAGGATGTCTACCTCCGAGCCCATCTTGTCCTGGTAGGCAAAGACCTCCGCGGGCTGCATATCGCTCATCCACAGGACGATGTCGATCAGATGTGAGCCCGAATCGTTAAGCTGCCCGCCACCCGACCACTTCATCTTCGAGCGCCATGTGTTGTTCAGCACCTGGCTCTGGTACCACGCCTGGGACTGGAGAGAGTTGATGAACACCACGTCGCCCATCTCGCCGGAGACGACCTTCTCCCGGACATAGCGGAATGCGGCCATAGTGTGTCGCTGATACGAAACGCCCATCACGTTGCCTGATTTCTTCCACGTCTCGATAACACGCCTGGCGTGCTCGGTGGTGCAGACCATGGGCTTCTCGCACAGCACGTGCAGATCCTCGCCCAGCGAATCCATGATCTGATCGTAGTGCAGCGTGTGTGGTGTGGAGATGACGACCGCGTCCATCTCCACCTCATCGAGCATCTCGCGATGGTCCTCGAACGTGGGGAGCCCCTCTGTCCCCTCAACCTGCTTGAAGGCCGCCTCAACGGCCTCCTCACTCGGGTCCGTGATGCCGACTAATTCGACACCATCCATCGCAGTGAGCCGGCGCATGTGCCCACGCGCGTTTCCACCAGAGCCGATCGCGCCGATTCTGATCGTGTCTGACATCGTCAATCTGTCCTTTCGCATCCTCGCAGAAGCCGTGGAGTCGTATGCTTTGCGGGTGTAATTCTCCCGCCTCGGCCCGCCTATTCTGTACTCTGCGCCCGATACCTCCCCGCCATCGAGTGGCGCTGCCATAAACGCCCCGTCAGCCCGCACCGGGTCGGCATCTCCCGCCTGCAGCAAAGACAGTCGCGTGACCAGCGCCGTGGTAGTTTAACCGCGAAAACCTGAACATACATTCGCGTTACGGCACTGCCCGGGGCTCGAATGGGGAACGGTCGCCAGCTTGACCTGAACGGGCTGAATCTGGTATACTTTCAATAGTTGAAGGGTGCGGAAAACGGCTCCACGACACGACACTTTTTTCGGCCCTTCAGCCCCCGCCGCAGCCGTGCCGTAAAACGCGGCCTGAGGTGGGTGTGGTATCACCTTCGTGATGCCCGCCGACGGCCCCTGCACACAAAGGGAAGCACCCATTGCAGCCGGCACCACGAGCGGTGCCATACAATGCAATAGTTGACGCCTGGACGGACCGGAGATGGCGCGGCCGCACTTCCCCGCCGCCCGGAGGCAGTTCCCACCCGTCCTCGCCTCATGCATTGCGTCATTGGCAGTCCTCACGGTGCCTGAACGTATCTGATTCGTCGGACAACGGTCATGCCGTGCCGGTATCGTTCCGCGGGGGCAGCGGGTGACCCGCGAAACCAGAAGGGGTATTCATTGATGGCGAAGAATAAGCGCGATTACACCGCCAAGTCAATTCAGGTCATAAAGGGCCTCGAAGCCGTGCGGCGTCGCCCGGCAATGTACATCGGCTCCACCTCCGAACGGGGCCTGCACCACATCCTCTACGAGGTCATCGACAACTCCATCGACGAGGTGTTCGCGGAGTCGTGCGACGCGATCGACGTGACTCTGCACGATGATGGCTCCGTCTCGGTTGAGGATAACGGGTCGGGCATCCCCGTTGACGAGCACCCCACCGAAAGGCGCCCCGCGGTGGAGGTCGTGCTCACCATGCTGCATGCCGGCGGTAAGTTCGACTCCTCCTCATACAAGGTCTCCGGCGGACTGCACGGCGTGGGCGTGTCATGCACCAATGCGCTCTCCGAGTGGCTGACCGTCGAGGTCGTCCGTGACGGTGAGCGTTATGAGCAGCGCTACGAGCGCGGCCTGCCTGTCACCGAGTTGGAGAGCACGGGCAAGGCGAAGGGCTCCGGGACCGTCATCCGCTTCAAGCCCGACCCGGAGATCTTCACGGTCACCGACATGGAGTTCGATACCATCGCCAAGCGACTGCGGGAGCTTTCGTTCCTCGCGGGCGGTGCGAAGATAACCCTCACCGACGAGCGCGAGGAGGAACGCGACGACGAGGGGAACCCGCGCGAACAGGTCTTCTACCACGAGGGCGGCATCGAGGAGTACGTAGGCTATCTCAACGAGGGCAAGGACACGATCCACAAGCCCATCTATTTCCTGCGCGAACAGGATGACATCGAAGTCGAGATCGCCATCCAGTATCACGATGGCGTCCACGAGAACATCCTCTCGTATGTCAACGCGATCCATACCGCCGAGGGCGGCACACATCTGTCCGGCTTTAAGACCGCTGTGACGCGCGTGGTGAACACCTACGCCCAGGACAGCGGCCTGCGCAAAGAAAAGGAGCGCAACTTCACCGGCGACGAGGTCCGCGAGGGCATGACCGCGATCATCTCCCTCAAGCACATGGACCCGCAGTTCGAGGGCCAGACCAAGACCAAGCTGGGCAACTCCGAGGTCGATGGCGTGGTTTACTCCATCGTCTACGAGCTTCTGAGCGAATACATGGCCGAGCATCCCACCGAGGCCAAGCGGATCGTTCGCAACTGCATCACCGCTGCGCGCGCCAATGACGCGGCCCGCAAGGCCGCTGAGGCCACCCGCAAAACTGCGCTGTCCACAGCGGGCATGCCCGGCAAGCTGGCCGACTGCGCCTCCAAGGAGCCCGAGGAGTGCGAACTGTTCATCGTTGAGGGTGACTCGGCGGGTGGCAACGCGAAGCAGGCCCGCAACGCCCGCAATCAGGCGATCCTTCCCCTGCGCGGCGTGATCATCAACGTGGAGAAGAACCGGCTCGACCGGATCCTCGACAACAACGAGATCCAGGCGATGATCACCGCTCTGGGCGCCGGCTTCTCCATGAACCGCGGCAACGGTCAGGAGGAGGATGCCGAGGACCAGAACGGTGAAGCTTCGAGCAAGTTCGACCTGTCGAAGCTTCGCTACCATAAGATCATCATCCTGGCTGACGCGGATGTTGACGGCTCGCATATCCGCACGCTGATCCTGACCTTCTTCTACCGCTACATGCAGCCGCTGATCCGCGAGGGCTACCTGTATATCGCCCAGCCGCCGCTGTATCGGATAAAGGCTGGAGCGGACACCTACTACGCGCTCAACGACGACGAGCTTGAGGAGCTTCAGGCGGACCTCGGGCGGCGGAAGGCGACGGTGAACTACTTCAAGGGGCTCTCGGAGATGGATCCGAACGACCTTGCGGACACGACCATGGACCCGGAGAACCGCGTGCTGCGGCAGGTGAACATGGAGGACGCGGTAGAGGCGGATCGCGTGATCTCCACGCTGATGGGCAGCAAGGTCAAGCCGCGACCCGACTTC
>CAZAHB010000141.1:0-14189 GCA_964484945.1 uncultured Armatimonadia bacterium | reverse complement strand
CTACCCCTTCGAGGAGACCATCGCCCAGGAGGGCGTGACCCTCGAAGAGGCCGTTGAGCAGATCGATATCGGCGGGCCGTCGATGGTCCGCTCGGCCTCCAAGAACTTCCGCGACGTCACCATCGTCCCTGACCCAAAGTATTACGATCAGATCGTCGAGGAACTGCGCGCCAATGATGGCGAAACGACCCTCCAGACGCGCAGGCAGATGGCACTGGAAGCATTCGAGATGACCTGCCGATACGATGCGGCCATCTCAAGCTACCTCCGCGAGCAGTTCACCGAGGAAGAGGACGCGCTGCCCACGGTCATCGCGCCGAAGCTGCGGAAGATCGCGGACCTGCGCTACGGCGAGAATCCCCACCAGAACGCGGCGCTGTACCAGGACCTCGGGGCCCATGAGCCGGGTGTGGCCGGCGCGGTGCAGCTTCACGGGAAGGCGCTCAGCTTCAACAACTACCTCGACCTGACCGCGGCGCTCGAGTCGGCGCGAGACTTCGAGGATCCGACCGCGATTATCATCAAGCACCTCAACCCCTGCGGCGCGGCATCGGCCGACACGCTCGCGCAGGCGTTCGAGGACGCCTACACCGCCGATCCGGTCTCCGCATTCGGCTCCGTGCTGGGCTTCAACCGCGTGGTGGACGCCGAGACCGCCGAGTGCGTCTTCAACAGCGAGTGGCTCGATGAAGTCATAAAGCCGCGCTTCTATGAGGAATCGGGGCTGACCGACCTCACGATCATCGGCGCGTTCGTCGAGGCGATCATCGCGCCCGGCTATGAACCCGACGCGCTGGAGATCCTGAAGAGTGCATCGAAGAACATGCGCATCATGGTGCTGGAGGACTTCGCACCGGAAAGCCGCGCGGAGGACCTTGATCTGCGCGCGATCCCCGGCGGCATGCTCGCCCAGCAGCGCGACTACGCGGCGGTGCTGCCCGAGGACTGGGAGATCGTCACCGAGGCGGAGCCCACTGAGGAGCAGGTTCGCTCGATGGTCTTCGCGGATCGCATCGCCAAGCACGTGAAGTCGAACGCGATCGTGCTGGTGCAGGGCACGCACATCGTGGGCTGTGGCGCAGGCCAGATGAGCCGCGTGGACAGTTCGATCATCGCCGCGCGCAAGGCCGGCGACCGGGCCGAGGGCGCGGTGCTGGCCTCGGACGCTATGTTCCCGGCGCGCGACGGCCTCGACGCGGCTGCAAGCACCGGCTGCTCGGCGATCATTCAGCCGGGCGGATCCCGCCGCGATGAAGAGGTCATCGAGGCGGCCAACGAGCACGGCATCCCGATGGTTATGACCGGCATGCGGCACTTCTGGCACTGAGGCTCTGAGCGGAGAGACCTGGCACAACACTCTCGAAACAACAGACAGTCACTCCGCAAGGGGAGCAGGTAGCGTGAGGCCGAAAGAGGATGCTGGAGGCAACGGTCCGCAAGCCCCTCGACGCGACGCCGTGAAGGCGGCTGCGTTCGGAGGGGCCATCGGTGGCGGTGTGGCAGGCGCTCTCGTAATTCTCGCCGCCGATGCGGATATTGTCAGTGAGGCCCTGACAAACGTTGTGCGGGGGGCGTTGCTTATCCTCATTTGCATGGTTCTGGGCGCTCTCGTCGCTGCGCTCTGGACCTGGCTGACGACATCCGCCGTCTCGATCTCCGGGCGGGAGGACCGGGACCCGATCGGCGTCACCGCCACCTCGTTTACATTGCTGGCGCTTGCAGCGCTCCTCGGCTCCGGCATGTCCTCAGGGGCATTCGCGTCCCTCTGGCTGCACCTCGCGATCGTGGCATCCGCGAGTGCGTTGACCTTGGTGGCATCGCGGTGCTCGGGTGAAGCCGCGGCGGGTTGGCCTGGGTCTCTCGGGCCGGCCGTGTTGATTGGAGCATGGGCCCTGACACTGGGGCTGAGACTTGCCGCTTCCGGTCGGCTCCCCGGCGGGGCGCTTGTAACAGTTTTCGCAGTCGGCGCCTCCGCCGCAGCCGGATATGTGGCGTACCTGGTGTTCGAGAGAATACGACGGTCTGTGGCCGATTCATCGGCGTCATCGAAAGCCGCTGTGGTTGTGCCCGGCGTGCTGCTGCTACTGCTTACGGGCCTCGCGACAGCCGGCATCGTCAGTGAGGTTCAGGGCTGGCGCGTGTGGGAGAAGAAGTTGCAGACGGTGATGGACCTCGGTGAGGGACAGGGCAATCCTCCGCCGAACGTCATCCTGATCAGCGTGGACACTCTGCGCGCGGACTACGTCGGGTACGCCGGCGGAGATGTCAGAACGCCTCACCTCGATCGCCTTGCCGAGAAAAGCTACGTGTTTGAAAACGCTTTCAGCGTAGCGCCCTGGACTCGTCCGTCCTTCGCCGCGTTTTTTGGCGGGCGATATCCATCCCAGATGGGCGTCGGCCGGATCCGGGGGCAGATGGCATCTGACCACGAAGCAGTTCCCTACACGTGGGACGCAGAGCAGAGGAGGCCGTTGGAAGCACTTCGGGACGCCGGCTACTTTAACGGTGCGGTCGTCGTCAATCCCCACCTCTCGGTTGCCGCGAACGCGGATAAGGGATTCGACTTCTACTACCACACTGAACTGGACTACGTTCGCCCACATAATGCCCTGAGCGTTGTAAAGAGGATTGATGAGACGTTCCTTCCTTTCCTCAATCTGACCACCTCCAGGTTCGAGCTGGAAAGAGCGCCCACGATGACCAACTACACACTCGGCCTGTTGGAGCATCTGACAAACCAACCGGCTCTGCTGTGGGTCCACTACGTTGATCCGCACTACCCCTACGATCCGCCAACGATCGCCGAAGACCAGCGGATTACCGGAGATCCGATGCCACTGCAGGCCCTCAAGAGGGCACAGACCATCACGACGCGCGAAAAGTACAGGGATGCGTACGCTCGGGAAGTCGATTACTGGGACACCTGGTTCGGCCGCACTGTTGACAGGCTCAAAGCCAATGGCCTGTGGGACAACTCCATCGTTGTCTTCTGGAGTGACCACGGCGAGGAGTTCTGGGAGCACGGTCATTGGGGGCACGGCCAATCCCTGCACAGCGAACTGACGCACGTACCGCTTCTGGTACATCTGCCCGGGCAGACCGAACAGGTGCGTATATCGCGGCATGTTTCGCTGCTGGATGTAATGCCGACCTTGATGGATCTGTGTGAAGTAGAGCACCCTGAAGGCATGGAAGGCCGCTCACTCGTCCCGCTTTTCGAGGGGAAGCCCGACGCGTTGGAGCCGCTTCATATGTACATGGAGGCGTGTGGGCACGGTGGCGTACGGAAGGCGCTGCTGGGTGAGCGTTACAAGCTGACCTATGATCTGGACGCTGACCGCTATTCACTGTACGACCTGAAGAACGATCCCGCCGAGCACCATGACATTTTTGGCACCGCGGCCGCACCGGACACGTCCACGATGAAAGCCGATCTCGCGGACTGGACCGAGCTTTCTTTCGCGATTATGGAAGAGACGGCCGGAGGGTCGTCTGCAGAGAGCCTGCCGCCGGAGATTCGCCAGCGCCTGCGGGACATGGGGTACATTCAGTAGATAATCAGCCCGGTCGGGCCCGAGAGAGTGTGGCTTGAAAACGAACTTCCCTCGGCGTATACTACGGGCGGGCGGGGCCTCGACGCTCGCTTCATGAAGCAGACGCCTCGCGACACATATATACGTGGTCGCCTGCACTTCAACTTTCTACACCGCCGCCCTTTGCCGGCAGCAGCCTTTTGCCACGCGAGCCAACACCTGTACCGCTACAAAGGCGGCCGACGCGGACCGAAGTGGTGGGAATTCTGGAAACGGGCCAGACGTATACCAGCGCTTTTTGCAGCAGCCATCAGGCACGGGGCGGTCCGGGTATGTACCCCGCCTTTCGCCGGGACCCATCGGGTCCCTGAGAGGCGGGGGTGCCGGGACGACCGGGCGCATCACTGTTGCGGAATCGAATGCGGTCAACAGACCGCTCCATGGAGGTTCGAAGAGTATGAGCATCATGACACGCACGCTCAGCCAGGCCGACGCTGAAGTTGCCGAGATTATCCACAACGAACTCACGCGTCAGCAGGAAACGCTGATGCTTATTCCGTCCGAAAACTACGCATCCCGCGCCACCATGGCCGCCACCGGATCGGTCATGACCAACAAGTACACCGAGGGGTATCCGGGCAAGCGCTACTACAACGGATGCATGTACTATGACGAGATGGAGAATCTCGCGATCGATCGAGCGAAAGCGCTCTTCCGCTCCGACCACGCGAACGTTCAGCCCCACACCGGCTCAACCGCCAACATGGCCGCTTACTTCGCCATGCTCGAACCCGGCGACACGATCCTTGCCATGAAGCTCCAGCACGGCGGCCATCTCACCCACGGGCACAGCGTCAACTTCAGCGGCAAGTTGTACGACGCGAATTTCTACGGCCTGTCGGAGGACACCGACCAACTCGACTACGGCCAGATTCGCGAGCGCGCGCACGAGGTGCAGCCGAAGCTCATCGTCTGTGGCGCGAGCGCCTATCCGCGCGTGATCGACTTCCGCAAGTTCCGCGAAATCGCCGATGAGGTCGGCGCGATGCTGCTGGCCGATATCGCGCATATCGCCGGCCTGGTGGCTGCCGGGGCGCACCCGGATCCGGTCCCGGTGTGTGATGTCGTGACTTCGACCACCCACAAGACCCTTCGCGGGCCTCGCAGCGCGTTCATCCTGTCCACCGATGACTTCGCCAGCGATATCGACCGCGCGGTCTTCCCCGGGCTGCAGGGCGGAGCGTTGATGCATGTGGTCGCGGCCAAGGCGGTCTGCTTCAAGGAAGCCCAGAGCCTGTTCTTCCGCGAGTATCAGCGGCAGATCATACGCAACGCGCAGACCCTGGCCAACGCTCTGCTGGAAGAGGGCTTCAAGCTGGTCACCGGTGGGACGGACAACCACCTGATGCTGGTGGACCTGCGCAACAAAGACATCACCGGGCGTGAGGCGGCGAACCTGCTCGAAGAAGCCGGGATGGTCGTGAACAAGAACACGATTCCGGGTGATCCGCTGCCTCCGAATGAGACCAGCGGCATCCGTCCGGGGACCCCGGGCCTGACTACCCGCGGGATGCAGGAGCCGGAGATGGAGCAGATCGGCAAGATGATGGCGCGCGTCATCCACGAGGGGCGCGACAGCGAGGACGTTCTCTCCGAGGTCCGCACACAGGTCCGAGAGTTGTGCGAGGCGTTCCCGATCTACGAGCATCTCGACTGAGGCTCGACGATATCCGACAAAGCGATGCCCCCTTCGGCTCGCGGAGCCGGAGGGGGTTTTCACCATCAGGGCGCATCGTGTGGGAACCGATCGGAGGATGGACGCGACGTTCCTCTCCCCGGGCACCGGCGCTCACGACACTATGGATGGAGACACAGGGATGCGCGATCGAATAGCACGAAAGCTTCGCAACAATCCGCAGCTTGTGGCCTTCCTTCTGGCTGTCTTCGCACTTGGGGTGTGCAACGGGGTCTTTCAGACCACCTATAACAACTACCTCAACGATGTCTTCAACATCAGCGCCACCGCCCGCGGCGCGCTGGAGTTCCCCCGCGAGTTGCCGGGCTTCCTTGTGGCGCTGCTCTCCGGCGCGCTGTTCTTTCTGATGGAAAACCGCGTCGCGGCGCTGGCCTCGGTATTGACCGGCCTGGGTATGGTCGGGCTGGGCCTGACCGACAGCGGCTGGTATCAGATGCTCGCGTTCACGATCCTCTGGAGCATCGGCCAGCATGTCGAAATGCCCATGCGCAGCGCCATCGCGATGTCTCTGGGGAGCGAGGAGCAGCACGGGCGACGCCTCGGCCAGGCGGCAGCCGCCAGGGTCGGCGCCAACGTCATCGGCGCCGGAGCAGTCTGGCTGGTGATCGAAGGTGTCGGGCACAACTACCTGATCACCTTCGTCATCGGCGGCATCGCCGCGGCCATTGCCGGACTCATGTACTTCCGCATGCAGCCGAAGCAACATGCGCGCAAGCGCAGCAAGCTTGTCATCAAGCGAGAATACTCGCTCTACTACGTTCTGTGTGCGCTTTTCGGCGCCCGCAAACAAGTCTTCATCACATTCGCACCGTGGGTGCTTGTGACGGTCTACGGTGAGCCGGCCTCGACGTTCGCGAAGCTGTGGATCGTTTCGTCCGTCATCGGGGTATTCTTCCAGCAGGGACTCGGCGAACTCATCGACAAATGGGGCGAGCGGAAGATCCTCATGGCCGACGGCGCAGCCCTGGTGCTCATCTGCCTGGGGTACGCATTCGCGAATGATCTCGGCCTCCCGGAGGGCTGGCCGGTGTGGTTGCTGTATGGCTGCTACATCATCGATCAACTGCTCTTCGGTGTGGAGAACGCCAGGAGCGCCTACCTGGCGAAGATCGCCGAGCGCCCTGAGGACGTCTCGCCGTCGCTCTCGATGGGCATCACGCTCAATCACGCCGTCTCGATGCTCGTTCCGTTCATCGGCGGAAAGTTCCTCTGGGACGTCTACGGCTATGAGTCGGTATTCATTGCGGCCGCCGTCCTGTCGGTTGGCACGATGATCGCGGCCAGCCGGGTCCGCACGCCCCGGCGCGGTGAGCCCGACGAGATCGAAGAAGACCTGCGAATCGCGGCCGACGCCTCGGAGCAGTGGGACGGGGAGGAGACCGAAGGTGGATTATCAGGAGACGATTGAGTGGCTCGAGGGGCTCGCCAATCCCGAGCGGACCGGCCTGGGGCGCAGCTTCGCCGATGAAATGAGCCTCGATGCCACCAGGCGGCTGATGAGCCTGCTCGGACGGCCTCACGAGCAGATCGAGGCCGTCCATATCGCGGGTACCAAGGGCAAGGGCTCTGTCGCTGCCATGATCGAATCGACCTGCCGGCACGCGGGGATGAGTACCGGGCTTTTCACATCTCCGCACCTGGTGTCATGGCGAGAGCGAATTCGCATTGGCGGCCACTGCATCGACAGAAAGCGGGTGGCCGACATCGCCACCGACGTCCGGTCGGCCGTCGAGCAGGTCGAAAATGAAGGACTGCGCCCGCCGAGCTTCTTCGAGGCGATCACCAGCATAGCAATGATGGCCTTCGCCGAGGCCGGGCCCGACATCTGTGTGCTGGAGACGGGCCTGGGAGGACGCCTGGACGCCACGAACGTCGTGTCGCCGCGTATAGCGGTGATCACCACCATTGATCTCGATCACACTGAAATCCTCGGCGAGACCCTGCCGGAGATCGCGATGCAGAAGGCCGGCATCATGAAGCCCTCGGTCCCGGTGGTCTGCGCCCCACAGACGCCCGAGGTCGAGCAACTGCTCCGGCGGACCGCAGAGGGCCTCCACGCGCCAATCAGCTTCGTCGAACCCTACAGCGTGCTGGAGGCTGATCCTCTCGATCCCGAGGGTGCATCAGGTGACGATCTTCCGGTACTGGGCGAACGGATCTCCGGGAGCTTCCGCGGATTTCCATTCCACGCACACTTGCCACTGGCGGGAGCGCACCAGGCCGTCAACGCCGCCGTTGCCGGACGCGTCTGCGAGCTGCTCCACCGGCAATACCGGGAACTGCCGCCGGATGCTCTGAAGACCGGCCTGGAACGCGTCCACTGGCCTGCGCGGGTGGAGCTGATTGATACGCACCCGTGGCTGGTCGTGGACTGTGCCCACAACCCCGCCTCCGCGAAGGCCCTGATGACCGCCCTCGATCGACATCTTCATTTTGACCGTATGATCCTCGTACTCGCTGCTTCGGGTGATAAGTCTGTGCAGGATATCGCCGCTGAGCTGCACAAAGCTGATCATACCATCTGCACGCAGGCCGGCCTGCCCCGCGCCATGCCTGCGGCCGAACTGGCGGAGCGCACCGCGGACATGTGGCGGTCCTGCGAGGTCGTCCGCCTGCCGGTCGAGGCTTTTGACCGCGCCAGGGACCTCGCTGGCCCTCGAGATCTCATCTGTGTGACTGGGTCTGTCTTCCTTCTCGGAGATCTGATGGAGGCCGGAAAGATCGAAATCCCTCTGTACTCCCCCTGACAGGCATCTGGTCCCGAAATCGACCGTGATCGGAAGAATCCCTGTTTTAATCCGGATTAACGCTTGACTCTTCGATTCAGCCCGTGTATACTTGTAGCAGTCATAGTCAGGTTTGTTGAGGTTTTGGCCCGTTAGCCTGCACAAACCAGTATAGACACTAGGATTTGCGGCCCCGGACAATGCAGTAGCGTTCGCCTTCTCATCAGCAACCCGGGCTGATCCGTCGGGCCGCACGCGCCGCCACGATGCAGTCTATTTGCAGCCCTTACCACGGGTGGAGCGTGGAGAGGCGGAGCCGCCGATGGTGGTTCCGCCTCTATTCTGTACACTGTCTCGGTTTCTTCTTTTTTTCTGAAACAGGAAGGTCTCCGGGCATGCTTGCAGAAGAACCAGTCGTGCTTAAGCCCAGTTCTTGAGTTGGCATTGAGGATTTTCGGGGGATTACTCGTGGCCCTGCCTGTCACGCACAGGTTGTCAGGCGTCGGATTGACGCTGATATTCGCGCTGCAGCTGATTGTGCTCAGGACCGCACCCTGTTTCGCCTCGTCTGAAGGCGGGGCATCGATGTCATCACCCGGGGGGCTGTCCGGACTGCTGCATGCTCCACTCCCCGGGACCCGGGCCCGGGCCGATGCTGACCTCGCCGCACGACTTCAGAAGGTCCTGACCGGTTTCGACGGCGTCCAAAGTGCTAACGTCATCGTTGCACGTCCACCCGATTCACCCGAGGCATCCCCCCATGTCGCCGTTCAGTTGCGTCTCACCGATGGCTTTGAGCCTACCGGAAGCTGGATTCGGACGTTGCGGACGTTGTCCCTCCGCGCCATGCCCCATGTGAATCCGCTCGATTTGACGATCGTAGAGAGCACCGGGCGGACCCTGCTGGAGTCGGGCGAGGCGCTGGCGACGGCCCCTCCAGATCCCGCGCCCCCCTCACGCGAGCGGACAGTTGACAGGACCTTCGTCCTCCAGCCCTGGTGGATATACGCGGCGACGCTGCTGGGATTTTTGGCCGTCATCGCGGGCGTGCTCGTCAGCACTCTTCGCCGCAAAGACGCGGCCGAGGAACTGCTCGACGAACCCGCTGGTCCCCTGGACTTCCTTACCGCCCATCCGGTTGACAGCATTGCGACATCCCTTTGCGATGAACGCCCGACGGTGATTGCCGCTATCCTCGCGCTCGCGCCCGACGACCTCGCATCACGTCTTGAGAGGCATGCAGCACTTCCCGACGACCTGCCGCACCTGAGCGAGCCACCGGCCTCCGAGATGGCTGAGCCGCTGGCCCAGGTGCTCAGAAGGAGGTTGCAGGGCCGATGAGCGAGCAGGGCCGTCGGATTATCAAGGCCGACGAACTTGAGGGCGAGGGGGTCTGCGTGCGGCATTTCGGTACCGGGGAGTCCACCACCGACCAAAAGGCGCAACAGCCCACAGTGCCGGAAGTCGAGGCGGAAGGCGCCGATCAAGCGCCCGAGGTCGATCGCGTCCGTCGATTGGTGCAGGCGATGCTCAGCGGCTTCGCCCGCCAGCGCCGCGAGCTTCTCATGGAGCTGCAACCCCACGTGGTCCGGATCGCCGTGGAGGTAGCGCGCCGGATCGTGAGGCGAGAACTGCGAACCGATCCGGGGATGGTTGCGCGGACGGTCGAGACGGCACTCGAGCAGGTCGCCGAGGCGTCACAGACGCGGGTGCGCGTGCACCCGCTGGACGCACAGGTTCTGCAATCGACCATCCGCGAGATCGTGTCCGCCCCTGATGAGGCGGCCGCCGTAGAGATCATCCCTGACGGTTCGGTGGAGCGCGGCGGCTGCGTGGTCGAGAGTGACAGGGGCATCGTGGATGCGCGCCTGGCGACCCAATTTGAGGAGATGCAGACCCGCCTGATGGACGGGCTTGACGGAACGCATCCCGACCTGCAGGACCGGGCGGGGGAGCACTCGCAATGAATCGCGTCAGCGAGGCTTCCTGGGTGGAATCGCTGGTCGAGATTGCGCGCGATGCGCCGATCATCCGGCGCTGCGGAACGGTCACCGAGGTGGTCGGTCTCACGATCGAATCGAGGGGACCGGCCTGCAGGATCGGGGAGGTCTGCCGCATCTCACGAGGTGCCGATCGCACCCCGGTCATCGCGGAGGTCTGCGGTTTCCGAGACGACCGCGTGCTGCTGCAGCCAATCGGCCGCTCAAGCGAGATCGAACCGGGAGCGCGAGTGACCGCGCTGGGCGAGGAGATGCGCGTGCCGACCGGCCCGGAGCTGCTCGGCCGGGTGGTGGATGCGGCCGGTCGCCCGCTGGACGAGCAGGGCCCGCTTCGCGCGTCCGAGAGGCGTTCGACCCGCAGCTCGGCGCCTGCGCCGATGCGCCGCCAGAGGGTTCAGGAGCCACTGTGGGTGGGCGTGCGCGCGGTCGATGGGCTGCTGACCTGCGCGAAGGGGCAGCGGGTGGGCATCTTCGCCGGCTCCGGTGTCGGGAAGAGCATGCTGCTGGGGATGATGGCGCGCAACACCTCGGCGGATGTCACGGTCATCGCGCTGGTGGGTGAGCGTGGTCGCGAGGTGCTGCAGTTCGTGCAGGAGTACCTCGGAGACAGCATTGAGCGCTGCGTGGTCGTGGTATCGACGTCAGACGAGCCGCCGCTGGCGCGACTGAAGGGCGGACTGACTGCGACCACAATCGCGGAGTACTTCCGCGACCGGGGTCAGGACGTGTTGCTGCTGATGGACTCGCTGACACGCCTGGCACGTGCGCAGCGAGAGGTGGGGCTGTCTTCCGGCGAAGTCCCGACCACGCGCGGACACCCGCCGTCGGTCTTCACCATGCTGCCGGAGCTGCTCGAGCGCGCCGGGCCGGGCGAGGACGGAACGATCACGGCCCTGTACACGGTCCTGGTCGAGGGCGACGACATGAACGAGCCGATCGCCGACGCGGTCCGCGCCACCCTCGACGGCCATATCGTGCTCTCGCGCGAATTGGCGAATCGCAATCACTACCCGGCTGTCGCGGTCACGCGGAGCGTCTCGCGGCTGATGCGCGATGTGGTCAGCGAGGAGCACCGCCGGGCGGCCGCGCGCTTCCGGGAGCTTCTGGCGGCGTATGAGGATGCGCACGATTTGATCAGTATCGGCGCCTACGAAGCGGGGTCGAACCCCGAGGTCGATCGCGCGCTGGAACTGCTGGGGCCGATGCGGCGGTTCCTGCAGCAGCAGCCGGACGATCGCACCAGTCCTCAGCAGTGTGTCGCGAGGTTGAAGGAGCTGATCGCAACCGATGCGGGCTGATGACACCGAACGTCTCGAACGCCTGCTTGCCATCCGGCGCGAGGAGGAAGAGCACGCGCGCCAGCGCGAGGCGTCGGTGGCTCGGCGGGTGGAGATGCTGCGGGGGCGTGTGGACGATCTACGCGAGGAACTGCGCTCATGCAGGGCGTGCCGGGCACCGGGGGCCGGAGAGTTGATCGACGCACACCGGTGTGCCGCCCGTCTGAGCGAGAAGCTCAGAGAGGCCACTGCCACCCTTGAGGGTGCGCGAGAGGAACTCGAGCGGACCCGACAGGAGCTTACTGAGGCCGGGCGGCGTCGTCTGGCTGTCGAGCGGATTGTCAACACCCGGTCGCTTCGCGTGCGCGAGCGACGGGAGGCGACTGCACAGGCGCAGCTTGACCGCACCGGACGATTGCGGTCGCTGCTGGGGGAGAGATGACAGTGTTAGTCGATGTCGATCAAAATGTGGCGCCCTTTCGGCCGCCCCCGGTCGAGGCGCTGAGCGACGAGCAGCAGCGCCTTTTGCAGACGCGCCTGTCGGGCGCGGTCGAATCATGGGCAGGCGCGCTCAGTATCGGACTGAGGGTGGCCCGGGTGAGCAGGGAACCCACGGCCCGCGAAGCGGGGGCGCTCCAGGCCGATCTGTGGTATCACACCGGCGGGGCATCGGTTGCCGTCGGCCTGACAGGTATCTGCGCCGCGAGCCTGCTGTGCGTGAATCTCGGCGGACCGGCGCCGGATGACGCCCGCCCGAGTTTCACGGAAATAGATCTGGCGTTGCTGGACGCGTGGGCACAGCGGTCTCTGTCGCAGGTCGCGCGGGCGCTGGACGCGGATGCGCCCGTATCGGTCTCACGCGGGGGGGGACTGCCGGACGACCTGGCGGACGAGGCGATCATTGTGGCGGAGCTTACATTCGCGGCGGACAGGCCGGCGGGCGTGGTGGTGCTCGACCCCGAGTTGACCCCGCAGCACCGCGGGGAGCCATCCGCAAGGCTCGCAGATTACCCGGAGCATCTTCTCAGCGCGGCCATCCGCGCCGATGCAATCATCACGACCGAGCCAGTCCCGATACGTGACTTGCTGCAACTGGAGCCCGGTGACGTGCTGCTTGTTGGTGACCAGGATGAGATCCGCGCGCAGGTGAGGGCCGGGGGCTCGACGATGGCGGCCGGGCGGCCGGGCGCCCGCGCTGATCTGCGCGCCGTGCGTATTACGGGGGGCGCTGCACGGGACGATGAGGACGCGCCGAGGGAGACTGCCGATGGCCTCTGAACGAAACGATCAGCCGCAGACCGATGATCATCCCGCGCGTGTGGGGACGACATCACTGAGCGCCCTGAGCGGGCTGTCGCTGCCGGTAAAGGTGCGCATCGGCTCCGCGTCGATCTCTGTCGGGGAGCTGCTGGAACTCGCGCCCGGAGCGGTGCTCACCCTCGATCAGCGCGTTGATGATGACGTGGAAGTGCTGATCGGGGACCGCGTCGTGGCGCGCGGCGAACTGGTGTCGGTCGGCGAGGAGATGGGCGTGCGCATCACAGAGATCGTCGGGGGGCCCGCAAATCAACAATGAGCAGCGGGGGGCGATTCGCGGTAACCGTGGCGGCACTGCTTCTGCCGGCCGTCGTCAGGGCGCAGGGCTCCGAGTTGACGGAGCAAAGCCCCGGCGCTCTGCTGGCCCAGGCGCTGGTGAGCCTCGCCGTCGTCGTCGGCGTGATCTATCTGATCTACTTCGGACTTCAGCGTTTGAGTGCGCGCGGGCGGCCAGCGGATACCGAGGGGCCGATCCGGGTGGTGCAGGCCCGACATCTCGGCGGCGACAGGTGGATATACCTGGTGCAGGTGGAGGGCCGCCGGCTAATCGTCGGGGGCACTGACGGACAACTCACTCGCCTTGCGGAACTGGAGCCGACCGGGGGAGAGAGGCGCGATGAGAGCTGAGCGGCTCACACCTGTGCTGATGGGAGCGCTGGCCCTGCTGACCATCGCTCCCGCCTCGGCACAGCAGGCGGTCCTTGACGCGGCTCCCGGCGCGAATGGCGAGGGCGGGTACATTCGCCTGCTGCTGCTCTTCGCCTCGGTCTCACTGGCGCCGGCGCTGCTGGCGGTGGTCACCTCATTCGCGCGCATCATGGTCGTGCTGCTGTTCCTCCGGGCGGGCATCGGCGCCCGGGAGATCCCCCCGACCTATGTCCTGATCGGCCTCGCGATCCTCCTGACGGTCGTGGTCATGCTGCCCACCCTGCAGCTTCTGTGGTCGGACGCGGTCGGCCCACTGCTGAACGGCGAAATGACGCTCTCTGAGGCCGCCGAGGCCGGTGCAGACCCACTCAGGGCATTCCTCACGCGACAGGTGCGGGAGGCGGATCTTTCGCTGATGGCGAGCCTGGCCGAGGTGGACCTGGCCGAGGCCGACGAGGCGCCGATGAGCGTTCTGACCACGGCCTTCGCGATCAGCGAACTGCGGGCCGCTTTTCTCATCGGCTTCATCATCTACCTTCCTTTTGTCATCATCGACCTGGTCGTCGGCAGCACCCTGGCATCGGTCGGTATGCTCTCCCTGCCGGCACCGGTACTGTCGCTGCCCTTCAAGCTGCTGCTCTTCGTGATGGTTGACGGCTGGGCGCTGCTGACACAGGCACTTGTATCAAGCATTCAGTGAACGCGACGGAGGTGGGCGGTTACGCAGGCTCCTGAGTTGCTGGAACTGGCACAACGGGCGCTCGTGCTGGCGCTGTATGCCGCCCTGCCGATGCTCGGGGCGGCGGTCGCCGCGGGACTCGCCGTCTCCGCGGTGCAGTCGGGGCTGCGCCAGAGCGGTCCGACGGGCGCCGTGGTTCCCCGGATCCTGGCGGCCGGGGGCGCGCAGGTTCTTTTTAGCGGGTGGGGTGTCG
>CAZAHB010000140.1:0-14572 GCA_964484945.1 uncultured Armatimonadia bacterium | reverse complement strand
GGCGGCGCCTCGCAGGGCCAGCATCCGGCGAAGTGGGCCGAAGAGGGATGGGTGGACGTAGTAATCCCGATGGTCTACTCGATGCAGTCGCTGCAGGTGCGGGCGAACGAGCGGCAGTTCCTCGAGGCACTGGAAGACGACAATGCGCTCGCCACGGGTCTGTCGCTTTACCAGAAGTCCGGTGACCGGACATCCTCGCGAGCGCCGGAGCTTGTCCGCGAGCAGATAGACCTTGTGCGCTCGATGGGCATCCACGGCTACGTGCTCTTCTCATTCCGGCACCTCAGCGACGAGCAGATCGAGATGCTGCGCGAGGACATGAACGCGGAGGAGGCCATTCCGTTCTATCGGTGAATGGCAGCAGCACCGAAGACCGACTCGCTGTGAAAATGGCTGGAGGGGACGATCATGAAGCGGGTTGCGGTGATCGTGTTGGCGATGGCGCTCGCCGGTGCAGCCGGCGCGCAGGACGATCCGGGGCTGCTGGTGCTGAAAAAGGGCGCCAGTCGCTCCGGTCCGGCGTACGAGGGCGGGAAGCTGCGCTTCCTCGACGTATGGCTGGACGATCAGCTTGTGCACTTCCCCGGCGAGGGCGAGGATCTTCCGCTGCGCCTGAGTATCAAGTACGAGGTGCTGGAGACCGCCGATGTGCTGCTCAACTCCCGCTTCGGCACGGAGTACTGGCGGTTGTACAACTTCGGCACCGACGAGCTTTCCGCGTTCTACACGCTCGAGGACATGGACATCTCGGTGCCGGGAGAAGCAGTGGCGAGTGTCGAGACCGCGGAGCCGACGGATCGTTACGGGCCGCTGCCGAAACCGGGGCTGTGCGGAATCCGCGGGCATTACTACTTCCTCATCGACCTCCCCAGCCGCGAGTACATGGGCGTAATCAAGCCGCCCGCGTTCTTCGACCAACCCGAGGTCTGCGCGGATCTGCATTTCACACTGGCCGATCTGAGCGACTACTCACTTCAGTGGAGCGCCTGCCAATCGACGTGGGAGCCGGGAGGGACGTTCCGCGCGAAGATGACCGTCACCGATGCACAGGAGCGGGAGTTTGCGGTGGTGGGCATGCCCGCGGAGATCAGCGCCGGCGAGTGGAGCGCGGATCTGAGCACGCAGATGGACTATCTGAACCGCCCCACCGGATGGATGACCGCGAAGCTGCCCGATGACGTGCCGGAGGACGTGGAGGTCAGCGCGACCGTTTCGATCATGGAGCCGGGCGGGCCCGCGCAGCAGACGGTCGATGGGAGCTTCCAGCGCGGTGAGGGAGAGACAACCGAGGCCGCGATGTCCAGCGGCCCGCCCGAGTTTGAGCTGCCGCGTAATGACGACGGCGCGATCCGCGAGACGCGCGCGGCGTGGGTCTGGGGATCGCGCACAACGACGCCCGAGACTGTCAGCGAGGCGATCGAGCGCGCGAAACAGGCCGGGCTGAATGCGATGGTCGTGGGCATAACCGGCGGCGACGCGCTCATCGCCAGGAGCGACTTCTGGCCGATGCGCTCGGACGTGCCCGAGGGCTTCGACCCGCTGCAGGACCTGATCGAGAAGGGCCACGCGGAGGGCATCGAGACCCACCCGTGGTTCCCGGTGATGTATCGGCGCCCCGGCTCCAGAGACGGCTTCGCCGAGCCGATTGATATCGTGGGTCAGGACGGCGAGGCCAAACCGCGCGGGGCCGACGTGCACAGCGAGGCCTACCGCGACTTTATGGTGGACGTAATGGTGGGCATCGCCCGGGACTACGATGTAGACGGCATCCACCTCGACTACATCCGCTCGATGGGGGAATGTTATTGCGAGCGCTGCCGGCGGGAGTTCGAGGAGCAGTTCGGCAGGCCGCTGACCGAGGCGACCGAGGAGGACTGGATCGAGTGGCAGAGCCAGGCGGTGGGGGACATCGTGCGGCGGACCGCGGAGGGCGTGCAGGAGGTGAACCCGGACGCGAAGATCTCCTGCGCGGTGTTCGCGAACATGGAGGGCGGGGCGCGCCAGGGCCAGCAGGCGCCACAGTGGGCGCGCGAGGACCTCGTGGACATCGTGATGCCGATGGACTACAAGATGCAGACACTGGAGTTGAAGGCGTCAGAGGAAGCGTGGTTAGACGCGCTGGACGATGACACGAAGCTGTGTACTGGGCTGTGCGCCTACGCCCGGACCGGAGATGGCGTGGTCTCGCGGCCGCCGGAGATCGTGCGCGAGCAGGTGCAGTTGATCCGGAGCATGGGTATCCACGGATACGTGCTCTTCCGGCTGGAATTCCTTCAGGGCGAGTTGCTGGAGGCGATGCGGGAGGAGATCAACGAGGGCGAGGCGGTGCCGTTCTACCGGTGAGGGTGGAAGCGGGCCGACCGGCCGGTCTCTCGCAGACCATGCGGAGGACGGGCATGCTGCGCTGGACGGCGCCATGAACACTGGTGGCATGCCAAGCGTCACTTGATACGAGAAAAGTACGGATGGCCGCCTGGAAGACGTTTACAGCCTGGCGTGCCTGTGGTAGTATAGATACTGCGCACGTTGACAACTGGTGGGGGCGATCGGATTCGACGGGTGGCCAGTGAGTCGAGGCTGCAAGCCGAGATCTCCGTATCTCGTTAAACACGGAAACCCTATAACTGCCAACAACGATTTGGCACTCGCGGCTTAAACGTCGCGTCGTCCGCCTGACCTTCGCCGATCAGGTTGGGGCCGGGCGTCATGAGATCGGCCGAAGCGTGCGCCTTTGCTTGATTAGCGCACGGGGGTAACAGAATCAGGCCCGCTGATGCGGACCCCGCGCCCGGGGGCCGGGTCAGCTAATGAAAGCGGGCGCTATGCTTGTAGAGGCTTCGGACACGGCCGTTCGGACGCGGGTTCAATTCCCGCCGCCTCCACCAGTTGTCATCTGCGTGTACGCCCACCAGCCCGCCGCCAGCCAGGCGGCGGGTGGTGTCATTTAACGGGTCCATCGTCTGATGGGAAACGGGGCAAATGTCTCGGGCCGATTACGTCCGCGAATTGCGCTCACTCGCTATTAGCCTTTGTGCTCGGCGATGAGATCGCGCATCGTGGTGTTGTCGTAGACCTCGATCACGGCCTGGCGGGCGCGCTCCCACATTGGCTCGAAGGGGCAGTCGCCATGCAGTTTGCAGGCTGCGGCTCCCTCGGCCATGCAATGGACGGGGACGACCGGCCCCTGGATGAAGCGGATTATCTCGCCGACGGTTATCTCGCCTTCGGGATCGGCGAGCATGTAGCCGCCCTCTTTGCCGCGCTTTGAGTCGATGAACCCGCCCTGTTTGAGCTGGGCGAGGATGTTCTCAAGGAAGCGTGGCGGGATGGCCTGGGCTTCGGCAATCTCTCCGCTTTTCACGGGCCAGTTGTCCTCGCGGAGTGTGATTTCGTAGACTGCTCGGAGTGCATACTGGCACTTCTGTGACAGGATCACGAGCCGGCTCCTCTCGGGCGCGTCACTGCGTGCTTTGAGACGGCATTCGTTCGCGGGACCGATTGGTGAAGTTCGCCCGATCGGTCATCGCGTGGGAAGTTCGTAAAGCCGGAATCCGCCCACCACTCCCCCAGGCCCCGGGAGACCGGACAAACGTCTTGCGCATTTGACCATCCATACGTTAAACTCCTTCAACCAACCGTTGAGTTTCAGAGAGTTTGAGAGTTGCTTTCCCTGATGAGAATCAAACTGCTCGGATGCGGCGTCTTTGAACCCGAGCTTGACGCGCTGATTCCGCGCTCACCCCATGAAATTGACTTCCGGCCGCTCGAGGCCGGTCTGCACGAGACACCGAATGAGTTGCGGCGCCGTGTGCAGGCGGAGATAGACCGCGCTGCTGACGAGGGCTACGACGCAGTCGCCCTGGCGTATGGTCTGTGCGGCCGCGGCACGTCCGGGCTTGTCGCCCGAGGCGTGACGCTCGTTATCCCCCGCGTTCATGACTGCCTCACACTGTTTCTGGGTTCGCGCAAAGAGTATCGGCGCCAGTTTCGCGAGCATCCCGGGACGTACTACATTACTCCGGGGTGGTACACGCGCAAGATGGGTATGGACCAGACCGGCAAGCCTCGCTCGTGGACACACAATGTCCGCGAGCACCCGGAATTTGCGGGGCTTGCCGAGCAATACGGCGAGTCGCAGGCCGAAGAGATTCTTGGGTTCCTCGGAAGCTGGAAGCGCAACTACACCCGCGTGGCGGTGATCGACACCGGCTGTGGTGAGATCGAGGACTGTGCGGCACTGGCCGAGCGTATCGCTGAGAATCTCGACTGGCGTTGCGAGCGACTTCCCGGTGACACGCAGATGCTCGAGGACCTGGTCTCGGGGCGCTGGGACTCGGATCGGTTCATCGTGTTGGAGCCCGGCGAGCGGTCGGAGGCCTCCGGTGACGAGCAGGTGCTGGTCGCGGTCAGCCGGGGCGAATCGAGCGATGCAGGTTCGATAGTTGACGCGCTGAGTGGTGCGCAGGGCCGGATCGGTGACCGAACGGGCGTGGGCCTGGGCATCGACGCCGGCGGAACCTACACAGACGCGGTGGTCTATGATTTCGCTTCGGGGGAAGTGGTTTCCAAGGCGAAAGCGCTGACCACGCATCACGACCCGCTTATTGGCATCACCGGGGCGCTTGACGGACTGCAGCAGGACATACTTCAGCGCGCAGGGCTCGTCGCGCTGTCAACGACCCACGCGACGAACGCGATCGTGGAGGATCGCGGCGGGCAGCCCGGTTGTATCATCATGCCCCACGGCGGCTTCGACGAGGAGCGAGTCCTGTGGCCGAAGCGGGCGATCGTGGGCGGCCGAATGAGTATCAGCGGCGAGCAGCGCGAGCCCTTCGACAGGGAGGACTGCCGCCGCGCGGTACGCGGACTGCTGGCTGAAGGTGTGGACGCGTTCGCGGTGTCCGGATACGGCTCGACGCGCAATCCCGCGCATGAGCTTGCGGCCCGCGAGGTGATCCAGGAGGAATGCGACCTGCCGGTGGTCTGCGGCCATGAGCTGTCGGCGAAGCTTAACTTCCTGAACCGCGCGAACACGGCGGCGTTGAATGCGCGCCTGCTGCCGATCATCGACAGGCTGCTTGACGCCACGCAACGGACGCTGCACGAGCGGGGGATCCAGGCGCCTCTGATGATCGTGAAGGGCGATGGGTCACTCATCAACGTCGAGACCGCATCGCAGCGCCCGGTTGAGACGGTGCTTTCCGGGCCGGCCGCGAGTGTGATCGGCGCGAAGCGCCTCGCCGGGCAGGACGAGGCGATGGTCATCGACGTGGGCGGGACGACCACGGATGCGGCGATCATCGTCGAGGGGCGGCCGAAACTCTCGCCGGAGGGGGCGCGTGTTGGTGGCTGGCAGACGTCGGTGGATGCGGTGCGCATTCGCACCACGGGCCTGGGAGGCGATTCGGCGCTGGACTTCGACGCCGATCGCGACCTGCTGATCGGTCCGCGGCGGGCGATCCCTTTGTGCTATCTCTCAACGGCAGGTCTCGCGGAGGTTGAACAGGCACTGGGTCGGGTCAGCCGACGCGACGACCTGGTGCAGACGAGCGCGATGTCGCTGGACTTCATCATGCCGGGGCCGATGGCCGGACACCGGCGCCTGAACGATCGTGAGCGGAAGCTGCTGGCGATGGTGGATGAGCGCGCATTGAATCGCCACGAGCTTGCCGACCGGCTGGGTCTGGCGTCACCGAGGCTGCTGAATGTGGGAGAGATGATAGACCGCGGAGTGCTCGCACGCGGGGCGCTGACGCCGACGGACCTTTTGCACGCGAGCGGAGATTTCGCTGCATGGGATGTCCCGGCCGCGCAAGCGGGGGTGGACCTGTTCGCCAAGCTGTACGGTTGTGAGCCGGAAGAACTGCTCGAAGGCGTGTGGAAGCGCATCACGCGGCGGCTGGCGTTGCTTGTGATCTCCGAGGAGCTTGGCGAGCAGATCGATCTGGAGGTCGAGGCGGCCGAGGATGAGACGGTCCGGCTGCTGCTGGAGAGGGCGCTGTCGGTGGGCGAACACGCGTTCTCGCTGCGACCGGAGTATACGCGGCCGGTGGTCGGTATCGGCGCACCGGCGAATGCGTTCCTCCCTGAGGCCGGTTCGCGACTGGGCGGAGAGGTGATCGTTCCCGAGCACGCCGAGGTGGCGAATGCGGTGGGGGCGATCGTCAGCCATGTGGCGGCCTCAGAGGTTGTGGCGGTCCGGCCGAGCGAGTACGATGCGTTTACGGTATACGCGCCGGGCGGTCGGCGAGAGTTCGAATCGCTGGCGGAGGCGGCCACGTTCGCGGCGGAGGAGGCTGCTCGCGTGGCCCGGCAGCGGGCGCTGACCGCCGGGGCATCGGAACCGCGGGTGGAGGTCGAGGTGGATCGGCGGATGGGGCGCCTCTCCACCGGCGAGGAGCAGGTAATCGAAGTAAATGTACGGGCGACCGCGGTGGGGTATCCACTCTCAGCCGCGACCTGAGCGGGGACAACGAGCGAGGTGTCGAGGATGGATCCACAGGTGCTGATCGATTGGTCCACTCAGATCGAGACGTTGATGGAAGGCAATCTCGAGAAGCACGTGCGTGACGCGCTGGAAGGGCTGATTGAGGCGGAACACTGGGAGCTTCTGTCTCACATCATGCTGACGGGCCCGGAGTTTACGGTGCGGCGCCTCACCGATACGCTCATCGAGCATGAGGTCTATGAGCCGCTCGTGATGGGAGCGTGCCTGAGGCGCGAAATTCGGCGCTCCACTCCGACGGCTCCGTCGGGCCTTGGCCGAAAGCGGATTTTTCGGGACTTCGAGGCGCCCGAGGAGGGAGAGGCCGGCGTCCCCGACCACATTATGCGGGAGGCTGAGGCCATCTCCGATGCCGCCGACCAGCAGCGGCGGATCGCTGCGCGCAAGGAGGCGGAACTGGACAGGGATCCCGTGCGGCAGCACATCGTGGACCGCATTGGAGAGCTGCTCAACACCAGCGAGGAAGCCATGGAAGCGATGATTGCCATCGCGCGGGCGTCGTACTTCGAGGAGACCGCGCGTTCAGCCGCAATGAAGCTGGGGAACTCGAAGATCGTCATGGGACGGATCAGCCGCGCCGGACGGATCGCGGATATGATAGCGGTCGGCGAGGCATCCGGGTCACAGGCGGTTCACACGATCATTGCGCGGAATCTCGCCGACTCGATGCCCGACAGCTCACATCCGTCCTACCGGCCCGCTCTCGAGCATGTGGCGGATCATCATCCCGATGAGAAGACCAGGAGAGCGGCGACCAAGGCGCTCGGCCAGTAACGGCGGCAGCGAAGGCAACCAAAGCAACGGCAGCAACGGTGGCAGGTGCGACGACACAGCAGTGCCGGTGCCGTGGTGATCTGAGAGGACCCCGGGTTGGACTACCGAAGCCGATGGCAGGAGAAGCGGCGCGAGCGCGCGGTCAGGCAGCGAGTCATCCTGATCGCCGTGGCAGTGGTGCTGGTGATCGGTGCCGTAATCTTTTTCAGGGGGCTGGTCCGTCCCGCGTCGGCAGGCTACCGGCTGCCGGCTCCGGGGGTCTCCTGGCTGTCAACGATGCCGGACGGCGTGCTCGTAAGCACGCGGGCGGGTGAGCTGATTCGGCTCACACCCCAGTTGCAGCCTGCGACGCATCTGTGGCCGAGCCGCTTTACGCATCCCGCGGGATTCTGGGGACGACCGGCGGTCGCGGACGGCTATGTGCTGGTCGGCTGCGAGGATGTTCGCGTGCGTGGCATCGACCGGACGACGGGCGTGCAGAGCTGGGAGCTGGAGGTGGGGGGGGCGGTCCGTGGAGTCGCGGCGGAGGGACAGTACGCCTACTTCGCGTCGGCAGAACCCGCGCTCTACGCTGTGAATGCCGATGGGACTCAGATATGGCGAACTGCGCTTGCCGGGAAGGTTCCCGCGGCACCGCTGGTGACGGAAGAGACGGTCATCGTGGGGAGCCTCGCCGGCAGCGTATCGGCATTTGATCGAGCTTCCGGTGAGCCGCTGTGGTCAGTACAGGCCGAAGACGCATCGGCGATCTACCCGACGCCCGTCATGGGCCCGAGCAGCATCCTCGTGGGTGATGACGCGGGGCGGTTGCACAGCATCGCTCGATCCGGGGAGTTGCTGGCGTCGATGGAATTCGACGGGCTGGTTCGCGAGCCGGTGGCTGTCAGCGAGGCGGTTGTGGTGGCGGGCGACAGTTCGGGCCTGGTGCGTCGCATCAACCCCGCGGATATGACCGAGATCTGGAGTTGTCGGCTCCCGGAAGCACTCGCGGCGCCACCGATGATCGTCGGCAACGCGGTGTGGTGTGCGGTGGGGCGCCGTCTGGTGGCACTGGACACCGAGGATGGGACAACGCTCAAACAACGTGTCGCCAGGGCATTGATATCTGATGCTGTCGCGGCATATGACCGGATCTACTGGTCCACGATTGACGGCCATATCGGCACCGTTGCACTTGAAGACTGAACCCCACGAACACCCGAAGAGAGATGGCACAGCCGATGTCGGCCGATGACCCGAACGGACGCTACGTGCGGCGCAACTTCAAGCTCGGTGTGATCAACGGGTCGATCTGGCTTTCGGCCCGCGCCCTCATCGATCCGGACACGATCCTGCCGGCTTTCGCGGTCGCGCTGATGGGCGACAATCCGCTCTACGTGGGCCTGCTGGTGTCCGTGGTAAACGCCGGGTGGTTCTGGCCGCCACTGGTCCTGACCTCCGTAATGTCCACCCGCAAAAGGCGCCACCCGTTCTACCAGGCCTCGGCCGTGGTGCGGGTGGCAGCGCTGGCTGCAGGCTGGGCGAGCGCTTACTACCTCGCCGCGGATCATCCGGTTGCTGCGTTCATCGCCATCGCGCTGAGCTACCTCGCCTTCACCTCCGGCGGCGGCGTCGGGCTGATCCCGTTCATGTCGGTAGTCACCGATTCGGTGCCGCCCGACCGCCGCGGCAAGTTCTTCGCGATGCGCTTCTTTTTCGGCGGGCTGCTCGCCTTCGCCGCCGGGTTCTGGGTCCGGTGGCTGCTGGGCGATGAGAGCGGTCTGAGCTTCCCGTATGACTACGCGTGCCTGTTCGGCGCGGCGGCACTGCTGGCAACCATCGCGCTCGGCGCGTGGTGGTTCGCGCGCGAGCCTGAGCACAAGGTGGAGACGCGCTCGCTGCCGCTTGGGGTACAGCTTCTGCGCGGCATCCGTCGGCTGCGCCGCAAGCCCGCGTTCCTGCGCCTCGTGCTCTCCCGCGTGATGATGACCACCTCTTACGCGCTGATCGTCCCCTTCCTGGTGCCCTACGCGTACAAATCGCTGGGCATGGCCGAGGCGATGGTGGGGATCGCGCTGTCCTCACGCGTGCTGTGCTACTCGATGTTCAACATCATCTGGAGCCGGCTCTCGCGGCGCTACGGCAACCGGTTCTTGATGATCGTGGGCGGCCTGGTACACATGGGCGGCGTGGTGCTGGTGCTGCTTACACCGCTGATGCCGGACATCACGCTGGGGACGATGCTGGGGCTGCAGTTTGACCTGAAGCTTGCGGTGCTGATGCTGTGCTTCGGCGCGGTGGGCGCGGCGCGCAGCGGACAGGCGACCGGGCAGAATGCCTACCTGCTGGACTTTACCCCCGAGCGCACGCGGCCCGTCTACCTCGCCACCTACTACCTCGTATCACTGCCGATCGCGTTCATGCCGCTGGCGACCGGCCTGTTGATCGGGACGGAGGGGCGGTATCTGCTCTCATTCGGGCTGGCGGCGGCCGCGACGCTGGTGGCCATCGCGATCTACGTCAGCATGACGAAGCTTCGCGCAGACGGTGGCGATGAAGATGATGAGATCGATGGTGCATGACGGCAGACGGCGTCGGGCGTGGGCACGCCCGACCTCCGGACGGCAAAGGCGCGCGGCGCTCATGCCGATCCCGGTGGCTTCTGAACGTCCGTGATCTGACCGGCGAGCAACTCCACGGGAACGGGGCCGAAGGCGTGCGAGTCCCGGGCGGCTTCGCGGTTGTCTCCGAGAATGTACACGTGTTCCGGCGGCACCTCGGTCGCCTCCATCTCCCACGGTGTCGGCTCGTTGACGTATGGCTCCTCAACGGGCTCCGAATTACGATACAATGTTCCGTCCTCGACGCGTACGGTGTCGCCCGAGAGCGCCACGATCCGGCCCATCATCAGCTTCCCCTCGCGGTCATCCGGCGCGTGGTAGGCGACCATGTCCCCGACCGCCGGGGCGCGCTCGGTGTATGCCTCCATGTCGATGGCAATGATGTCGCCTTCCCTGATGGTGGGCGCCATGGCGTCGGTCATCATGATATAGTTTGCAGGCCCGCAGCCTGCCAGCAGGCAGAGCAGCACGGCCGCCGCTGCCAGATGCTTCAGTCGGATCATAACTACTCCTCTTCGTCAGGTGAGCGACCTCCGAAAAGCTCAATGAGCACGTGCTCTTTGTCCCGCCCCTGTCGCCCCGCGACCTCCTCGGCATAGAACATCCCCGCCAGGAAGGGGCCGCCGAGGGCGTGGAATGCCGCTCTCAGTAACCACCACGGGAGGCGCCGCGCCGATTGCGGGCGTGGTGTGCGAATCAGGATCACGGGAAACACCGCGGGAAAAAGCAGCGGTCCCAGCGGTCCGAGCACCAGGAGGCCGAGGATGCAGCCAACCTTCGCACACCCCACCTGTGCCTCTTCGCTCGCCTGCGACGGACCGGCCACCCGGGCCCACCTCCTCCGCGCGGCATCGCTCGTGTGCCATTCTACCACGGCCGAGGGCAGTGACAGAAGGCCTCATGACCGGTGGGTACGATCGAATCTTGCAGGTTGTTCGGGCTGACGGCTCACGGCGGCCTCAGCCAGACCCGCTCACTTTGTTCCGGGTTCGGGTTGGGCCGCTCTCGGACCCCTTCGGGGTTAAAACCTGCTCGACAAACGACGTCTCGCAGGCGGGAGGGGGAGAACACAATTGTCAGCGCAAAGGCCACACGTTGCGGCTGATAGATTGCGAAAACTATTTCCCCCCTCCCGCCTGCGATGCCGTTTATCGCCAAGGGAGGGGGTGCCCGATCCCGCCCGTGGGCGGGAGAGGGCGGGGGAGGTTGTCGTTGCCGGCGAGCAGAGAATTTCGTGGCACTACGGCCCCGCGGGCCGCTTGCCGACAATCAGCATCCACACCCTCGGGGAACGGCCGCGGGAAGGGATGTCCGCGCCACAAGCTCGGGGGAGGGGGCCCGCAAAAAGAAAACCCCCCGATGACACGCATCGGGGGGTGGCTCGCACTGCAGGTGCGACAATAATAGTTGAACCCCGCGGCGAGCATTCACTCTGATTGAGCTGCTGTGCATATACTAACGCATCAGAGCGTGAGATGTTTCCAGGATCAGTTTAAACCTTTTTGAAGCCCCCGCTCCGGCGCTCAGGGCTCTATGTGGATCAGGTCATCGTCATCGAGGTCGCCGTCCGCCTCCAACCACTCCCGCACATCTTTGAGGGCCTCGTCGCGACTGAGGGTGCGGCCGGACAGACGACTCCGCAGCTCGCCGAGGCTTCGCGAGCGCACGTTTTGACCCGACAGCGCGCGCTGCAGATGGGTGATCACGTCATCGCCCAAAAGCGGCATCAGCGCTCGGGCGCCCGTGTCATCGGGCAGGCGCAGCAGTTGAGCGAGCTTGCGAACCGTCTCTCCGCGGTGGGGCAGGCCGCGGATGTACTCTGCCAGCGCCTGCTGATTGTCGGACGCGCGCAGGGCGCTCACGTACTCTTCGACCCCGCGGCGGGCAAGCTCGGCGATCTCCTCGGGTGGGCGGAGGTTCAATTCCTCGCCCAGTCGCAGCCCGCATGCGGGGCAGACCGGCGAGCGCTCAAGCTCCTGTGACAGCGACATCTCCCGACAGCGCTTCCCGATCTCGCGCTCGATTTGCTCGTTGACCGCGCGTTCGTCATGCTCGACTTCGATGTCGAGGCGCGCCAGCGATGACAGAACCCGCATCTCCGGCGAGGCGCGGAGGGTGTTGTAGGGCTCGAACTCGGATGCGCGATAGACCGAATTGTGCCAGGCCGAGTAGCGCCGCTTGTACCGCGCGAAGAAGACCTGGGCGAGGCGCACGATAGTCTGCTCCTCACCGACCGCCTGCTCGCCGGTGCGGATAAGCTCCATGAGCCGCTTGCGGGTCTCGACGAGATCGGAGCCGTCCGGGAGCCACAGATCGTCGTCCGTGAGGTAGCGCCGCAGCGAGACCAGTTGCGGCCCGACCTGCTCGATGAAGTGCTCCAGCAGATCGACCACGCGCAGCAGATCGCGCAGCTTGCTGACACCATTTGTGCTGTCGAGGAACGGCTCGGCCCCCTCGAGCAGTTGGGTGAGCCCGTCCGCGGGGTAGCTGGTCGAATCGATCAGGCGGAAGAACCGCTCGATATGCTGGAGCGCCCGGGATGTCTCGGACCACGCCTGCCGCGGCTGGTCGAGCTGGTTGCGCAGCTCTTCGATGTCGTCGCGCAGGTCGTCGATGCGTTCCAGCCACTCATCGCGTGCTTCCACCAGCGCCTCCCACACCAGCGCCTGCGCGGCGTGGTCGGGGTTCGCGATCGATTGGTCGAAGACGATGCGCGTAAGCCGCGAAAGCATCTGCCAGTGCTCGTAGGACAACAGCGCCGGGCGCGCCACCTGCTCGAGGTGACGGGCGATCGGTGAGGCGATGTCCTCCAGCTTCACGGGTGTGCCCTGTTCGTCGAGGGCCATGAGGTAGCCGCGTCGGATCAGGGAGGCGACAAGCAGCTCAAACAGCTCCGGCGGCAGCCCCAGTTCGGACTTGAGCAGGTGTTCGGCGAGATCGGCGCACACCAGCGGTCGCCCGCGCTCGGTCTCGGGCGTCTGATCACGCGCGCGGATACGCTGCAGCACCTCGTCGGCCGCGGCGGAGCGGTCGATGTCCAGCACATAGCCGTCATCGCCGCGCCGGGCGACCCCCAGCGGGATCATGAAGGAATCGATCAGCGTGGCAAGTCGCGAGTCCGGACCGGGTGAGGCGGCGCCGGGGCGGATGAACTCATCGACCAGCATGTCGATCTGCTCGCGCTCGGCGAGGAACTGCCGGGGCGCGATCTTCGAAAACTCGGGAAAGACCCGGTCCAGCGCCCAGCCCGCGACGGCGTTGACGGCACTGCGCCAGTCGCCCTCCATGGCGGAAAGCTCGGAACTCGAAAGCGCTTCACCGAAGGCGCTGAGCACCGTGCCCTCGTAGTAGGCGGCGCGCACGACCTCGCGCACCTGTGCGCCCAGCCGCGCCTCCTCCTCCTCGAGGCGCCCGGCGAGGCCGCTCTCGTGCTCGATCGTCTGCCGCTGCGACAGCAGCAGGCGGCAGGCGGCGCAGTCGCGGAGGACGTCCAGTTCGCGTTCGTGCAGCGGCCGCGGGAGCCAGCAGAGGATTGACGCCGACCACCGGCCCGCGAGCGTCCCGTCGGTGATCTCCTGCCACCGGGCCCGTTGCTGCTCGGCCGATTGGAGGGTCGCCACGTGCAGGTGCGTGGACGCGAGGTTCGCCGGGTCTGTCAGCTCCTGCACCCGGCTGTCTATCTCAAGCTGGTCAAGGGTCTGCACGCTGCCCAGCGAGGCCGAGATCGCTCGGCCCGTGTTGCGCCACTGGATTTCCAGCAGCGGGTCCTCCGCCAGTTCCGCCAGCGGTATTGCCGACCCCGCGTGCTCGATAGCGGCCTGCATCAGGCGCGGGTCATCGCGCGAGAGACTCTCGCGGGCAAGAGACATCCGCTCGCGAAGCGTGTCGCCCAGCGGTGTGTGGACCTCCACGTAGTAGACGTCTTCGGCTTCCTCGCGGCCCCGTCGCACCTCAACGAACCGGCCGTGAAGCCGCGCGGCCTCGAGCACATCGCGCAACTCGCCCGGCTGAACCACCGGATTGCCCTCGGCATCGCGGCCCAGCGCCTGCCACAGTTCGCTCTCTCCCGGCCAGACGTTCGCGAGCCGCATCGCAATTAGCGCGCGCACGACCCGCCGCAGCAGCCCTGGATCGGCCGGATAGACTTCGGAGGCGTGCGAATCGTAGTATTCCATCGCCTGGCCGAGGTACGGAGCGGCGTCGGGATTTGAGCGAAGCTGAGGCTGCAACAGGTCGAGGACCTCGGGCACCGCGAGCGGCTGCAGATGTGTTCGCTGCTCGAGCAACCGCGCGTCGCGCGCGCCGCGCAGCACCGAGAGAAGGCCGTCTGCGCGGCCGAGCACCCGGCCGGCTATCTCCTCGGCACAGCGCGCGGCCAGCGGAGTGAGCGGGAAGCTGGACACAAGCTGCTCGGGATCGACCTGGGCGTGCTCGCCGAACGCCTCCTCGTGAGTGCGCACCATCTCGTCGAGCGCCTCACCACAGTTCTCATCCGCCGCGGGCCGCACTGAGTCGGCCACGACCCAGCGAATGTGCTCGGACGAAAGCGCAGTCCCGCCCCGATACAGGTCGGAGATGCGTCGCGCCAGGGAGGTGTCCACGCCGGGGATCTCCCGCAGAGGCACTTCGAGGCTGGCGACCGTCCAGATCGGCGCGATCTTGCCTCGGTGAGCGAGGAACTCGAGGAAGACCC
>CAZAHB010000139.1:14218-14597 GCA_964484945.1 uncultured Armatimonadia bacterium | reverse complement strand
GGAGAGCGGTTTACGACGCCCAGGTGGCACATCTGATGCTTGTACCCGAGGCCCGGGTGCGAGCCCTCCGCACCACCGGAGCAGGATTCGGCGAAGCCGCTCTGGCGCTGGCGGCCTCCAGGAGTCTCGATACTGAGCCACGGCATTTCATGCCCTCAGTCGCCGGCGGCATCAGTCCCATCGGCGTCGCCATGGGGGAGGGCGCCGCGGTGGATAACGCAAACGTGCTGCTGAAGTTCCTCGCGGCCTCGATGGAGGCCGAGCGGGAAGCGCAGGCGGCAGGCTGACGCACACCGGATGGAGACCAACCAGCACCCGCGGCCGAGAGGTCGCGGGTGCCGCATGTAAGGGTGCGTCAGAAGGCCTCCGGCCCCCCCTC
>CAZAHB010000139.1:0-14208 GCA_964484945.1 uncultured Armatimonadia bacterium | reverse complement strand
AGCGCGCACAGCGCCTCGACGCAGGCGCGCGCCCCCCAGTCGGCCGCCAATGCCAAGGCCAAGGAACGCGTCGCCGAACTGCAGACCCTCGTGCGCCGCCTCTCCGCCCACGCCTCGAAGGGGCGGCAGGCCCCCCCCCGCGGGAGGGACCCCCACCACCCCCCGGGCCCGAGGGGTCGGGGGTGCCGCATGTACGGGTGCGTCAGAAGGCCTCCGCGCCGCGCGCGCGGAACTGCCCATTGCAGGAAGCTGTCTGAAAGATGAAAGGGTGAGGGTCATGCCCGAGATGACGGGACTTGAGCGATGTATGACCGCGCTGCGACTGGAACAGCCCGATCGCGTTCCGGTCTGGGAGCTTATCGTCAACGATCCGGTGGTCCACGCACTGATGGGCCCCGACGCCACGTACGCCGACCTTGTCGAAGAGGAGCTTGACGGCATCACGGTCGTCGAGAACCAGATCATGGAGGACGTCGATGCCAACCACAAGCGTGATGAGTGGGGCATCGTCTGGGGCTACGGGGATGATGGTATCGCCTACCCCGCCGGCCACCCGCTCGAAAGCTGGGACGACATGGCCGACTGGAGCCCGCCTGATCCTGAGGCCGATCACCGCCTGGAGAGGCTGCAGGAGATGATCGAGCGCTTCAAGGGCCGGAAGGCGATCGTCTTCCTGGGCCACGACACCTTCGAATTCACGCATTACCTGCGCGGGATGGACCGGCTGTTCATGGACTACGTGATGGAGCCGGAGAAGGTGCACGAGCTATCGCGCATCGTGATCGACTACAAGAAGCGCGTGATGGAGCGGGCGCTGGAAATGGGCGCGGATATCGGCCTGACCGGTGACGACTACTGCCACCGCCAGGCCCCGATGATGTCGCCGGACCACTTCGATGAGTTCATCCAGCCCTACCTCGCGGAGATCGTGGACGTCACCCACGCCGCGGGCGCGCCCTTCGTCAAGCACACGGACGGGAACGTCTGGCCGCTGCTTGACTCGATGGTGGATGCGGGGATAGACGCCATCGACCCGCTGGAGCCGATCGCGCACATGGATATCGGTGAGGTCAAGGACGAATACGGGGACCGAATCGCGGTCTGCGGGAACGTGGACTGCGGCGAACTGCTCTCACGCGGCACGCCCGAGCAGGTCGTGGAAGCCACAAAGGAGACAATCGCGAAGGCTTCGCCGGGCGGCGGGCATATCCTCGCGTCGAGCAACTCCATCCACCCGGCGGTCAAGCCCGAGAACTACCGCGCGATGATCGACACCGCGAAACAGTTCGGCCAGTACCCGCTGGACGAGGACTTCGTCGCCGAGTACCGCGAGAAGAACTACATCGAGCGCATCAGCGGCGACGAATACGACAGCCACAGCCGCGTCTGACGAGGAGATTGGCGATGGGCGATGCACTACGGGCGCAGAGGGATCGCGCGGTCCGGTTGCAGCACGGGCTTCGGAAGCTCGGCGACAGGTTCTATCACCCGCCGGAGGCGCTGCTGCGACAGTGGAATGAGTTCTTCCCGCGCTTCACGGGCTTCACTGTAGCGCAAAACTCCCTCGAATACGCGCTGCTGCTGCTTGCCGGCGATGATCGCCTTTACGGTGGCGACGACGCGATCGAGGCCAACCGTATAATCCGCAAAATCCTTCAGCATCAGGTGCTGGACACGGATTCGGAGCGTTTTGGCAACTTCCTGTGGATGACACACTGGGACCGGGTCAAGGACCGCAACGCGGTCTCATTCCTGTCACCGGGATTGGTCCATGCGTATCTGGCATTTGCGGAGAAGCTGGAGGATGAGACGACGGTCGCACTCGAGCGGGCCTTTGAGCCGATGCTGGCGGGTGTGTTCGGCCACGGAGCGCAGTGGAATTACACGAACATCTGGGCGCTGAACCTCGGGGCCACGGTCGCCCTGTCGCGGGTCCTCGAGGATGGGGAAGCACACGCCCGCGCGGTGGCCAGCTTCGATGAATGGCTCGCGCACACAAGCGCCGAGGGCATGCACGAGTTCAACTCGCCGACCTACACTCCCGTGACGATCACCGGGGTCGAGTTCGCGTGGGCATACACTTCCGACGAGCAGTTCCGCGCCCGGCTGGCCCGCACGCTGGACTACCTCAGCTATCAGTTTGCCGCGAACGTCGCTGCCTGAACGGACACTCGATCGAGGAGTGGCTGCGTGACGGCCACGATTTCGAGGAACTCGTTCGGATTGCGGAGGCATCGGGGGATGAACTATGGATCTACCACAATATGCGAGGCGCGTTCTTTGCCCCTGAGTGGAACCGCATCCTGCAGGGCGTTTACATGTGGCAGTCGCCACTGCGGGTGCACGTTCCGTGGATGTGGAATCGCTTCGGCGGCAGTCCGTTCGACGATACGGACGCCGAGCGCTACGATTTCGTCTACGCCTTCCCTCTCGACGATGAGGCCGAGCAGATCGTTTCCACGCTGCACTGGGAGGCCTGTCGTGAAGGCGTTGACGACATTCGTTACATCGCCACACTTGAAGCGATGATTGAGCGAGCAGAAGACGCGGGTATCGATACGTCAGACGCACAGACGGCACTTGACAGGGCGGAAGGAATGCTCCCCGAGCTTCCTTCGGGGATCGAGAGCGTTGAGGGTGAGAGGCCCGTGCTGCGGGAGACCGCGGAGCGTCATTCCGGCGCGGAGTGGGACCGTATGCGGGCGGAGATTGCCCGCGCGATCATGGACGTGACTGAGAAACTGTAGATCGAAACGGCATGCGGAAACGATGATGACAGGGCTGAGTATGATGCCTGAGATAATTTCTCGGACTGGTCGGAGAACATGGTTGGGCCCCGCCTTTTTGTGCCTGGTGGCCCTCGGGTGGTCGCAGGTGGGGGCGGTGGCCGCTGATTCATTCGAACCGGACGATACCGCCGCTCAAGCCCGGTGGATTGCGACTGACGGCTCGCGCCAGACGCACGAGATCCAGCCGGCATCGGATGTGGACTATGTGCGCTTCAGCGCCACGGCCGGCACCGAATACGTAATCCAGACATTCTCGACCAGTTCCAGTGACGTCAGGGACACCGTTATCACCCTCTACGGTTCAGACGGGGCAACGTTCATCGCCGAAGATGATGACGGTGGGACGGACTATTGCTCGCGTCTTGAGCATATTGCCTCCGCTTCCGGGACCCTCTACGTGCGTGTACGCTCATATTCGGCGTCCTACACCGGCGGCTACCGTATCTCCGTGGATGCGACCCAATCGGCGACCATCTCCGGAACCGTCACCCGCGCGGGCGCGCCTGCCGAGGGGGTGACGATCTGGGTCCGCCCGGCGCAGCAAACCGGTTTCGATCGACCGGCCGCCGTGACTACAACGGACGCGAGGGGCCGGTACGCTGTCGGCGTCGAGGCGGGGACGTACGTGGTCTCCGCTCACCTCGCCGGCACCGTCGCAAGCCCCGCGGAGCAATACGTGTCAGTGCCGGGCGGCTCGCACAGTGCATTCTCACTCTCCCCCGCCCCTCCAGCCGGTGCCGACGGCGTGCAAACGTGCCGGGCCCTCCTGATCGGCGTCGCTGATTACGCCGGGACCATCAACGATCTGTCGTACTGCGACGATGATGCGCTGGACTTTGGCGCCGCATTGACTGAGGGATCGAACTGGAGGGCCGAGAACATCGCGGTTCTGATCAATGAGTCTGCGACGCGGGATGCAATCCGATCGGGACTGGAGCGACTCGCGACACTCTCGGATGCAGATGATCTCTGTGTGTTCCTTTTCAGCGGCCATGGGAGCCATGGCCGGGACATCGCACCCATTGATGAAGCCAATGGACAGGACGAGTTCCTCGTCACTTACCACGCGACGACGGATGTTCGCGACGATGAACTTGGCGAATGGATAGAGAGCCTGCCCACGCCCAACTTCATGGGCGTTATCGCCGCCTGCCACTCGGGCGGCATGATCAAGTCCGCACAGACACGCGCCGGCATGCGCGTCAAAGGCCTCGGAGCAACGCAACCCGCGGGTGTGTCCGACGGCTTTGCGGAGGACCTCCGGCGCGCAATGGCACGCAGGCGGCAAATGTCCCCACTGGACCTCGATGACAACGGCTTCGGCGTGGTGATCACTGCTGCGGACTATGACGAGACCTGCCAGGAATCTAACGCACTGCAGCACGATATCCTGGTCTACTACCTTCTCGAGGGCATGGCGGGTCCGGCGGACTCCGACGGGGATTCGGCCATCTCCGCCGAGGAACTCTACGACTATGCGGCGCCCCGCGCTACTGATTACAACTCCGGACAGCACGCCCAGATTTACGACGCCGCACCGGGCATACCTCTTGACTTCCTCGACCACGGTCAGCAGCAGCGGGCTGTCACCATCACCGAGGGCCCGTCCGGCTCACCCGCAACAGTTGCCTCCAATGGTGAGGTGCAGTGCAGCGTCAGTGCCAGGGAGAGCCTGGGGGGAGCGATTGACTACGAGTGGGCCGCCACAACTGGCGAGTTCAGCGACACGAGCATCCCGGAGCCAATCTGGACCGCTCCAGCCAATGACGCAGGCGAGGAGATCGTCGCGACCCTGTCGGTGACCGCGCGCTCGGCTGATGACCCGACGGTCTCCGACAGCGGGTCCTTCCAGGTCACCGTCCTTGCGGGCCAGCAGGGGGACGTGCACATCACGGATGGACCGACTGCCGAACCGGCTGTCACCGCCGCGGGCGATACTGTGCAGTGCTCGGTTACGGCCGCCGACGGCAACGGAAACGAGTTGACTTACCGGTGGCGCGCCAGGGACAGTGACGGCACACTGGTGGGAGGCTTCGATGATGCGTCCACCTCTGAACCCGGGTGGACGGTCCCGGTCGGAGCGACGGGCGAGTATACGCTTTCGGTGACGGTGAATTCTTCGACCACTTCGGCGAACGCCGACAGCGGCGCTGTGGAAGTGACTGTCGCGACGCGACTGGAGCATGAGTTCGCAGCAGGGGTGCAGATGGTTGCCCTGCCTGGTGCCGGTCCCGGCCAGACCATCGGGCAGGCGCTGGGCGCTTCGGCAGTCGCCTCGTGGGATCCGGGTGTCGGCGACTACTCGAGCGATGACCCGGCCGCGGTTGCGGGAGCGGGAATCTGGGCGCGCTTCGATGCCCCCACCCACGCGGTCGTGCTCTGCCAGCCATGCACGGAGACGACATTCTCCTGGGAGCTTTCGAGCGGCTGGAATATCATCAGTTCCCCCTGGGGCTCGCCTGTGCAAATGAGCAGCCTCTCGAGCACTCCCGCAGCCGCAGTTGCGCCCCTCGCGTGGACGTACGCTGACGCCACGTACCAGGTGCTGTCGGGTCTGGCTCTCGCCGGCAGCGATTCGGATGCATTACAGCCCTGGCATTCATACTGGGTCTACGCCTCGGAGGATTGCACGGTGACGCTGGCGGGGAACCTCGCCCCGACCGAGGCCGACGCATTGGTCACAACCGGGGCGAACGGCTGGCTGCTGAGGCTTATGGCGCGTTCGGCTTCGGGGGCCGATGCCGCGGGCCTGTGCGGGGTGGCGGAAACGGCGCTGACAGTGCCCGATCTGCCCGCCGCCCGGGGAGGGCCGAATCTCTCGCTTGAGGATACCACAGGAGGCTCCCTGCTGACCGTCGATCTGCGGGATAAGGAAGCCGACTGCTACACCTGGCCACTGCAGGTCAGCGCGGCGCCGGGCGAAGAGGTTACCGTCCGCGCCGTGGATCTGTCCCTGCTGCCCCGCGGCCTGCGCGTGATACTCGAGGACCGCGACACCGGCGCGGCGACATCGTTACGCACAGGCGCAGGCTACCGCTTTACGGCCTCAGACGCTCCCCGGAGGCTGATGCTGCGCGTTGAGCGATCCGATGCCACGCTCGCGTTGAGCGGTGTAACCGCCCGCCAGGCGGCGCGCGGCGCCGCTGTCACATTCACTCTCTCGACGCCCGCGGAGATTGCTGCCGAGGTGCTGAACATCGCCGGATGCCCGGTCCGCCACCTCGTCTCCGGCCGGCAGGGGACCGCCGGCGTGCAGATGCTCACGTGGGATCTGCGCTCTGATGCCGGGTCGCCCGTCCCCGCGGGCCGGTACATTGTGCGGGTAACGGCGCAATCCGACGAGGGCGAGACGGTTCGCGCCATCGCCCCGGTGAGCATCCAGCGATAGAAGACACAACAAGGCCCTGCAACCGATGGGTGGCGGCTGCAGGGCCCACGTGTCCAGCGTGGCGTTTCAGAGGCTTCTACGCCTCTTCGATATGCGATTCGATCTCCTCCGCGAGTTCTTCGGTGGCCTCCGCGGCCTCCTCGGCGTGCTCTTCCATGTGCCGATCCATGCGCGTCTTGAGGTCCTCATACTTCTTTGCCATCTGGTCCCGCGCTTCCTCGGCGCGCTTTTTCGCGCGTGTGGCCGCATCACCGATATCGCCGCGCAGCTCCTCACCGGACTTCGGTGCGAACAGCAGGGCGAAGATGCCTCCCATCAGGGCTCCCAGGATCATGGCCCCAAAAACTGCAATGATGTCTCGTCCTTCATTGTCATCGTTCGCCATCGTAATCCGCCTCCTCGGCTTCTGACCAATGTCCCCGCATCATGTCAATTTAACCTTCGCGAAGGTGCGCTTGCCCACCTGCAGGACATCGCCATCTTCGACCTCAATGTTTGCGGTCTGATCGGTGATCTTCTCATCATTAAGGCGAACCGCGCCCTGGTCGATCAGGCGGCGGGCCTCGGAATTCGACGACGCCGCGCCGCAACCGCGCACAAGCTTGACGATCCACACGCGCCCGTCCTCGATATCACAGGCCTCCACCGGAAGCTCGTCCATCTCAGACGGCTTCTGGCCGCGGCTGAAGACCTTCTCGAACTCCGCCTGCGCGGCCTCGGCGGCCTCTCCGTCGTGATAGCGCGTGACGACCCGTCGGGCCAGGTCCTTCTTGGCCGCCATCGGGTGCAATTCGTCCTCAAGCATCGCCTCATCGACGCGCTCGGCGCCCTCGAAGCCCTCATCAGTCAGCAACGCCCAGTAGTGAGGCAGGATGTCATCGGGGATCGACATCAGCTTCCCGAACATCTCTGACGGCTCCTCGGTGACACCCACGTAGTTGCCCATGGACTTGCTCATCTTCTCGGTGCCATCGGTGCCTACCAGCAACGTCCATGTGGCGGCCACCTGTGGTTCCATCCCGTAGGCCCGCATGATGTCGCGGCCGACAAGGAAGTTGAAAAGCTGGTCGGTCCCGCCGACCTCCACGTCGGCTTCGACCGCGACCGAGTCATACGCCTGCACCAGCGGGTAGAGGAACTCCCGAACGGAGATCGGGGTCTCGGCCTCGAAACGCTTCTTGAAGTCATCACGCTCGAGCATCCGCGCGACGGTGTAATGTGACGAAAGCCGGATCATCCCGTCGGTGCCGAGTTCCTCCAGCCACTCTGAGTTGTATCTGATCTCGCACTCATCGATGTCGAGTATCTTCCCCGCCTGCTCGGCGAATGTCTCGGCGTTGCTCTCGATCTCCTCCCGCGAGAGCATCGGGCGGGTCTTCGAGCGCCCGGACGGGTCGCCGATGCGCGCGGTGAAATCACCGATGATGAAGACCACCTGGTGCCCCATCTCCTGAAAGCGGCGCAGGCGCATCATCGGCACGGAATGCCCGAGGTGAAGATCGGGAGCGGTCGGGTCTGCACCGTACTTGATTCGCAGGGGTCGGTCGAGCTTCAGTTTCTCGAGCAACTCCTCCGGCGAGTGTACTTCGGACGCATCGCCGATGAGGTGTTCAAGTGTCTCTTCGGGGGTCATGATCGGGGTCGTCCTTCCTGTGTGTTCATGTACCGCCGCCGGGCCGGGACCCGGCGGCTTTCGCTACTCCATTCGTTTGAGCGCACCTTCGGCCATGCGGTACATCTCATCACCCGGGTCGGTCAGATTGAGTGTCGCGATGAACTCCGCCTCGGCCTTCGCGCGCTCGTCCATTTCAATGTAGGTCCAGGCCAGCAGGTGATGTGCCTCCGCAACGGTCGGATCGATCTCGATCAAATCCTGCAGCACGCGCACCGCCTGCTGATGCTCGTCGCGCTCTTTGTGTCTTCGCGCCAGGTGCAGCATCCCCTCCACGGCATCCTCGCCCTGCAGGGTAGCGGCAGTCTGCTGCTCTGCCGCGGGCGGCGTGTCGCTCGCTTCGCGCCGCTGCGGGTTGTCGGTCCGCGTTTCGGCGCCCGGTGAGGCCGCGTTGCTCGGCGCGTCATGCGCGGGAGCCGGCACCTCAGCCGGGTCGAAGCTCTCCGCGACAGGTTCGGGCTGTGCAACGGGCGCTCGCTCGCTCGGAGCCGTGACCACGATTGAAAGCCCAATCGCGATCGGGGTCAGTGAGACTCCCGCGAGAAGCCCGATAACGACCTGGGGCATTACTCCGGCGGATTCAGGGTCGCGATGGCGTTCAGCGGTCGGCAGATCGAGGTCGCCGACGATCGCCTGACAGGCCGCGAACTTCGCAGAATTCGTGAAGCGCGCGAGCGTGACTACTCGCCGCGCCAGATCCGGGTCGATCGTATGCAACTGTTCGCGCGCCAACTCCCACGCCGGAGCGTCTGTGGTGTGGCTCAGGTAGCGATGCAGCCCCACCTCACCAACTGCGGCGACATCAATTCCCAGCGCGGAGGAGAGCCAGTGCGCCACAGGCTCCGGACCGCCCGTGGCAATCGCCGCCGCGCGATCGGCCGACAGTTCCGCCACATCCGCCCACCAGCGCATCGCCATCCATGCCAGCGCGAAGGGCGCCAGCAGCGGCTTCGGGCCGAGGCCCGCCGCCAGCGGCAGCCGAATCAGTGTCAACCATCGCGCGTGATGGTCCTTCAGGTGCGCCAGTTCATGAGCCAGGGCGGCCCGCAATTCCAGGTCGCCAAGCTCCCGGACCATGCCTTCGGTCACGAAGATCTCCGGCACGCCCCAACTGATGGTGAAGCTGTCCACCTCATCGGACGGGATGACGTAGATCGGCGGTGTGCCCGGTGCGGACAGTCGATCACACGCGGCCTCAGCGGCCTCGTGGACACGCCGGTGGCGACTTGGGCCGATCCGCCGGCCGGCACTGTGCAGTCCGTCCCGATGCCGACGAATGCCGGTGAGGCCCAACACGAGGCCGAGATGGAAGATGACAAGAAGCACAATACCGACGATCAGCGCGACTGTGTCGTGGAACGGACTGCGCACAACCAGCCCGATCATCAGCGCTTCCACCAGCACCAGAAGTGCGACCGCCAGCCAGGCGGAGGCGACGAATGTGCATAATTCGGCCGGGTGTCGGTAGTCGCTTACTCTGAGCCTCATCGGCGGCTGCGTTCTCCTGATGAACTACGCGCTCTCTATATCGCGGATCAGCGGTGGCAACTCCACCAGACTTGTGACGACCAGTTCGGGCGGCTCGGCGCCGATGTCCCAGAGGCGCCCCTCGCGGTTAAGCCAGACGCTGGTCCAGCCCGCATCGCGGGCGCCGACGACATCGCAGATGCGGTTGTCGCCGACGAGCAGGCACTCTTCGGGCTCCGCACCGGCCAGGGACATGGCGTGGCCGAAGATAGCGGGGTCGGGCTTGTACAGCCCCAGTTCGAGAGCGTATATCCGATGGTCGAAGAAGTGAGCGATGTCCAACTCGTCGATCAGCGACATTCCGTTCGACAGGATGCCGAGGGTGTGATCATCCGCGAGATCCTCCAGTACCCGCTTCGTTTCCGGGAAAGGCCAGATCTGGCAGTGGAGGGTCTCGTAGTAGGTGTCGGTGAGCAATTCGTCGAGGCCGCTTTCGAGTCTCGCGTATCGCCCGAGCGTCTCTCGAAACGCCTCCCGACGTGCCTGCAGGAAGTCCATACCGGCTCGCTCCACCCGCTCTGCGATCTCCGAGCGCACATCGATCATATCGGCCACGTCAAGGGTCTCGCGCGTCCGTGGGAATTCGTCGTGGATGATCGTGAGGCACTCGTGAAGGGCGCGGTGCATGGCGTCGTGGTAGCTGTAGAGCGTGTCGTCCTGGTCGAACCACACGTAGCGGATCGCGCTCGAAGCGGGGGCCGGGTTCATCAATCCTCCCTGCCGCACTGTGATCGTGTCAATTCAGGCACGGCACAGCGGGCGGCTTTGCGTACTGCCGCCCGCCGCTGGGACTTTGCTGCACCGCTGTCTGCCTATTGCGTCGGCAGCGGTACGATCAGAAAGCGCACCTGCATCGGACTGCCGGTCTCCGGATTCGTCACCTCGAAGGTAATGACAGCAGGCTGTCCGGTCGCGAAGACCGAGCCCTCCGGGACCGCCTCCACGCTCGGCTGCGCGGAGACGCCAACGCCCACTCCGGGTTCGACCGCCACGGTATCGCCATCGGCCTCATCACCGGTGTCCTCCGCCGGCTGCTCGCCGGTATCGGCCGCGTCCCCCTCGATCGGCGTCACGACGGTGCCGGGCGTGCCGGTTTCGGGCTGCGTGGTCGGCTCCTCATCAACGGGCGCCTCTTCATCGGCAGCAGGCTCCTCGTCCGCTGCGGGCTCCTCTTCATCGGCAGCCGGCGCCTCGCCTGTGTCTGCGGTCTCGGGAGCCGGAGAGGGAGCGAGGCTGATCGATGTCATAAGGTTGTCCGGCGAGAAGTTGCTGCCGGCCATCGGGAACGCGTAAATCTTCTTCTGCGTCCCATCCTCGGCCTCCACGATCAGCGACGTGGCATGAACCAGCCAGGCCGGCTGACCCGTGACGACCTCACCCTCCTGCGTGGTCACGCTCAGCTTCGTGATCGACCACTTGGGGTCATCTTCGGTGCCGGTCTTCGACCACTCGACGTCCACCGCCGCAATGTCGGTGGCATCGACGCGACGCTCGTCGCCGTCCACGTTCACCGCAATGTATCCGCCGTCGCGCAGGCGCGAGCCGATCTCTGCGCCGTCAACGATCCCAAGCTGCGCGGTCAGGATGACCCCGCTGATCTGCTGGCCACTGCGGAGCGTCACAGTGCCTTCCAGCTTCGGCCCCATGTAGTCCTGCGCCAGGGCCCCTGTTGCTACCAGGCAGGTCAGCAGAAGGACCGCCAGCAGCGTGCTCGTGGTGCGCATGTGACTCACCTCGCTAACTTCCTTTGCTGCGTCGTCGTGCTGTCGTAAGCGCGAACGGGATTTCGCCCGCCACGCTATCAATGCCTTTTCCGAGCGGTCAATGTCTCCACGAACGCCTCGATTCGCAGTCGAGTGCGCGCGTCCAGTGGCGCCGGTCCCTCGCCTTCAATTGTCAGCACCGGCACATCAAGGTGGCGCTTGAGCAGTAGATCGTGTATCTGGCGGAAGCAGAAGGCCTGCGTGTAGTGAATGATTCCATCTATCTGTCGCGACTGAATTTGGGCTCCCAGATCCGCGACCCGACCCGCGAGATCATACGGATATGTGTATCGCAGGTACTGCTCGAGCAGACCACAGTCGAGGCAGTCAACCATTGTGAACTGCCGCTGGACCTCGTTGAGCACCACCCGGGCGTCGAGACTCTCCACGAACTCGTAGAGGTCACTGTAGATCGTCGGGACGCCTGCAACCCCTATCCGCACACTGCCCTCGAAGGGCGTTCGCTCATGCGCTGACGCGAGGAACTCGTCGATCTCGGCCTCGAACTGCCCCGGGTCCCCGCTGAAATCGCTGCTCCTGACCTGATAATAGTGGTTTTCCTGCCCATTGACAAGGCCCTCGCGCCACGTAAGGCGGTCGAGTTCGGCGATCTTCTCCCGCAGAGGCCGAAGCTTCTCGCGCCAGCTTTCCGCCTGCTGCCATGTCACGCCGAGATGATCGCACAGGCGCTGAATCTGAGCGCGGAGAAGCTGCTCGTCGCGGTCATACGGGTATGCGAAGGGGATGATACGCACGCCGGCTTCGCTGAGGGTCTCGATCATGGCGTGGGTCTGCGCGCAATCGCCCTGAGTGACCGCGACCACCGTCGGGATCTCTTCCCGCAGAGCCACGGAGAACATGCCCTTGATCCACGCGCAGGCGGTCCGGGGATATCCCTGGCTCTCCGCGTCAGCCACCATCTGTGCGGCGGATTCGCTGACGATGAAGGCGTTGTTGAGGTCCACCGGTGTGTGGCCGGCGGCGAAGATGGCCTCTACGGGAATTGTGGTGGTGAGCCCGACTTTCATCGTAGACCGCGGGCCGGGACGGAGACCGGCCCCTCCAGACGCCTGGACAAACCGCAACGACAAACGACGTCGTGCCCGCTCCGCTCTCCCCACTCCCTCATCCGCTTCACCTCAACCCCAGCACCGGATGTATCTGTGGCATCACGCGCACATCCCGCAAACGGGTCATCGCAATGGCCCGGAAGCGGATCAGGTCCAGGCCGTTCGGAGGGCGTATGTCGCCCACCGGAGTGACCGGCTGAATGAACACCGGACAGGCCGGATCGACCGCCGCGATCTGGTCGTAGACCTCCGCAAGCTCCTCTTCGGTGGTGTCCTCGGTCACCACGATCTTGACGAACGCGCGCTTATACTGCGCCAGGCGCAGGAACTCGCGGCGGGCGCCGTCGTCGAGGGGCCGGCCCATCGCGCTGTCGAGCTTGTAGTCGGCGGCCACCCAGTCGATCATACTCAGGACCGTCTGCAGGTCATCCGGACGCTGCCCGTTGGTCTCGAGCATAATCGGCAGTTCCAGCGGACGCAGGCCCGCCGCAAGCGAGGAGACATACTCCGCATGCATGAGGGGCTCCCCGCCGGTCAGTGCGATGGAGTGGATCGCGCCCTCCTCATCGTACTTGAGGATGCGCTTTACCACGCGCAGGACTTCGTCCACGGGTGCAGGATTCTCGATTGTGAAGCCGCGCACACCCGGCCTGGCCTGGCACCACACCTCGTCGAGCGGATCCTCCCGGGCCTCGGGAGTATCGCACCACGGGCAGCGCAGATCGCAGCCGCTGAAGCGGATGAAGATCTGCTGCAGCCCCGCGAACAGCGCCTCCCCCTGGATGGACGTGAATATCTCGTGCAGAGGTGCGCGAAGGCTCGTGTCCGCCTCCTCGGCGATGCGCTGCTCGCGCTGGTATTGCTCGTCGATGGCCTCGCGCGCCGCCTCGTAGGCGTTAGGGCCGTCCTCCTGTTCAGCTTCAGGCACGTCTTCATCAGCGGTCTGTCTGTCTTGCTCGCTCATTGCACTCCTCGAACCTTGCAGGTCGCGAGATAGATGTCCGCTACCTCGGCGGTGTACGCGTCAAGCAGTTCCTCAGCAAGCGTATCCACGTCGATGTTCCACTCTTCGAGCCCCACCGCCTCCACGGGCGCACCGGATGCGTCCACATTGATGCCGACATGGATCAGTGTCGAGACCGGGGAGACCGTCGCGATCGACACCGTCAGCTTCCGATCGCCGACGAACAGGTCGTCGCCCTCCCGACGCGGGATGGGCATCTCCGGCGCCCCCTGCAGCTTCTCGGCGATCATGCACATCAGCAGGCGCTGGCGCAGGACTGCCCGGGTCAGGTCGCGGTCGAAGTGTTCGGCGATCAGGTGAAGCATCTCCGCTGCGCGGATGTCCTCGCCGGCCAGCACATCCGCCCGATCGACCATCTCGCTCAACTCGACGCGACAGGGCCCGCGGAACGCCACGATGGCATCGCCCTGCACCCCGAAGGTCTCGTAGATCCAGTGGGAGCGAAGCTGATGGCCGGTGTAGGCACGTTCATCCTGATGAAAGACGGCGCTGACGGATCCCATGTTCCCCATGGCGCAATGATAGGCGGGTGAGGGTGATTCGTCAACATGCGGCGGGGCGTGAGCCGTCTCCGGACGGTGAACGACACGTGTCGCCGAAAGGTCCTCGCGCCCCCGGACGGGAAAGACCCGTCACGACCAGCGCATGCCACAGGAGGCGCCACCATGCAGCTTGACGCGGACTGGATCTGGGCCGACGAAGACTACCCGAACGCATACTGCTATCTGCGCCGGACATTCAAGGTCGGCGAAGTAGCGATGAAGGCCACGCTGCGCATCACCGCCGACACAAGCTACATGGTCTGGGTGAACGGTCGGTTCGTCGGCCGCGGGCCGGGCCCGTATACCGGTGACGCGCGCCCGGTGGACGCGTATGACGTGACCGAACTGCTGCTGCCGGGGGCGAATGTCGTCTGCGTGCTGGGGCACTGGTGGGGCAAGACCTCCCACTCCCGGCCAGAGGGCAGTCCGGGTG
>CAZAHB010000138.1:0-14683 GCA_964484945.1 uncultured Armatimonadia bacterium | reverse complement strand
TAGCTCACAGTGCAGTCACCCAGGCGCCACGGCGGCGTAGACGCGTAGCCGCGCTGATCTTGTGAGAAATCCATTGACGGAATGGTTTGTGCTGTCACTGACAGATTGGCAGAGCCTCTGGGTTTCGCGGAGGAGGCCGGCCGTCACTGTACATAGCCCATGTCTCTGAGTTGTTGTCGTATCTCAGGTGACATCTGCGACGCGCCGCGGGCATTGAGATGTTCGTCCATGAGCGTCAGTGACTTCTGAGTCCATCCGAGTAGTTCCTCTTTCATCTCAGTGGTGTCGGGCGCAGCCGATATTCCATAAATGTTGTGCTCTTCGTGTGGATCATCCGCGAGATCATATAGTCGGAAGCTGTCTCGGTACACATCGTAAATGAGCTTATAATCGCCGCGAATTAGCGCCTTTCGAACGCTGTTCTGGCAACACGCTTCGGCGAAATATGCAAAGTTTCCGGTGTCATTATTGGTTCCTTCAATCAGGGGTAGTAGACTACGACCACGTAAGCCCCGTGGCTCTTCTAGTTTTACGGCATCGAGCAATGTGGGCGTCAGGTCAACCAAACTCACAGGCTCCGAGATGGCACGGCTCTGCAGCTGCGCTGGCAGGCGTACCATCAATGGAACATGTAACAACTCGCTATGAAGTGACTGCCCGTGATAGTAGCCACCGTGGTCCCAGAATTCCTCGCCGTGATCGGACCAGAAAACTATTAAGATACTGTCTTCTCCAATACCGGATTCGCTGATCGCTGAGAGCAGCTTTCCCAGCCAGTTGTCGAAGTACTCGATCTCGCGGATGTACGCTTGCACGAATCGCTCCCTGACCGCCGGGGAATTGTTGACTCTACCCGCTTCGGTCGAATGAAGTTCGCTGCCAGAGAAACGAACGTGGTAGTCCGCGGACACATTCGGAGCATCGTACGGATCATGGGGGTCATTATAATGAACCCAGAAGAGCACGGGTTGGCTTGTGCGCTCCAGCTGCCGAATGCAGACAGGGGTCGTCACGTCAGCACGTTCACGTTCGAATCGGGGCGACCATACGTCTTCCCCCCAGGGATTGAGTGAATTCAAAAGTTGGAAGCATGGCGCAAGCCTCTTTTGAGCAGAATCGTGTGTGGTATGGACAAACGTGTCGAATCCTTTGTCGAATCCGGCTGCTCTGCTGAGGACGACGTTGCTAACGACCGCAGCCGTGTAGTATTCATTGTTCTGGAATGCTTCTGCAAGCGATGGGACGCTTGGCTTCCATACACCTCCTCCGCGACCGGAAGACGTCCGTCCTACGCCGACTTCGGAGGGATAGCGCCCACTTAGAGATGCCGCGAAAGACGGTTTAGTCCAGGGAGCCGCGCTACTTGCATTAGTGAATACATGACTTTTCGCTGCCAAATCATCGAGGTTCGGCGTCTTCGCAGGCCCTCCCGCATAGCCAACGTAGTCCGCTCTCAGGGTGTCCACGCTGATCAGGATCACATTCGGCCGAGATGTATCGCCAGAAGGGTGTATCTTCCTTTTTGAGGCGATCGTATCGGAGCCTCCGCGAGGCACTATTGTCCACACCACCAGGACAAGGATTGGAGCTATCATCGCCACTGCCAGTCCCCACGTGGCACCTCTTTGCGACCAACGTGCAGCAAGTATAGATTCCAGCCACCGCATAAGCCAGTAGGCGATTAGAAAAGCCACGAGTGCGGCCAGTCCTATCCCCAGATAGCCAGGCGCCGAAGCAGGGATGATTGAAGCCAGTGTCGCACGCATCCCCCCAAAGAGTATGGCTGCGCCGACAAGGGTCGCGAATCCAATCGGCACCCAGTTCGGTTTCCGATCGGCCACGATAGCGCCGGCAAGGAGCACTCCGCCCATCGCCAGGAGGATGGACGCCACCAGCGTAAATACCACGGCCGGTGGTTCTTCTGCCCCGGGTGCCGGGGTACCCAGGAGCATTGCGCTGCCGGCAAGAAGCAGGAGGCTTCCTCCGTATGCGTATGACGCATCAGAGCGCTGTCGCGAAAGCACCCGTATCAGGCCCGGTATCACCAGCGAAATTAGGGCCCCAAGAAGTGCGCCGATGACCGCGTAGAGGAGCAATTGCAGGGCGCCATTGCCAGCGAATCGTAATGGATTGCTGGTCGCCCCGCCACCGCTCAACATGACATCGCGAACTGCCATGACGCAGGCGCCGAATGCACCAGCGCCTGCGCCGATCTTCAACACTCGCTTCAACCGCATCTCACTCAATCCCCTGGGTTCGCCTCGACTGCAAGACCACTTCGACCGCTTACTCGCCTTCGTTGCTTCTTAGAGTGTACTTTCGTTCTGATCGAACACCTTCCGGAACGCCTCCACATACCGTTCCATCAGGTCCATCTCGTTCGGCGGGTGGACGCCGCGAAGATACGCGTGTGAGGCGACGAAGTGCTGCGCGTTCGGGTAGTCGTCTGGATCGTAGCTCACAGTGCAGTCACCCAGGCGCCACGGCGGCGTAGACGCGTAGCCGCGCTCATCCTGGAAGAAGTCCATCGCAGGTATGATCTCGCGCTGCCATTGAAGGATTGGGACCCCCTCGGCCTCCAGTGCGTCCCACACCTTCGACTTGTACTCCTCCATCGATACGTCGAGATCAAGCTCTTCAGGCCGAAATTCGAGCACGTACATGAAGTGCACCGGGTCCGCGTAATTCGGGGTGATCGGACCGCCGACCCCTGGAATGTTGTGCAGCGCGTCTGTGAGATAGTCGGCCATCTCCCGCCGCCGAGCATTGTACTCGTCCAGGCGGTCAAGCTGACTCAGGGCCAGTGCGGCCATCAGTTCCTGCGGGCGGTAGTTGTAACCATGCCCAAAGAACGTGCGCTCACCGCCATCGGCTTCCATCGTCACGCTGCCCATTCCCCCGGTCGCCGCCGCGCATTCGTTGATGGCGTCGCTGTTGGTGGTGACGAGTCCGCCCTCTCCGCCTGTCAGGTTCTTTAGGCGGTTGAGGCTGAATGCGGTCACATCGGTGAGGCCCCCGACTGGCTTTCCCCGGTAGCGAGCGCCCTGCGCCTGCGCTGCGTCATCGACCACGGGCAGATCGTGGGCGTCCGCGATGTCCACGATAGCATCGAGATCCGCGGGCATTCCATGAATGTGTACGGGCATGATCGCGGCGGTGCGCTCGGTGATGGCCTCCGCGATGAGGCCGGGGTCGATGCAGAACGTGTGTGGCTCGATGTCAACGAAGATCGGCACGGCGTTCGCGTGTATGACCGCCGCCGCTGAAGACCAGTAGCTGAAGGCCGGGAGAATCACCTCATCACCGGGCTCAACACCGACCGCGAGCAGCGCCATGTGCAGCGACTGGGTTCCGCCGTTGGTCAGGATGCAGTGCTCGGCATCGCAGTACTCCGCCCAGCGCTCCTCGAGCGCAGACGCCTTGGGCGCCCACCGCGTGTGCAGCGGGTCGGTGTCAAAGACGCTCGCCACCGCATCTCGATCGGCCTGCGTGATGGGCGGCCAGGATTGGACCATACCTTCAGGCACAGTCGGCGTTCCTTCATTGTTTTCCGGTGTCTCGGTCATGACAGTTCCTCTCCCTACAACGTATACGACAACGTATACGACGGATCATTTCTCGACGCGCTCAGTCCGGATAATTCGGGCGGGAACTCCAACTACTACTGCCCCGGGGGGAACATCCTCGATAACGACGGCACCGCCGCCGACCGTTGCACCGGCACCAATGGTGACACCGGGTAAGACTGTGGCGCCTATGCCCACAAACGCTTCGGGACCTACAGTCACATCTCCGCCGAGATTTGCGCCCGGCGCGATGAATGCATGGTCCCCAATGACGTTGTCGTGATCAACCGTGCATGCAGTATTCAACAGAACATTCTCGCCCACGACCGCGTGTGGGTCCACTGTGACACCGGCCACGATGTGCGTGCCGTCACCGACGGTCGCGCTGTCGGCAATCACCGTTTCCGGATGGATGGCCGTCCACGGTTGCAGGCCGGCGGCGCAGCACCGCTCGAATAGCATGCGCCGGATACCATTGTTTCCTATTCCCACAACGAATGCGTCGGCGCCGCAGGCGCGCAAACCATCCGGGTCCGTCCGGCCTATGACCTCGAGACCGCCACGAGTGCGAGCCCCCTGCAATTCCTCCGCATCATCGAGAAACCCAAGGATTTCGGTATCGCCCTGGCAACGCAACACGTCCAGCATGACGTGCGCGTGGTCACCGGCGCCGATGATTACGACTGAGGGCTGATCTTTCATCACGCGTCCTCCGCATCTATGGCGGACTCGCTGTCCTCTGTCGTGAACTCTTTCACGCCGCCCTCTTCAGTTTCGATCCCACTGCTCTTGAAGACCTTCAGTAGCGTCATCAGAAAGATCCGCGCATCAAAGATCAGCGACCAGTTCTCCAGATACTCAACGTCCTTCTCCAGTCGCTCAGGCCACGGGCCATCATTCCGCATTGTTACCTGGGACCAGCCCGTGATGCCCTGCGGCATAACGAGTCGAAGTCGCTGACGGGCATCCCAACGGTCTAAGTATGGAACAGGCAAGGGGCGCGGTCCAACGAAGCTCATGTCCCCGCGCAAGACGTTGAGAAGCTGAGGCACTTCGTCGAGACTTGTCTTCCGCAAGAACGCCCCGACCCGCGTGATGCGAAAATCATTCTTCTCTATAGCAAGCCCGGCCCCCTTCTTCTCCGCATCCTCTACCATTGTCCGCAGCTTGTAAAGAGTGAACGGGCGGCCCCACCTGCCCAACCGTTTCTGGGTGAACAGCGCGGGGCCGGGTGAATCGAGCCGCACTGCAATCGCCAGTATCAGCAGGAGAGGCCAAAGCAGCAGCAAGCCCAGCACCGCGCCGAACAGGTCGATGGCGCGCTTGATTGCCAGTCTGGGGCGAGAGGGCTCAGCGCCAAGTTCGCGGGTGCGCTCCCTCAGGTTTCTACGCAGTTGTTCGCTATCGCACTCTTGCATGGTGGCAACCTCCAGCACGCTCATGCCTTCGCGGCGCTTACCTCGGGAATGACCTCCCCATTGCAATTGATGCGTACCTCCGGGATGTCCCCTCTCTCCCTCAGGTCATCGACCACATCGCACATAGGCCCCCACTCAAACTGGTCACTAAGTTCGTAAAGAGCCCGGGCCATTCTGCCCATCCCGAGTTCGAACGCTTTCGCCAAGATGAACAGCTTCGCGCGGTCGCTCAGTGGCAGGCCAGGTGGAAGGTAGGGCATCAGGCGTTCGGGCGTCACTTCGTAGCTGTGCACATAGAGCACGGCGGGCAGATTATCGGCGTCGCGTTCGTCCATGTGTGACCGCCAAATACTCTGAGGCAGCACTCGTAATGTGCGCCCGCCAATCAGGCGCCCAGTAATCGGGCCAAACTTCTGCGCGAGAGCCGGGACTTCGACAATCTCCCGCCCACTCGGTAACTTGCACAGGAAAGGTTCATCAGGCAGCGCTACCCCTTCACTCTGCCACAGCAACGTAGTGAGACTGCTGTCGTACTCGAGGCCGCAGTCGACCATGACCTCCCACGCCCAGCACTGATCGGGCATCAACGAGAAGAATGGAGCGCGATAGCCGCGGATCTTCTCCCCGACAATATCCTCGAGCGTGTCGATACTGCGCCGCAAGTCATCACGGAATTTCTTCGGAGAAAACTCTGTGATTTTCGCGTGGGTGACGCCATGGCTGGCGACCTCATGGCCACGGGCAACGATCTCGCGCACGACCTCGGGGCATTCAGCGGCATGTGGGGCAACCACGAAAAATGTCGCCCGGATGCGCCATTGATCGAGCAGGAACAACGTATTGGCGATCGAGTTCGTGAATTGCCTGCTCACCGGTGTTTCGTGCCCGAGGTAAAAGCACATCAATTGTGGCCAGTCTTCGGCATCTATTGTAAACGCGTGTCTCATCTCTGCCTCCTCCGACACGAAACCTGTGAGCAGCTCTACATGCAAACACCACCGGCCAGTGGTCTGGAAGTGTAGTGAACCTTCGCTTTCCCCGCCGACTGGACCTTCCAGAAAGCGAGGACCGCCGCCTGGCGTCGCAGCATCCGCCGCCGTCAAGTGAGTTGAGGCCCGCTGCCGTCGCTCTTCTCCTGTTGAGGATAGGCACGACAAGTCAGCCGGTGGACTGAGCGGAGCTTGGCAGGCTGTTGCAGTTATAGCATCCCTGTGTCAGTTCTTCAAGACGAACCTGAAATATCGCTTCCAGGTGCACGAAAGTTCCGCACCCGGGGGCTCACGTCTTCTCCCCGGCGAGCGCTCGGCTTGATCCTTCATCACCTCCAGGACGCCTCCAACTCGGTTTGCTGTACCGGCAAAACGGGTCTTCTCACTGGTAAAGCTTAAGCTAATGGTGAGGTCTTCTTGTGGGTACACAGAGGATAATCTGTATAATAATGTTTGCTTAAATAGATTGCGGGGGAAGGCGGCGTGTGAAAAATGTTCCGACGAATATTGCTGATTATCACCATATGCGTGCTGCCCGTAAGCTGCATGGCCGAGACCTACTCGGGCTCACTGACTAACGAGCCCGATTCAACTGGATACCAGGGGATCATCGTCAGTGACGGCTGGTCGTCCACCGACTACTATGAAACTCTGACCTGGACCGTGGGACGGGACAGTCTCGGCGACCCGTATCATTACCGCTACGAGCTCTACACAGGTTCGCCGAGCTCCAGTCACTTTATGATCGAGGTGACGGGCCCCGATGACCCCTATGAGGGTGGAGCGTTCATTGACGAACCTCGCGACTTTTTCAACTACGGGGTCTACTACCTCGATGATAATAATCAGTGGGTGGATTACACGGAGCATACAGACGGCACTCAGGCGGGGCAGTTTACGACAGGTGGAAGCAATCAGGGGTTGCCGGAAGACTTTTACGCCCTCAAATGGGACGCCATTGCACCCGATGAAGACCCCGATTTCGGCGGCGACGCCCCCTACACGCTGGCTTTCGAATTTGACAGTTGGAGGCAACCGGTGTGGGGAGACATCTACGGCAAGTCGACTACCACCGACTACTTTTACAATGTGGGCTTCGGAGAACCTGATCCAAGTGCTCCACCGAGTAATGGCTCTATCGACGGCAATCTCCTCGTCCCGAACGGCAGTACCCCTGCGCCGACTTCGCTGATATTGGTGCCGATCACTCTTGCGGGGGTGTCTCTCTGGCGGCGCCGGCGGAGACGGTGAGGTCCGTAATTTCCATGGGCGTCCTTCACGAAGTGCGGGCGCTCTTTTGGGATTCCCAGCCGCGCACATATTCCTTCAAAGACCTGTCCGAGCCGCATGAGCGTAAGGTACACCTCGGTCAGTTGAGTTACCGGCAAGCCACGGAGACCGAGAACACATCAGGTCTCGCACGCGACACGGCAACTGATCCCTCAAAGGTGTTCGGTCCATCAGGGTTGTACCCCCGGGCAAACGGTTTGGTAGAATCATGCACGGTGGTGGCAAAAAGCCCCGACACGCCCCGTTGGATCATTGACTTCACTGCTTGGATGCCTATAATGGTATCGGATGGAAGGAGCGTACCGGCGGGGAAACCGTGAACACATTTGTATGGAATGGCGTGAGCCGCGGCGATCACGCAAACCTGACGTGATGAAATCATCAGGCATTTGACGCTGGTGAACCCGCATCTTCCACGACGTGCGTCGCATTCAGAGGTGAGTGCAAGTGAGGGTTACAGCACGAGTTACAGCAGTGATCGCAGCGATTATCCTCACCGTCTTCGCAGTCAAGGCGCAGGAGACACCGAACGAGGAGAGCACGTCGGCAACGCAGTTCGCGGCGCCACCAGAGACGGTTGAATATCGCATCGCTGGCGGGAAAGGGTTCGTTGAACCGGGGCCAGTGCCTGCGCCAGAGCCAGTAAGCGCCCTGGACGTTGAGGAGGCACTTGGGATAGTGCCTCTCGACCACTGGGCCTATGATGCGGTACAATTGTTGATGGACCAGGGTATCATCATCGGCTATCCGAAAAGGGGCTTTCATGGCGATCGTCCACTGACCAGGTACGAATTTGCCATGGCGCTCTCGCGTCTGCTGACATCTCTCGAGGAGACTGCCGCTGGCCGTGCCGGCCCAGCGGGTCCGGCCGGGCCTCCCGGGCCGGACGGCGCTCAGGGCGCAGCAGGCCCCCCTGGTACCGAAGGTCCGCCCGGTCCGCAAGGGCCACGAGGGCCAGAGGGACCTCCGGGCCCGGATGTGAGTGAGGAACAGATACAGGAGATTGTGGACGGTCTAACGCGAGAGTTCGAAGACGAACTGGAAGCAATCCGGGACGAGATAGGCGAGCTCAACGAACAGGTCCACGACCTGGATGATCGAGTGCAGGGAATTGAAAGACGCCGGGAGTTTCCTGTACCTTTCGGCTTCATCGATTACCGCATTGGGACTGTATGCGGTATCACTCTGGACAACGAGTTCGACGCGCTGACGGCTCTTTTCGGTGCAGAAGGCTATGTGAGCGACGATGCCTTTGGCCGGATCGCCCTGAAGTACACCGATAGCCAACAGCCACTGTCTGCCTTAGGATCTGAGATTGGACGCGGACCCGACATCGCGGTGCCAAACACTCCTATGTCGACCCTGCAACACTATGGAGTTCCAGATCCTGATACCGGATACCAGAATGATCTCTACTTGGATGAAGCCTACGTCACAATCCCAGGCAGTTGGCCCACAGAGACCGAGTGGACCATTGGGCGGCAGTACCAGTGTTACGGTCTGGGACTGGTCGTTGACAATCAACGACTGTCACAGCAGGGGCTCCATAGTCACATGACGGATGTCTTCACCGATGATCTGGACCTCCAGTTCTTCCTCGGGGGCGCCAACTGGGGGTACCTGTCTCACCCGTGGTCCGACAACAATGACGGATATGCATCGGCCTATCTCAAGTACAAGCGTCCAAAGTGGTCAATCGGCGTTCCCTACCTGTTCAATGGTTACTCGGTCGACACCGAAGACGGGGAGAGCTGGGATGAGAAGGCATGGGGGGTCGACTTCTGGTGGAATTACGCTGGCGATTCAGACATCTATGTCGAATATGCCCGGCTCGAAGAGCATGCTAACAGGCCCACCAGCAGCCATCCCGAGAACGAGATACCGCAGGCCTTTCTGGTGGTTGCCGACCTCTGGACGGATGATGATCTATCGCTGTACGGGATCTGGTCCGATGTGGACACCAATTACGATATCGTCTATTCGTTAGTGCATCCATACTACGAGAAGCTTCTTGGGGTTCCTGACGCGGCCATCCTTCCCTACGAGCGATGGATATATCAGCCGCTCGCAATGCCCAATGTCGAAACGCTCGGCGGGGGAGTGGACTACCAGATCAATGACCGCCTGTCCGGACATCTCCTGTACTACTCGCTATCGGCGAAAACAGACCGCTGGGCGCCATCACCTCTGAATGATCTTTTGTATGATGACCTCCTGCTGCTATCGCTCGAGAGAGAGATGACGCCAGATATGACGGTCGGGGTTACCTGGGCCCACGAAACTCCCGCACCAGGTTGTACTGTTGATCACACTGATCTGCTGCAGTTCCGAACAACGGTTGCGTTTTGAGAACCTTTGGCCCGGGACAAATCGTCCAACAGCCTTTTGCCATTCTGTCAGGGAGGCCGCGGCGAAGAATGAGACATTCTGTGGAGAGAATTTGGTTGCTCTCTGTCCTGCTAATAATGAGTCTGGCCATGGTGTCCGTTATCGGCTGTGGGGGCGGCGGATGTGTAAGTAAGGGGTGTGTGACTGGCTGGGTGTACGCCTCACTGGACGGCCAAGACGTTATCATTTCCGGAAGCGATACACCGCCAGAAGGGTACGAACCTGTCGAGCGCGCAACTGTTTACATTCAAGGAGGGCCTGATCGACGTGTCCGTACTGATGCGAACGGTTACTACTATATCCAGGGAGTCACGCTTGGTACGCGGACTGTCGTGGTTGAAGTGGTGGGGCGTGAGTACCGCTTCAGCGTACCGGTGCGGTCAGGGCACTGTACAGTTGGCGGCGGACACAGCGAGGGCGGGGGAGGCTCCTGACTTTGAAGCCTCGATCTGCGGTGCCGGTTCCCTCGAACCTGCACAGAACTGCATGACCCTCGCAGTGACGTATGTCCGCTTTCTGGATGTATGGCTTGGCTGAAGTGCCATCTCAGCACTACGGTCAGGCTTGCCGTCGCGAGCAAGTGATGTGATGATATTCGTGTGAAATACAGTGCCAGAGTGCATTCAGCACGACGGGGCAAAAGCCGCGGCATCGCTGAACTATCGGTGACGGGACCCGACACGTCAGTCTGAAGTTGGATTCAAGGGAGGGACGGTCCTGGTGTCAGAAGCTCGAAAAGGGACTAAGTGGCACCGTGCATTGGTACTTGTCGTCGATGCTGCGCTGCTCAATACTGCCCTTATCATCGCAATGTGGCTTCGCTTCGATGGGGACATCCCGGCAACATGGTGGGGTTTCTTTCGTCTCTCGTCTCTCTGGATAACTCCTCCACTGCTGCTTTTCGGGTTTGCCTTCGGCCTGTACAATCGTGTCTGGCAGTACGCCCGTTCAGAAGCCGTCTTCGCAATAGTCTTTGCAGTCACCGCTGCGATGATATTGGGCACTGCCGGGATCGTATACTCCGAGCCCACGACCTTCTCTCGCAGCATTCTGGTATTGACCTGGTTAGTCACGATTCTTTTGATCGGAGCGTCCAGGTTTGCCTGGCGTCAGATTAGAAGGCATCTGGATCGAGAGGGAGACCTGCACGCGGACGATAGGACCCCGGTGCTCGTCTATGGGGCAGGCCATACTGGCACGACTTTCGTCCACCATGCCGAAACTTCGCAGGACGGGCGCTATCGCATACTCGGCTTCATCGATGACGACCTCTCGCTCACAGGTATGATTGTTGGCGGCCACCGGGTGTTGGGTCGCGGTGTTGACTTGCCTGACATTGTCGAGAATTTGCACGTAGAAGAGGTCATACTCGCGGCTCCCTCGGCACCCGGCAAGCGTATTCGACGGATGCTCGACCACGTGCGCGACGCAGGCTTGCCGGCTCGAACGCTGCCGAGGCTCTTGGAGACCTTCGACGGCGCGGCCGCCATCGAGGACGTCAGGGAGATTCGTTACGAGGATCTCCTCGGTCGCGACATGGCGGACATCGACCTGGAACTTGATCCCGATTATATCGGTGGGCGCACTGTGCTGGTCACCGGCGCAGGGGGGTCGATTGGATCGGAGATATGCCGACAGCTCTGTCGCTATAGCCCGCGAGAGATCATTTTGCTTGGGCGCGGAGAGAATCGAATTCACGCCATTTTCCACGAACTGACGCCCGAGTTCCCCGACATCGAACTCACGCCGTGCATTTGTAACTTCACGAACGAGGCCCACGTGCAAAGCATATTTCGGGAAAAGCGCCCGGATGTGGTCTTCCATGCAGGGGCGCACAAGCACGTGTACCTGATGGAGGACCACCCCACCGAGGCTGTTCGAAACAATGTCATCGGTACGGGGAATGTGGCCCTGGCGGCCGCTGAGATCGGCGTTGAGCGTTTTGTTGCAATCTCCACCGACAAGGCCGTGGAGCCCTGCAATGTCATGGGCGCGAGCAAGCGACTGTCGGAGATCCTGTTGACGGGGCTCGATCGGCAGCATGAGACGAATTTCACCGTGGTTCGTTTTGGGAATGTGATCGGAAGCAGTGGGAGCGTGCTGACGATCTTCCAGAAGCAGGCGTCAGAGGGCCGCGCGCTGACGGTGACGCATCCGCAGGCCACGCGCTTCTTCATGACGGTGCAAGAGGCTGCGTTCCTGGTGCTTCAGGCCGGGGCGCTGGGTGAGGGCGGCGATATTTACGTTCTGGAGATGGGCGAGCCTGTGTGTATCTACGAGATGGCGCGCGAGTTTCTGGAACTCAACGGACGCGACCCCGACGATCCCGACGCGATCCGGATAACAAGCCTGTGTCCGGGGGAGAAGGTGCACGAGCGGCTGTATGGTGAGCGGGAGGAACTGGAGCAGACGCGTTGTCGGCGCGTCCAGAGAGTATCGATGACGGGCGAACTTGAGTTGGACCTGTCGCCGTCGGAGCTTCTCTCACGGGCACGTGAGGCGATCGACTCTCGTGCTCGAGCTGAGGCACTCCTGAACGCCGTGTGCCCGCCCCACGAACAGAAACCCCAGAAGCTCGAGGAGATCATGGAAGCCGCGGGTGGGTGAGAGGGAGGCGTGGAGCCCAAACTGACTCAGGGCCTGATTTCACCGATATAGTCAGTCCGGGCGCGATATGAACAGCCCAGCCCGCCATTCTCGGATTCAGCGTCAGGCTGGGCGAAACGCCCTGTCCGGCCTGCCGCTTTATGGCATCGGTGCATCCGTTCGCACACCGGGCTGACACTCCCCCAACTCGGCCATAGTGCATACCTTGAGGTCATCGTCTTGCCGATATTGTGCGACAGCCTCGAGGGAGCAGCGAAGGGTCTCCAACATGGCATCAGAATGATGAGCGAGATTGATCGGATGCATCCACAGATGGAAGAGTGCGCCTTGCTCGACACACCTGCGGAGACCCTTACGGATCTGGTTTAGGCGACACTGTTGAGGTATTCGATTTCGAAAGCCCTCTGTCCCCCAGAGCAGGTAAGACCCCGTTACATCCAGCATTCCCTGTTCGTGCTCAAGCGCCCTCGAGACCGGCGGGCACATTTGCAGCAAGCAATCTGCCACATGACCGAGACGGGCCAACCTCCCACCGAGTGAACCGTACCAGTTTGGATCCGGCCCGCGAAACGCCGTCACTCCAGCCTCGCTCACTGCACGAGTATGCCCGGGATTGTTCCTCGGGAACACGAGCGAGGTGCTGGGCACCAGTCCAGCCTCTCTCAGCGCACGAAAGTTCATCTCAACCTCATAAGTAGCGATCTCGTTCGTCGTATCAGGGGCCTCAAAGTGCCAATGGCTGAAAGAGTGCAGGCCGATCTCGTGCTCTATACTGCATCCGCCGAACATCGCTGGCAGTTCAGGCCAGAAGAACCCGTCCTGAGCATCTCTCGACACTCTCTCGACGTCGTCATACCACTCCGCAGCGGGCGGATGAGAGACCTCGGGATAGTCAACGTCTCCATACTCCACAAGCAGGTGTCCGGTGATGGCGAAGGTTGATCTCACATTGAATTCGTCGAGCATGCTAAGGAGGCGAGGCATCACCTCACGTCGGGTGCGCACGGCTGCCTCTTCATCCTCGCTTGACCATCCCATGAAACGAATGCCCCACAGCAACTCCGTGTCGAAGGTCAGCACGAACGTTGGCTGGTCAATCTCCACCGGCACCTGTCTCACCAGCTTCCGCGACGACAAAGTAGTACCCGGCTCCCCATGCAGCCCAGCGGCTTCGCTCGAGCATGGCCCAAACTGGATGCCACAGGCGCATCCACGCCGAGGAGGCCGCCGGTATGGTGTCCTTCAGCACCATCGCCGTCAGATCCACATAGTAAAGCGGCACCAGAGCCGCTATAGAGAGGCCGACATTATTCAACTCATCCCGCAGGCAGCGCGCACTGTGCCAGAACATCCGTAGCTTCTGCAAACCGGGCAGCGGGATGCCGGCGCAGCGTAGTCGGTTCAAAACCGGGCCGAGCGACCAGTTCGTGGGAGGGGTTGCGGTGAAGAGCCATCGCCCTCCAGGCCGCAGGATCCGTGCGACCTCCGATGCTGCCCGCGGAAAGTCCTCTAGGTAACGCACAACCTCGATTGAAAGTACGTAATCGTATTCGTTATCCTCAAACGGAATGTCATAGATCGATCCGTCAACGATATCGCGGGCGACGTCAGGATGACGTTCCGTTGCCAGGCGCCGCATCTCCGCAGAGGGCTCCAGGCCTTTCACATCGTACCCGCGGGCTTTGCAGATGCCCAACTCCTCACCTATGCCGCAGCCGACATCGAGCAGGCGCATGCCCTCCCCCTGCAGCGGCAGATGCGCGTCCAATTGCCGCCGAATGCGCCATCGGCCATAGGTGAATGGGTCCACAAAGTGGTCGCCCCTGTTGAGCGCATCATGTCCGCCAACGAAGAGACTGTCGGCCAGCTCATCGTGCTTGTCTATCGCCGCCTTAACAATGCTGTCATCCGCACCCATATAGTCTTCCTTTTGTTCTGACTTCGTGCTGGCCGCATCCGCAGACGCGGGATTGCTCGACTCGGTAGAAACCGATCTGCGTCAACCCAGTGATCTTAACGGATGAACTATGTGTTGCACTGCCAACGCACCTGCAACCGGCCACCGGCGCACCAATGCCGCGAGATGGTTCCTGGTTGAATCCCCCCGCAGTTGCCACACCTCATCGGCAACTTTTTGCACTCTATCCGTCTCGCCTTCGCGCAGAAGATGGTAGAGCCAGTGTGTAAGATAGAATTGTAGTATCTCCTCGTACTCGTCGTTACTCAGCAACTCCCGCCCGGCCTCAGCATCAGTCGGAGCGTACCGTCTCACTACCTGACAGGTCATGTCAGCGCGCCTTATCTCCGACCGCGGCCCCTGGCTGACACTACGCTCCTGCATATGCCTCAGAAACAGCGCACGAGGCACCGCACCCGTGACCAATCCCGCACCCCGTGCCCGAAGCACCATCTCCAAATCATTGCA
>CAZAHB010000137.1:0-14706 GCA_964484945.1 uncultured Armatimonadia bacterium | reverse complement strand
CCGGGAGGGAGACCGCGCCATGAACCTGGTGTTGATATGTCCAGACACGTTCAGATGGGACTACCTCGGCTGCTACGGTAACGAGTGGATCGAGACGCCGAACCTCGATGCGATGGCCGAAGAGTCCGCGCTGTACGAGCAGGCATTCGGTGAGGGCCTGCCGACGCTGCCGGCGCGCCGCGTGATGGTCACGGGCCGCGGCATCATCCCGATGGAATATCACCCGCAGCACACCGACAAGGTGACCGTGCCCGGCTGGCACCCGCTTTTCTTCGAGGACGTGACGCTGGCCGAGCACCTGTGGGCGAAGGACTACGCGACCTGCATGGTTACGGATGTCTACCACATGATGAAGCCGGGCAAGAACTTCCACCGGGGCATGGAATACTGGTACTGGATCAGGGGCGTGGAGGATGACAAGTATAACTGGCGCGACCTCGACCGCGTGCAGGACGTCTGGTCCACGGTGCGCAGTTGGGGCCAGCCGCTGGACAACCCGCGCCACTGGCTCGTGCAGCACATCAACGGGCGCGTGCAGTGGGAGGACGAAAGCGACAGTCTGACCGGCCGAACCATGACGAAGGCGATGGACTGGGTCGAAGGCTTCCGCGGAGACTACCCCTTCTTCATGTGGATCGACATGTTCGACCCGCACGAGCCGTGGGATCCGCCGGTCGAGTACGGGAAGAAGTACGATCCGAATTTCGACCCATACAAGTCCGCCTTCCCGCCCTCGGGCAACGAGAACATGAGCGAAGAGGACTTCCGCTGCATCAAAGCCGGCTACGCCGGGGAGTGTTCGCTTGTCGATGCGTGGGTTGGCCGCTTCATGAACAAGCTCGCCGACGAGGACCTGCTCGATGACACGATCATCGTCTTCACCTCCGATCACGGAGGCATGATGGGCGAACAGGGAGAGATCCACAAGGGCTCCAGCCGGCTGCGTAACCAGGTCACCCAGGTGCCGCTTCTGATCCGGCATCCGAAGGGCGAGGCGGCGGGTGCGAGGGTGAAGGGGTTTGTCCAGCACCAGGACATTATGCCCACAGTGCTGAGCATGATGGGTGAGGACATCCCCGAGCGTTGCAACGGGCGCGACATCTGGCCCCTGGCCGTGGAGGGACAGGACAGCGACGTCGAGCAGATCATCTCCTGCTTCGGCTGGCACGCCTCGGTGCGCAATCACAAGTGGAACTACATTGCACCGTGGGCGCAGCCGCCGGAGAGCCGTGGCGCCGGGCGGACGGAGCTTTACGACCTCGAGAACGATCCCGAGGAACTCACGAATGTGATCGAGGACCACCCCGAGGTCGCCGAGGAGATGCACGCGTGGATGGAGCGCTACCTCGAGGAGCACGCAGAGGAGACCGGCGGCGATCTGGGGCCGGGCCAGGCGGGCCCCGACCACGACCAGGCCTACATCTGATAGATGGTGCGTCACTGCGGGGAGGCATCGTCCGTGCCGTCCGGAGTGTCTCCCCGCGCCTCAGTCGATTGTGGCGGCGGAAGTTCAACGGTGGCGGAGATGATTCCCGGTTCTGTCGCGGATTCAGCGCGTGCGAGCGTGCGCACACCGCTCGGCTGGTCGGGGTCGGGAGCGAGGATCCAGCTTCGCCCCTCAAAAGGCAGACCGGCAAGTCCTCCGACCGCGAAGGCTTCAACTCCAGGCAGACCGTGCTCGGCAACTCGCGAGTACATGCCCTCGTGGCGCTCACTGCTCACGCGCTTGTCCCAGGGCTCTGGATTCGCCGCGGGGACCAGCAGCATCTGCGCGCCGTCCTCGACAAGCCGGCGAACCAGTGCCTCGTCCCAGGCGTCGAAGCAGATGATGGGCGCAAATGAGCCGATCGAAGTGTGCCAGACCTGTGAGGCTGCGGGTTCGCCCGGGGTGAGGTCGAGGCCATCGTCCCCCTCCAGGTCGATGAGATTGACTTTGTCGGTGGTTGCAAGCGTGCTTCCATCCGGACCAAAAAGGAAGAATGTGTTGTAGACATCATCGCCGTCATCGTCAGGATGCGGCAGAAGTATGGTACCAGCCGCGATGTGAACCCCGCATGTTGCAGCCAGTTCGCTGAACGTCGTGAGATACACCTCACGCATGCGCTCCGCGAGGGTCAACAGGAGAGCCTGCGGCACAGAAAGCGACGGGCGCAACAGCAGGTGGAGCGCGCTGCCGATATTTCGGATGCCGATGGCAACGATTGCATGGCGCAAGGAGGGCGCATCGCTGGCGAACTCGGTCCCAAGTCCCACGAGCCCCGTTCCGATGTCCTCGGGAAAGACGATCAGATCCGGCGATGACTGCATGGCGCGGTGCACGTCGCGTGAGATCTGGCACTGAAACGTCCGCGCTTCCGAGAAGAAGCGTATTTCCGACTGGACGGCAGTGACGACCAGTGTCTCGCTCTTGGACTGTTCAACTCCAGGCGGCATGGGCCAATACTCCTTCTGGAAGGCCGGCTCATTCTTGACAGATTTGCGCCCAGGTTGCCCTCGTGGGACCGTATTGAGGGCCTCGCAGTCATCGACATAATTGACGGTTCTTCTTCGAAAGAGTAAGATGAACGTGGTTTCAACGCGTCGCGTATGTCTGCTGTGATGGCGAGTCGAGTGGTTTGAACTGTCAAATATGGGCATTTTGAACGCACATCCAACCAGCCCGTTCGGAGCCAGCGCATTTCACCTGCTCACGGTCATAGACTTTCTCTGTCTGGCCGGCGGGACCTACCTGTTGCTGATATTGCACGACAGGAAAGCTCGCTTCGGCTATCTTCTGTTGGCGACGGGTCTGGCCATCCTCGCTTTGAGGATAATCCCCGAGCATCTGGCGCTGTCCTCTCCAGGTCTTCGGTATGCCGGCGCGACGCTATTGATTGCGGTCGCCGGTGTGTTTGTCGCGTGGGGTACGTTGTCGCTGATAGAAGGCGATGAGGAGACAGGGAGTGGGACGCCGCTTAAACGCGTCGCTATCGTGACGGCGGCTACCCTCGCCGTGCTGGGAACAGTCTTTGTGTGGGCTCTCCCCTTCTGGGGGCCGCTACAGGGGTTGCTCCGGGAGGTAGCCAACGACAGCGGACTGATCACCGTCCAGCACGGGCTTCGAGTGGGCGTCGCGGCAGCCTTTATGGCCTGCACGTGGATCACCTGGGAGCGCCGGGTGCTGGGCAATGACCTGTCCCGCATGTTCGGAATGGCGTATCTGTGCTGGGCCGTGGTGCTCATTATCGGTGTGGCAGGCTTTGCGGCACCGGAAAACGCGTCCTGGATTGCCAAAGGGATCAGCGTTCTGGGCAGCCTGTTTGTTGGCAACGCCCTGGTGCTGCACGTCTATCGTAATGAGCGAAGGGCCGCGGAACGCCAGCAGCGCCTGGAGCTTATTGACAGCGTCACCAGCGCAGCGATAGCCACACCCCGCCTGGTGCCGATGATCGAGGCATCGACCGAGGAGACCGCGCGGCTGCTGAAGGCTGAGGTCGCGATGATGTATCTGCTCGATGGGGATGATCGGGACCGGCTGACGCTGGTACACGCGACCCGGTCCTGCGAGGACCCGCCCAAAGAGCTTCCTGCAGACGGGAGACATCCTGTCGCAGCAGCTCTGGACGAGCAACAAGCAATGAGGATGGAGCTATCCGTCTCGGACGAGGGCGGCGAGATCCGTGGGCTCGAGGGCGTCGCGGTTCCGCTCACGGGCGTCGTGGAAGTTGTTGGTGTACTGGTTGTCGGAATGGAGCCCGACAGGGGGCTTTCGTCCGCGGATATCCTGACTCTCCAGAATACCAGCGCTCAGCTTGGCGTCATCGTGCAGCACATGCTGCTGGTTGAAGATATTCGGCAGGCGCGCGACCGGTGGCAGCAGACCTTTGACAGCATTACCGAACTGGTGACGGTACATGACACAGACGAACGCATCATCCTCACCAATGAGGCTATGCTGAGCTTCGTCGGAGTGGCGGAGCGCGAAGCCCTCGGCAGCCGCCTCTCGGAGATCTTCGCGGACGATTGCGAGGAGCAGGAGGAGATGCTGGAGGAGTGCATCCGCACCGGCGGGCCGCCCGGGATCAGCATGCATCGAACCCGCGGGCGGGTGTACCAGGTGCAGGTGACGCCCGTAAGGGACGAAGATGGCGAGGTTGCGGGCTGCGTGCGTGTCGCCCGGGACGTCACATCACGATGGCGGGCCGAGGAGAGGCTCGCACAGTCAGAGCGGCGCTACCGGGAGCTTGCAGAGAGCGCTAACGATATCATATACACGCACGATCTGGACGGGAACTTCCTGTATGTCAATCCCGCGGCGGTGCGTATCCTCGGCTACTCGCAGGAGCAGTTGTCGCACATGAGCTTCTGGGACATTGTCGCTGACGAGTCCATGGCGACGGCCCGGGAGTATGTGCAGTGTCTCCTCGACGGGAAGCCCCGCGAAGAGCAGATTGAGTTGCGGATGAGCTGCGAGGACGGCAGCGTTGTAATCGTGCAGCTAAGCGCGAATCTTTTGCGGCGGGCCGGACAGAGTGAGGCGGTCCACGGCATCGCTCGCGATGTGACCGCCGAGAAGCAGTTGACCACACAGTTGATCCAGGCCGACCGGCTGGCTTCAGTGGGGACGCTGATCGCGGGCGTGGCGCATGAACTGAACAATCCGCTGACAGCCATCAGCGGCTACGCGGATATGCTCGCCGCGGAGCCTCGTAACGACAGCGAAGCCGAGGCGATACAGACGATTGCGGATGAAGCGACGCGCTGCCGCGACGTGGCAGAGAGTCTGCTGAACTTCGCACGGCAGACCGACAGCAGGCTGACCGAGTTCGATCTGAACGCGTTGCTTCGAGGAGTATTCGACCTGCGCGCGTATGACCTGCGCGCGGCCCACATCGAGGTGGTCAGCGACCTCGATGATGACCTGCCGCCCGTGGTGGGGCAGTACGGGCAGATCCAGCAGGTCATCTACAACATCATAGACAACGCCTATTACGCGATGAGTGAGGCCGGCGGGGGGACACTGGAAGTGAGCACATGGCGGGAGGACGAATCGCTCCATGTGCGGATCGCTGACGACGGGCCGGGAATCCCGGAGAAGCTCCTTGAAAGAGTATTCGAGCCGTTCGTAACGACAAAGCCTCGCGGAGAAGGTACCGGGTTGGGGCTGAGCATCTGCCAGCGGATCCTGGAAGGACACGACGGTAGTATCAGCGCCCACAATCGTCCGAATGGTGGCGCGGTCTTCAGCGTCGTTCTCCCGATCACTACGGAAGGTATGAGGGATGAAGCCATGACCGAAGCCGATAATGCGGCCAGGGAGACGCGCGAACACGAATACAGTGCGCGCATCCTCTTCATCGATGACGAGCCGTCACTTTGCTCGCTGGTCAAGGAGTTCTTGACCCGGCAGGGCCATGACGTGGTCGTTGCCTCCACCGGTGAGGAGGGCCTGCAGAATGCACAGGAAGGGGATTTCGACGTAATTGTGTGCGACATGCGTCTGCCCGGGATTAGCGGAGAAGACGTCTGCATGGGGGTGCTGGAAGAGAAGCCTGAGATGGCCGATCGCATCATGGTCGCGACCGGCGACATTCTCAGCCCCCAAACCCAGGACTTCTTCGACCGCACCGGCCTCCCGCACATTCACAAGCCATTCACCCTCGAAGACCTGAAGGACGCAATCGCGCGCCTCCTCGCTCAGCAATCGGTGTGTGAGGAGTAACTTCGTTGAACGCCTCAGTCCTCGGCTTCGAAGTTCACCGTTTTGGTTTCCTGGACGCCATCGTTCTCGCCAAGAAGCTCAGCTTTCAGTGTGTACTTATCGGCCATGCCGATTAGCAGAAGCTTCAGGTCAATCTTTTTTCCCGCCTTCCAATTCCCGGCCTGGTCGGCACGCACCGTGCCTGTCCCGACATCCCCCGTGAGGATTACCTCCTGGTAGCTGATCGTCCAGCGTACTCGGGCGCCGGGAGGTGCCGTGCCGGCGGGCTGAATGCGGCGGCCGGTGGTTTCCCCGTCCTTCGGACTTGTGACGGCGAATTGGACCCGAGGTTGGACCATCGTCACCGCGACGGGGGCTGTAGCCTGGTGCTTCGTACCGTCCGCAGCAGTGAACTCCACGGAGAGGTTTGCGTCCTGCACGACGTCTCCGGGCTGGACCGTGTAGGTGCCGCGGTAACTGTTGGTCTGCCCCACTCTCGCCATCTGAGCGTTCTCGACAGCGCCCTCGATGCTGAATGTGGCTCCCTGACCCGGCTGCACGACCTCCGCTGTGACCGTCAGTGTGTCACCGGGTGACAGCGGTGCGTCGGCATCATGCGAAACAGCGGTAATCCCCGCGGGTGGAGCACTCACGGAGAATGTCCATGTCCGATTCGCCGTATTGCCGAGGCTGTCGGCGATCTGTGCGTCGGCCGTATGCTGGCCGACCGGGAGATCGCCCGCCGGCGTGTATACCATCTGGTCTTCGCCGATATTCGCGTTCGCGGTGACGTCCGTGCCGTCGAGCGCCAGGCTGGCTGTTGTCGTGTCAACGCCAACGCCATTGCCATCATGATATTGAATTCGTATCTGGCTATTCTGCTGGACGTCCGCGGCCTGGTGTTTCGGCCGCTCACCATGCAGAACCGGGGCCTCAGAATCGATCGTCACGGAGCGGTCGCTCTGCACGTTCGGAGACGTATTCCCGCCCGCCGAGAGCTGCGCGACAAGCGGTTCATTGATCGCGAGCATCCCGGGCGGGATGGTCATCGTTCCCGTGTAAACGCCCGGCTGAGTTTCTGTCACGTTCACGGTCTGACCGGATGTGGGGAAGGTCACAGCGGCGGACGCGTCGGCGGTGCCGATGATCCGCATCTGCAGTGCGCCGCCGCGTGCGAGCTGTTGATCGTATCGAGGGAGCATGAATGCCGCGATTGCAGGAGTATCGGTCGCGGGAGGCTCCGCCACGCCCCTGCGCTGCGCGAGAATCCGCCACACGGTATTGTCGTGAGGATTGAGCGTCAGAATCGCTCCCTGCCCGACGGCCGCGAGCAGATGCAGCGCGGCGCCGTCTGAGCCGAAGGCCTGCACCCCCGCGCCAAGCGGGTAGGTCTGGCCGCCCTGCAGTGTCAGGACGTTGGCCTGGATGGATTGGATGGTTCCAACCGCCTGTGCATAGGTGGCCTGCACACCGATCCCCGCGTTCTCCTGGTTGAAGACGATCTTCACCCGATCGCCGGGCTGCAGATCGGCGAGTTGAGCGGTGGTCAACGCGCCTCCGGCGGTCCCGCGCTGGATGATCGGGTCGGCCGACAGCGGCACCTCGCCAACCTGGCCACTGTCGTAAACCCGGACGATCAGCTTCGCCTCCCCCGGCAGCGCCTCCAGCAGGGTCCCGACGACGCTGGGCCCTTCAGGCATGGCGGCTGTGCCGGTGATTGCGAGAGACAGCGCGGCCGGATCCCATTCGACATCAAAGCCCAGCAGGCGGGCAGTGGCGGCCCCGTTGACGTAGGGCGCGTCACTGAAGGTCGCCAGCCCAAACTGTATCTGCTTGCGGGCGCCGTCTACGGTCGCCCAGTTGCGACCAACCCACATCTGCACTGAGGTGTTACCATGCTCGACATCGAGACGTTGCGCGCCCGCGTTCCATTGCGACGTCGCGCCGAGCGCCGAGAGTAATGTGTCAGCCGGGACCAGCGGATACTGCATGTCCACCATGAGCACGGGCTGCTGGAAAGCAAGGTCTCCCCCATCGACGGTTACGCTCAGATTCGCCGGGGCCTGCTGCCCCCATGCGGTGGTGCAGATCAGTACGAGCACGAGCGCCAGAATGATTGCATTGGCTCTATATGAGCGGATCATGGCGATGGCCTCCCGGGTCAGTCGCTGCACGGTACCTGTACCATTTGATAGGATTCACCGTGGGGCAGCGATAACCTGCCCACGGGGCTGTGTATCAAGGACCGACGGTTGCGATGATCACGGCAAGGAATGCGGGTCCTGCGGCCCGCGTCGGGCGAAGGCTCGCCCGACCTCCGAACGACTCACAGGCGCGTCGTTATCGTCCGGAGGGATGGGGGAGCCAGAGGTGGTCTCTACCTCCGCCGCACTTTGCGCAAACCGCGAGAGCCCGTTTGTGCTTACCCCTCGATCTTTGATACGCAGCCGCCCACGTGGCCGGTGTGGATGTGATGTTGACGCTACCATCCTATGATGGTAACCTGTCTGCCGTGGGGGATTTACCGTGTCTTTCTACAAGGAGGAGTTTTGCCACCGTGCCCACTGTGAAGACCCAGTTCGTCGGGCTCGAGCTAGACAGCCCTATCATCGCCGGTTCGGCCGCAATTACCAAGGACCTCGACCAGATGCGACGCGCCGAGGATGCCGGCGCGGGCGCGGTGATTATGAAGGGCTTCTCCGATATCGAGCCCATGCGGACATCGCCGGCCCCCCGCTACCGGGTGATCGAGCACGAGCTTGCCGACCGCGACGCGTTCACGTTCTACTCCTACGAGCAGGCGAGCGCCTTCGACGCGCACACATACGCCGAGGAAGTCGCGCGGACCGTCGATGCCCTTTCGATCCCGGTTATCGCAAACATCGACTGTCAGACCATCGAAAGCTGGCTTGAGAACACCGCGATCATCGCCGAGGCCGGGCCGGCGGCGCTGGAGATCAACGTATCCTGCCCCCACGGTTCGATCGCTTTCAGCGGACAGGATGTGGAGCGCCGGATCCTGGAAGTGGTGAAGGCTGTCCGGGAGCAGATAGAGCTTCCGCTGATCGTCAAGCTGACCCCTCAGCTCACATCCCCGCCCAGCTTCGTCGCTTCGATCGAGGAGATCGGGGCCGAGGCCGTGACTATGTTCAACCGATTCACGGGGCTCGACGTCGATGTTGAAGAAGGGCGACCGGTCATGCACGGGGGGTACGCGGGCCATGGCGGCCCGTGGGCGCGGAACTTCGTGCTACGCTGGGTCAATACAGTCTCGCCTCAGACCACGCTGGAAATCAGCGCGAGCGGCGGTGTCTCAGAGCCGGAGCACGCGCTCGCCTACATCATGGCCGGAGCGCAGACCGTGCAGGTCTGTACAGGGATCTACCTGGAAGGTTTCGAAATACTGACACGATTGAACAGGCAGATCGACGAGTTCCTGGACGTTCGCAACACCGGCGGCATCGATGAACTGCGGGGGCTGATGACCGAGCGCATCACGGCGCTGGAGGATGTCGATCGCAGCCACAGCATCGTGGCCGAGATCCAGCCGCGAGGCACGCCGCCGTGCCGCTGGGAGTGCCCCATCAACGAGGACGCCCAGGGCTATCTGAATCTTATCGCCGAGGGCAAATACGACCACGCGCTTCATCTCATCAAGCAGAATCACCCATTCCCCGGTGTGCTGGGGCGGTGCTGCCATCATCCGTGCGAAGGGGTCTGCACCCGCGGCGACGTCGATGACGCGATCTCGATCGCTGCCATGAAGCGCTTCGCCGCCGACCGCGGTGGGCGGTATCTGCCGGAAACCCCGCAGGCTCCCGAGCCGGAGGACGAACGCGTGGCGGTTGTTGGCGCGGGGCCGGGAGGCTTGACCGCGGCATACCGACTGGCCCTGATGGGCTACGGCTCCACCGTGTACGAGCGATTGCCGGTGCCGGGCGGGATGCTGTCGGTGGGCATTCCGGAGTACCGACTGCCACAGGCCGTCGTCGAGCACGAAATCTCCGAGATCGAGGGACTGGGCGTCGATATCCGCACGGGCGTCGAAGTTGGTGATGACGTTACACTCGATGAGTTGCGCGAGGAGTACGACGCCGTACTGCTCGCGGTCGGCGGACACAGGCAGCGAAAGCTCGGCGTGCCCGGAGAGCAGTATGATGGCGTGATCGACGGGATCCGGCTGCTGCGCGAGCACGCGCTGGGTGACGAGGTGCAGATCGGCGAACACGTGCTGGTCATCGGCGGCGGAGACGTTGCGGTGGACGGCGCGCGAGTGTCCATCCGGCGGACAGACCGCCTGACGCTCGCGTATCGGCGGGGGCTGGGAGAAATGCCCGCGCGGCGCGAGGAAGTTGATGAGGCCCGCGAAGAAGGCGTCGAGCTTGTCGATCAGCTACAGCCCGTCGAGATCGTCGGCGAGGACGGCCGCGTGACCGGCGTACGTTTCGCGCGTACACGGGCCACCGCGCCCGATGAGGACGGGCGGGCCGGCTTCGAAGTCCTGGAGCATCAGACGGAGATAATCCCCTGCGACACAGTGGTCGTGGCGATCGGCCAGCTTCCGGACATCGGCTGGCTGAAGGCCATGGGACTTGACAGTCTCTGTGAGGGGGATCGCATCCTCGCGGATGTCGGGACCGGAGCGACGTGCGAGGTCGATATCTTCGCCTGCGGCGACTGCGTCACGGGCCCCGCTCCGCTGGTGGAGGCAGTCGCGGCAGGTAAGCACGCTGCATTTGGTATCGCCGCGTATCTCAGCGGCGAGGAGATCGAACGACCCGAGCCGGCGCTGGAGAAGGTTGAGCCCGAAGAGGTCATACTCGACACTGAGCCGCTGATCCTCACGCGGAGACAGCGGATGCCCGAGCGGCCCGCCGACGAGCGGGTGGGCGATTTCGCCGAGGTCGCACTCGGTTTCTCCGAAGAGGTCGGGGAGGCGGAAGCCCAGCGCTGTATGGACTGCGGGCGCTGCAGCAACTGTGGAGACTGTATGCGGGTATGCCCGTGGCGGGCTATCTCGCGCGTGGACGACGTAATGACGGTCGATCCGGAGCTGTGTGACAGTTGCGGCCTGTGCGCGCTGATCTGCCAGCAGGACGCGATCGAGATGGTGCCTCGCGAGGACGCCTGAAGCGCGCCGTACGCATTGGAGCGGAGCCCGGATACGATCAGAGGAACTCTGACAGCTCTGATTGTCCGGATATTCTGCGCTCCCAGCGCGCGACGGCCTGCTCCTGAAGCTCGGTCTGCACCGAACCGGGACGGGCCTGCCTCACCTCATCGATCGCGCCCTGGGCGCTACGCCCGCGGGAAACCAGGTAGCACGCGATCATCGTGCCGGTGCGCCCGAGGCCGGCCAGGCAATGCACGCCGACGGGACATCCGTCCGAGACATGGCCATCCACGAAATCGATGAAACGTTCGATTTGCTCAATCTCAGGGGGCGTCATATCCTCGATCGGCAGGTGGAGGGTCGCGAACCGCTGTTGGCTGACCAGTTCAGTCGGGAACCGCTCGGTGAGTGAGACGATGGCACAGATGCCTTCGTCGGTGAGCAGTTCCGGATCGCTCAGTACGAATGCGGAAAAAGCGGCCAGTTCTCCGTCGATGATCCAGCTTATCTTCTGTCTCCAGGAATCGTCACGCACCATTGGTGCCCTGCTGCTCCTTTGACCGCCGCGCCGCCTGCCCCGCAAGCTCATCGGCCTGCTCGTTCTCTTCGCGGGGTACGTGTTCACAAACGAAGCTCTCGAAATCGCTGATGATATCGCTGGCCCACTTGTGGAGCGGACGCAGCCCCCTGGCCTTGACCCGATATTCCCCCGTAAGCTGACGCACCACCAATTGGCTGTCCATATATGCTTTCACGCGGCGCGCCCCCAGCTTCCGGGCCTCCAGCAGGCCGCCGATCAGTGCCCTGTATTCAGCAACGTTGACGGTTGCCGGCTCAAGGGGGATTGCACCCTCGTGAACCAGCCGTCCGTCCGGAGTGGTGATGACGAATCCGGCCCCGGCCGGGCCGGGATTGCCGAGCGATGCACCGTCCGAGGAGATCACGACCTCGGGGACCTCTCCCCCACTGACATCGCGGGCCACGGATATTCTCTGCCTGCCCTCGAAACGCACCTTCCGACAGGCCTCGCGCAGGTCGTCGAGGCCCTCAGTCACGTGAGCCACGACGACACCGGGCTGCCACCCCGAAGGTGTGAAGGGGCGGCCCTGGTCGCCGTAGAAGATGGCGAGCGTGACGCCCGGCTCGCCGCCCGGTTCGCCCCAGATATCCTCGTCGCCATCCTCGGCCGGCGGAAGCAGCAGCACATTGCCCGGTCGAGGGCGTTCGGTCTCGTTCTCTACCGGGATCTGCCCGCCGCGGGGCTCGCCGTGGCGCTCGGGGATTGACACCAGCACCGCGGGCCCCGCGTAGATCGCGTGTACAGCCCGCGCGGTCAGCGGGGTTTTCAGGATGCTCCAGAGCAAATCCGACGCGTTCGGGGCCTCATCCTCCAGCAAGCCTGCTGTAGCGTTGACGTCACTGTCCGGGAGGCATATCTGTATCTGTTGGCTCATTGTCTTCTCCATTTGGTGGTGGTGGCGGTGCCGGTGGCGGGCGATCGGAGCCGTAGAGGGCCGCGGCCGGTTTGGCTTCACCCTGCGGGGTCCGCGTGGCAAGCTGAGGCTCGTTGATGGCCTCCGCCATCATGACAAGATCGAAGCCTTCCTTGCGCATGCGCAGGTCGTAATAGAGCAGTACGCTCGCCACGATTTGTATCGGCTGCAAAATAAGCTGTGCAATGACCATTCCGGCGCCGGAGAGCGCCTGTCCGCCCGCGGGCGATACCGTCTGCAATGCCGCTCCGCCGAACTGGACCGGGATGGCCACTATGTACGTCAGGATCGCCGTCAGCAGGCTTACGACAAAAAGCGTGGCGGCCACTCGGATGAAATGCTCGTTCGTCAGATCCCAACTGCGCCGCAACGCCTCGACCGCGCGCCGATCCTCCAGCACCACAACCAGTGGCCCGAAGATCAGCTTGAATGTTACCCAGATAGAGGCTGCAAAAGCTACCAGAGCCCCGACAAGCCCCGCGACCGCGGCGGCGACACCGAACCCGGCGCCGCCGCTGTCGCTGAGCATGGCTCCGCCGATGAGCACACCCGCGGGGATCAAGGGTATCGCGATAACCGCGAGATTTGCCAGCCCGTAGAGCAGGGTGGCCCCAAGCAGACTGCCCCACCGCCGGAGGGCAAAGCGATACGTTCCACCGACCGAGGCCTCTTCCCCCAGGTGGGTCCGGCCGACGGCCTTCGCCATCGCGCCCTGCATGATAGGCATGGCAAGCACAAGAAGAAGCGCGTAGAGGACGTAGCCGACGCCTCCAACGACAGCCGTCGGTGTGATCGCGGGGTTCGGCGCCTGCGGGTTGAGGCTCTCCATGGCCAGTGCGGCGCTCACGATCTGCAGAAGCCCAAGTGGGACGTGGACGACGGCTGCGATCCAGATCAGAATGCCGAAGTTGTGCCGGTACAGGCGAATGACCGCGTCAAGGAGGTCAGCGAGGTTCATCGGTCGGAGTTCAAAGACCGCCTCGGACCTGTCTGAAGCCATCTACTCGCCCCCAAGCGTCACAGCGTCCGCCTCACTGCCGTGCCTGGACAGTTTCGCGGTAACAGTCGCATCCTCCTCCACCACCGCCCAGGAAAGCTCGCAGCCCTCTGTAACCTGTGCCCCGGGCAGGACGATAGCGTTTTCCAGCACCGTGGCGTCGCCGATGCGCGCGCCGGACATGACCGTGGCGTTGGGGCCGATCCGTGCCTGGCCGATTGAGACCCCGGCACCGATCATCACGGGTGGTATCAGTTCAGCGCGTGGAGACAGACGGGCCTCGGGATGCACGATCTCCCCGGAATGCGCCATGCGGTCGATGATCTCGCCGGAGATGGCTATCGCGCTGGAGGGCCGCGCGACGTCGGACCAGTATCCGTCGATCTCGTACGCGCGGATGGCAGCTTCGCGCTCAAGCATCGTATCGATCGCCGACGGGACCTCCACCTCCCCGCGCTCGGAGACCTCGGTGTCCTTCAGAATCTCGACTAAGCGGGGGCCGAAGACGAACAGGCCGGCGTTGTTGTAGTTTGTGGTGGACGTGCCCTGCGGGGGTTTTTCAATGATGCGGTCAACGAATCCGTCCTTCACGTAGACCGCGGCACCCTCCCACGGATCGTCAACCACGTTTACCGCGAGCATCGCTTCCGGGCGCTCATCGCGGTAGACGCCCATCATGCGCCGGTAATTGTGCGGTGGGATGATGATGTCGCCCCAGCCGAGAACAAATCGGTCACCGTCGATGAAGTCCTCGGCAAGCAGCAGGGCCCCGCCGGTTCCGTTGTACTCCTCCTGCCACACGTAGGTCAGGTCGCAGCCCAGGCGCGTGCCATCGCCGAAGGCCTCCTGTATCTGCTCGCCAAGCCAGCCGATGACCAGACAGATCTCGTCCACGCCGGCGGAGGCGAGCCCACCGACGATATGCTCGAGGATCGGTCGCCCCGCCACCGGCACGAGGGGTTTCGGTCGCCAGTTGGTCAGCGGACGCATGCGCGTGCCCTTACCCGCCGCGAGGATTACCGCCTTCATTCGCCGCTCACCTCAAGCTCTTCCGCATTCTCTCTGCGCTGAAGCTCCATGTGCATCTGTCGCCAGGCGAGATAGACCGTGATGCCGATCGCGATGAAGACCAGTGCGGACAGAATATAGGGAGCCCGGAGGCCGAAGATATCCGCCACAAAACCACCCAGGAGCGGACCGATGAAAACCCCGCTGCCCAGCACCGCCTCGTGTATTCCGGCGCGTGCTCCCCGGGAGACCGACTGGCCCTCAAGGCTGTAGTACAGACTGGAAACGTAGGTGACCCCCGCGCACATTCCGGCTATGGCAAAGGCCACGCCGAAGATTGCCGGTGAGCGCGCGAACCAGGCGAGAATCCATGCCCCCGAGGCCACACCCAACGCCGCCAGAAGCGGCCACAGGC
>CAZAHB010000136.1:0-14743 GCA_964484945.1 uncultured Armatimonadia bacterium | reverse complement strand
GACCGGCGGTCGACACCGTGTGATGCGGATGGCGGAACGGCCGTGTCTGGATCAACGCGTCGCCGGGGCGCATCAGGCCCTTGACGGAGTAGAGCTTCGTGACCTCCAGCGCCTCGTCGAGGGTCATGGGAGGAAGGATCGAGGGCATGCGCCGGGCCAGCATCGTCTTGCCCGATCCCGGCGGCCCGACCATCACGCAGTTATGTCCGCCCGCGGCCGCGATCTCCAGCGCCCGCTTGACGTGGTCCTGGCCCTTCACATCGGACATATCCGCTTCATACGGAGGGGCATCGAGCCGGATGCGGTCCTGTGACACGCGCACCGGCTCGTCCCGCAGATCGCTTTCAAGCAGCTTCACGCAATCGTACAGCGTCTCGGCGGTAAAGACCTCGAAGTCATCGACCACGGCCGCCTCGTTGCCGTTGTCCGGCGGCACGATCAGGGCCCTGCGGCCCGCCTCGCGGCTACCCATGGCCATCGGCAGCGCTCCCGCGATCGGGCGCAACCGTCCGTCGAGCGACAGTTCCCCGGTGAGCGCGACGTCCTCGAGGATATTGTCAGCCGCCACCTGCCCGGTCGCGATAACCAGTCCAAGCGCGATGGGAAGGTCAAACGCCGGGCCTTCTTTGCGGATATCGGCCGGGGCGAGGTTGACCGTGATCCGGTTCTTGGGAAATTCGAAGCCGGAGTTGCGAATGGCGGCCTCGACACGGTCGATGCTTTCGCGCACGGCCGCATCGGGCAGACCAACTACATTGATCTTTTCGTCCCCGAACGATACGTCCACTTCAACCTGGACGGGATAGGCGTCAACGCCAAGAATCGCTGCCGAATGAATTCGCGCGAGCATGGGGTCCCCCCATCTGCTGCGGAGAGAATTATCTGTGCGCGGACCCACTTCGCCTCGGAGTGGCCGAAGCCCTCCATGTCCCCGATAGAAAACGGCCCCCCGGGAAGAGCGGGGCGCCGCGTGGAGCATATTCAGAGCGTGCCGCACTCTACCATTCGTAGTACACCGCGTCGAACTCGCCGGCACACCAGCTCTTCTCGTCATCATCCATAACCAGCGCGACTTTGCCAGTGACGTTGCCGAGGAGCGTGCTGAACGTATCGGCCTCCGGATCCGCCTCCTCGACGGACCACTCGTCGATCTGCAGCGCGCCGCCCCAGTCGTCATTGATGCTCATTGGCCCTTCATTATTGGGTTGCTGATACCAGTAGTAAACGTGCTCCTCCTCGTAATTCTTCTCCTCGGCAATGGTCCAGGTCCATTCGCCTGTCTCGCCCTCGGTGGCGGTGAAGGTAAGCTCCCACGCATCGTCGCCGGAGATACTGGCGGTGGGATCGTCTCCCTCAACGGCGGTGTTCGAGATCGTAAGCTCGAACCTCCCTTCATCAGCTTTCTCCAGGCGCACCGACTTCGCTCCGAACGGCTCCCCGTTCATCTCGCCGGAGATCGGTCCTGGGGGGATGATATCCACCGTCGGTTCCCTGGTCCATTCGAAGCCGACAGCTTGCGCCTCATCACCGCCATCCTCTGTTACCGCATCATCAAGGGCTGCATCGTCCGGCAGTGGCTCCGGCGGCATCACATCGGGCCTCCCCCGAAAAGGGAGAGGCCCGTGGCCGGTGACACCTCTCTGGCGCCCGTCAGTCGCGCCCGAGCATCTCCTTCATGTTCTTGAGGCACGTCTCGACGGCCTCGATGGGCGGCACGGGATAGCTCTCCTGCTCGATGATGTACCACTCGGTCCCGGCGACATCCTCGCAAAGCCCGAAGATGGTGTCCCAGTCGGCCACACCCTCGCCGACCAGCGCCTCCTCGTTGTCGGGGTCAAAGTCCTTCACGTGGACAGTGAGGTAGCGGGGGGCGTACTTCTCCAGGTACAGGACCGGATCCTGACCGGCGCGGATGCAGTGCCCGATGTCAAGCTGCCCGAACATCTCCTCGCGCGTGTTCTGCATGAGCACGTCCCAGGGGATCTGGCCCTCAAGCGGCTCGAACTCGTGCGCGTGGTTGTGGTAGCCGAACTGGAGGTTGTGCTTGGTGATATTGTCGGTCGCAACGTTGAACAGTTCCGCGGTCTGTTCCCAGGCCTCGATCGATTCGCGATACTCCATCGGCAGCCCGGGCACCACGATGTAGTCGTTGCCCAGATCGATCATGGTGTCGATTGTGGCCTGCAACTCGAACTCCTCGACCTCGCCGACTCCGACATGCGCGCCGGCGATCCCGAGACCGAGGTCGTCGCACATCTCGCCGACCTCCGCCGGGTCGTGGTCGAACAGACCGGCGAACTCAACGCCGTCGTATCCCATCTCGGCGACCCTCTCGAGGGTGCCGGGCACGTCCTCGGCCATCTCATCGCGGATCGAGTAGAGCTGAAGGGCGATCGGAATTGCTGCCATTGTTCTTCCTCCCTGCCTATGCCCCGAGCGTGCGGGGCTTGTCTGCGACTGTCGGGTATGCAATTCGCCGGACACGCAGATAAACCTCCAGCCGCCGGGCAGGTTACATGTATGTCGTGGGCGAAGTGAGTGACACTTCGACGCGGCTGAGCGCGGCAAGCGACGAGCGCGGGGAGACAGGTGAGGGACATGAGATCGGAATTCACGGCAATCGCTGCTACGATCGCACTTCTACTGATCGCGGCCGTCTGCCCCGCGCAGGAGGCACAGATGAGCGAGCACGTCGTCTACGCGCCCGACATCATCGGCGTGAACCGCCTGTTCATGATCGTTCTGGCGGTCCCGCCTGGCGCGCCCGAGATCGATGTCACGGTCCCCGAGCAGGCGGTCATGCTCGACCGCACGCCCCTGCCCACGGATGGCGATCAGCGCAGGTACTACTTCCGCTCGACGGCCGATGCCGAGCAGATCGAGGTGGGCTTCGCGCACCCGGCCGGGCAGGTAGCCGTCCCCATCACGATCTGGAGTCGGGAGGAGTTGCGCGAGTTCCGAGAGCTGAAGGGCTACCAGCTTCCGCGGCGCTGGCCGCTGGGGGAGAGGCTCCCCGAACTCAAGCAGGGCCGCACCATCTACTCCGAAGACGATATAGAACAAATGCGCACGGGCTCGGCCGGTGGCGCGGACCAGTACGCGGACCTGACGGATGACCAGATCTGGAACATGCAGCCGGACTCGACGATCCCGCGCTGGCACTGGGTGAATGTGACCCACGGATGCCCTCAGCACGGAACGGAGATCTACGAGTCGCGCGCTTTCTACCCCTGGATCAAGGACAGCAGCTACCCGTGGGACTGGAAGATCGAGTGTCCGGTCGGGCATGAGAAGTATCCCTCCAACGATTTCGGCGGCGGTGACTTCACCTCCGGCGAGTACCCCGATGACGGTATCGGCGGCGGCTACGTCGCGCCCGACGGGAAGCACTACGGGTTCATCGCCGAGATCTGCCAGCACTACTGCCGCCAGATGATGAAGGTGGCTCCGGCCTGCTCGCGGGCTTACGTCGTCACGGGCGAGGTCAAGTACCTCCACGCGGCGCTGGTCGCGTTCTGTCGCCTGGCGGATGAATACGCCTACCTGGCGACGATGACGCAGCACCGCCATCGCAACAACCGCAATCAGGTGGATCGACTGGGCCCGGCGCCCTTCAGCGAAGGCCCGACGCTCATGGCCTCGGGCTTCACGGTCTACCCGATCGAGAACCCCGGCCACCAGTGGGCGCACGCAGAGGCTTACGATAAGATCTGGCCGGATATCGACAGGGACGAGAAGATAGTCCCCTTCCTGCAGAGCAAAGGGATCGACGTGCAGACCCACGAGGACGTGCGGCGGTTTATCGAGGAGAACCTGATGGCCGTGTGGATGCAGGGCGCGATGGACGGTTCCACACGGTCCAACGAACCCTACCATCAGCGCGGCCTCGTGCGCATGGCCGAGGCGCTCAACTACGAGCGCGGCGACGAGTTCATGGCCTGGCTGTACGATGAAGAAGGAAAGATGCGCATCTTCGTGCCGAATACATTCTTCCGCGACGGCGCGCCCTACGAATCAACGGGTGGCTACAACGGGATGCACGTGAAGGCGCTGGGCCCGATCGTCGAGTCCATCGAGCACCTTCGCGAACTGCGACCGGAAGTCTATCCGCGGGAGAAGTACCCCGACATCACGCAGAGCCGCCGCTATCAGAACGTGTTCGATTTCTGCATGGACACCGTGACCATCGGGCGGTTCTTCCCGAAGGTGGGCGATACCGGCTCCCACCCCGTTTACAGCAAACTCCCGCGCAGAACGTGGCATTCGGCCAACGCGGATGCCTTCGAGCATGCGTGGCGCGTCTTCCGCGAGCCGAAGTTCGCGTGGGCGCTGGCGAATGATCCGAACTGGTCCCCGTCCGAAGACTTCGAGTGGACGCGCGAGCAGATCGAGGCCGAGGCGGCAAAGTGGCCCGATGACTGGAATGATGAAAGCTCCCTGCATGACGGCTATTCACTGGCGATCGTCCGCGCGGGAGAGAACGATCAGCGCCGGGCGCTGTGGACACATTACGGCCACGCCCGCGGGCATGTGCAGGATGATCTGCTGGATCTGGGAATGGATGCCTTCGGCGGCAACATCCTCTCGCACATGGGCTATCCGCGCAACTGGGGGCAGTGGGAAGGGCTGTGGTCGAGCCACAATGTAGCGCGGCAGTTCGAGCCCTACCACCGCCAGACAGGCGAGGCGCAGTACATCGCCGACGCGGGCATCGCGCACGTGACTGAGATACGGACACACGCGGATCGCAGGTACGACGACGAGACCGGCCGGCTACAGGGAGAGGCGCTCCCCGACTACTGGCAGCGGCGGATGATGGCGCTGATCGACGTATCGCCGGGCGAGTTCTACGCGGTGGACTTCTACCGCATCTCAGGCGGGCAGGAGCACTGGTGGGCCTTCCACGCGCAGGAAGGCGATTACGCCACCGAGGGTATCGAGCTTACCGCCCAGGATGGTGGGACCCTGGCCGGGCCCGACGTGCCCTACGGCGATGTCGAGTGGATGAAGGAGCACGGGTGCCGCAAACACAGCACCTACGGCTGGCGCGGACACTGCTTCACCTTCCCGCACCTGTATAACGTGCAGACGGGCGCCGCTGACAGCCCGTGGTGGGGCGACTGGACGCTGGCCTCGGAGGATGCGCAGGAGATCGGCCTGCACCTGCGCCAGCACGTGCTGCAGGCGCGGGACGCGCGCGGAGAGCCGATCGAGGTCAACATCACCGACGGGAAAGCGGCCTCCGGCGGCTCGCCGTACGAGATGAAGTGGATCATGATGCACAATCCGGGGCCGCCCTCCGACAGTTCACTTCGCACGCAGGTGCTGGAGGTCCTTGAGCCCTACCTGGGGGACCCTGTCATCGCGAGCGCGGAGCCGATCGCGCTTTCCGGAGGGGACGAGGCGGGCTTCGAGGCCGGAGCGGCGCGCGTCGAGCTTGTGAGTGGACGCGTGGACACGATCTTCTGGTCGGCGGATCCGTCGGTTGAACGCGAGGCGCCGGGCGGCTTCCGCTTCGCGGGGCGCTTCGGCGTGTGGTCTGAACATGCGGGTGAGCCGGTCGCGATCTCGCTGGTGGGTGGGACGCTCCTGCAGAAGGACGGGCAGGGCATCGCGCTTGATTCGGGGGAGTTCACCTCAGAGATCACCGCGGTCGATCACGAGGCGCACACGATCACGATCTCACCCGCGCCACAGGCGCCCGGGGCGATGGTAGGGGAGACCATCTTCATCGGCAATGAGAAGCGGTCGCTGGCCTACGAAGTGCTTGGCGTCGAGGAGACGGACCAGGCAGTGACGCTTGCACTGTCGATGGACTCGCGCATCGGCACGGGAGAGGTCACGGGTGCGGACGACTTCCGAGTGCTGACGAAGACGCCCTTCCGCCTGCACGACTGGGGCTATTACGAGGGAGCGTGCATCCGGCCCGCGGATGGCTCCGCGGAGTATCGGCTTAATGAGGTGCGCAGCGGCAAGTTCGCGCTGATCGATCCCGAGCAGCACCCGGACGCGACTGCCCAGGCCCTGGCGGCAGACTTCCCGGAGGGCACGTGGTTCGAGGTATTCGACTACGGAGTGGGCGACGAGGTGCGCTGGCCAATGGCGGTGAGCGTCACGCAGAAGTCCCCGCATGCGTGGGACATGTCCACCGGCACCGGCGCGCAGGTGCGCCTGCCGGGGGAGTGACCTGCCGTTGGCGTCGGGATAGGTCTGACCCCACTCCGGCCCGTTGTCGTTGTATTGTCGTTGTCGTCGCCGTTGGCGTTTGTCTTTTCGTCTGGAGGGGCCGGTCTCCGACCCGGCCCGATCACGTGTCACCGTGCGCGTCCTTTTCGGCCTCGTGCTCCGACGGATCTACCAACGACCACGGCCAGCCCCGGAAGTCCGTGTGGGGCCAATCGCGCGGTTCCTTACAGAGGCCTTCCTCTACAGGATTCCACAGCACGTAGGTCACACACCGTCTCAGATCATGGTTGTTTCGCGTGTGACGATCCCAGAAGTCACGCTGCCACAGATTGTGGAAACCTCGGCGCATTGCTGCGAGCGCGGCACCCCGCTTGAATTCCTTGAAGAACGAGAGTACGTCGCCACCCTCCCTGACCACCAGCGCCACAACGTGCAGATGGTCCGGCATAATCGTGTACGTGACAATCTCGCAGTCGTGATGTCGCGCACTCTCGTCGAGGAGCAGCTCCAACACTCCGGCGACACCTCGTTCGACGAGGATCGGGCGGCGTAGGTGCGTCGCACATGCGAAGAAGACAGGCTGCAGGATCTTCTGATACTGCTCCCTCGGGAGCCGGTGCGGCCTTCGGCGGTCCGGGAAGATATCGGACGGTGGCCATTCGGACATGGTAAAGACCCCCTGATTGGCGAAGAACCGGGCCGGGACGGAGACCGGCCCCTCCAAAAGGAACGATCAACGTCAACGACGCAACGACAACGACACAACTCACGTCAGCGAATTCACCAACTCCACGCACGCCTGAGCGATCTGCTCGCCCGAGCCCGGTGCGACCTTCGACGAGCGCGCCGGCGTCGTCTCGTAGCCACCCGTGAACGCCTCGCCCTTCTCTGGAAGATACGTCTCCGCGTAGGAGTCCTCCGTCGCCACGTAGCCGATGCTTCCGTTCGCCAGCGAGACGGGGAAGGTCGGCTCGAATTTGCTCCCTCGCTTGATGTCCATCGCCAGCTTGCTGAAGTACTCGCCCGGGTTCGACACGAATGCCGCGTCGCCGACCGTCAGCGCCATGATCTCCGCGGAAATCTCCGGCTCCGCCCGGTTCATCTTCGCAAGTTCGATCCACTCGCGCGCCCACACGCGGTCAGGGAACCAGCGGCCCTCGACCTCCGCGTCGCTCTCGAGGTGCTCATGCGCCCATTCGAGCATCTCATCGGTGATCTCGCGCGGCTGCAGCTTGATGACATTCCGCGCGCCACTCACGGGCACTTGCTTTTCGAAGCCCATCTGCACGAGGACTTTCTGCGCCTCGCCCGCGACGGTCATCCCCACGCGGCGCGCCGCGATCGGGCCTGACTGCACGTAGTCCGGGTCGGCGGTATTGTCCACCTGTGTGATGTCGCCGCAGGCGCCGTTGACGAACACCACGCCGAAATCCTCGCCGAAGACGCCCTTCAGCGCACTGCGGAGGAAGTGGATCCAGTCGCTGGAAGCCAGTCCGCCCGCGCCGAGGCCCGTGGTCCCATGGCAGGCGAAGTTTACGATGCAGCCGCGCAACTGTCCGTCCGCGTCCGCCGCGCCGGCCACGCCCACCGTCTCATCCTGCTCGCAGTGCGGGCGGTCCATCAACTCATCGAACTTCCCGCGCGGGTGGCTGACCATGCGCCCGTCGGTCAGGTGCCAGCGCCGGGGGTGCGCTACGTCGGTGGCCTCGCCGGTGCCGACGCCCACCATCAGGTCCTCGGCCTTCCGGTGCGCGTCGATGACCGCGGTGGCGGACTGCCGCGCCACGTGACAGGCATAGCGCTCGTTGACTTCGGAGACGAAGCCCGCGGCGACCGGTCCACTTGTGTGGGTGTGCGAGGCGCCGATCATTACGCGATCCGGCGGCAGATCGATCGCCCCGACAATGATCTCCCGCGCGGCGTCGCAGACCGAGTGTGGCACCGAGAGGGTGTCGAGGCCCACGATGGCGAGGGCGCTGGCGCCATCGCTGGTGTGGGCCGCGCTTGCGAGGCATTCGTCGTGGACGCCGTTGATGTAGGCCTTGCCGGTTCCGCCGGGGCGTTCCATGCCGTAGCTGGGGGTGATGTTTGCGGCGCTGAAACCGATCTGCATGATGGTATCTCCTTTATCCTGAAGACGTGTGCTGACGGAATCTGATTTCTTCAGAACTGCGGTCGGCACCTGTAGGCCAAACCTCGATATCAGCGTCCACAGGTTGGGATGATCACGGCAACGAATGCGGGCCTTGCGGCCCGCGTCGGGTGTGGGCTCGCCCGACCTCCGGACGGCAAAGGCGCCGCCGGTTGGCGGGTCGAGTGCCGTGGCCGTTGCCGTTCGGAGGGATGTCGTGCCCACGGCATCCGTCGCACGGAGTGCGACATCCGTTCACGGCAAAGGCAGACGGCGTCCGGCGTGGGCACGCCGGACCTCCGGACGACAACGGCGGCCCCGCATGCGAGTGATGCCGTGGCCTGTGCCGTTCGGAGGGATGTCGTGCCCACGGCATCCGTCGCGCGCAGTGCGACATGCGTTCACGGCAAAGGCAAACTGCGTCGGGTGTGGGCACACCCGACCTCCGGACGGCTCAGCGGCGCGTCGTTGTCGTCCGGAGAGACAATTCTTGATACAGAGCCTTCGATCAATGATCGGGTCGAGAATCAAAATCGCCCCGCCGGCCGGTGCCAGCGGGGCGAAGAGTCCGTAGTGAGATCGTGCCGTCAGTCCAGCGCGAAGTAGGTGTCGGTGCCGTTGTCGTAGAGGGTGGAGTAGCGATACGGCTTCGCGTGGCCGTCAACGAAGTTCACGTTGCCGACTTCGTTGTGACGCACACAGAAGTTGAAGTTGTACTCGTACGGAACGTTATGTCCGAACCACTGCTTGTAGTCGCTGCCATCCGGGTCATCTCCGCGCATGCCCGATGATGGTACGAACATTTCCCACGTCCGCCATGACGTGTTCGGCGTAATGTCTCCGATCATGACCGTCCTCGCAGGCTCTTCGACCTCGCCCAGCGTGGGCTGATTGCACAGATACCCGTTCAGTCCATAGCTGCGCGAGCCCTTGTAGGGGATTCCGTAATCGTCGCTCTGACGGGACTTCAGCGACTGGCTGGGGCAGTCAAAAACCTGTCGGTTTTTCACATACGGGAATATCGCGCCGGGCCAGGTGTAGCGGTTGCTCGAGCCCTCTCCTGCGGGATCGGTCCACTCCAGGGGGAAGGTCTCATCGTAGTCCTGAACATACATCAGCATGCCAAGCGCAATCTGCTTGACGTTCGAGAGGCAGCTCGCCTGGCGGGCCTTCTCCCTCGCCCGGGCAAAGACCGGGAAGAGAATGGCCGCGAGGATCGCTATGATCGCAATCACGACCAGCAGTTCGATAAGGGTAAATCCACGTCGTGTGCGCATCGCACTACGTACTCCTTTCTTAATGTCAGAAGCAACGATATGTAGATCAAGCAAATCACATTTCTCCCTCTGCGTCACAATTCCTTCCTCTGATTTGATTGTTCGGCGCAAAGCGTCTCTTCCACAAAGGTGCAACGAAGTCCGGTCAGGAACGGTCGGATACTTGGAATGCCCGCGGCGGATCACAGAATCGTCCCGCGCGTGGAGGTGCCCGTGAGATGGCTTGTGTGGATTTCAGCAGACTTCGAATCGCGGCGGCAATCGGTCTGATGGCGCTGGTGACAGTGCCCGCGCCCGCGGAAGTCGTCGCCTACTGGCCGTTCGAGGCGGGCTCAGGAATGCTCGCGTTCGACCACGCGCCCGCCGGAAATGACGCCCTGCTGCGCGGCGCCGAGTGGGCCCGGGGGCGCGTGGATGGGGGCATGCATTTTGCCGGTAGAGACAGCGACCAGTACCTTGTCATCGGACATGATGAGGCCCTGCAGTTGCAGGCACCCTTCACGATCCAGTTCCACTGGCGGCCCGAGGACCACGGGGTGCGCATCCTCTTCCGCAAGGCAAAATCGCGCGATCGCTTCACCGTCTACTCCTACGCCACACAGAAGCTGATACGCTTCATCGTCGTGGACGCCGGTGGCAAGAAGCACATGGCAGAGTGTGACAATCCCGGCGGCGGCTCATGGCACCACTTCGCATTCAGATGCGGCGACGGCGCGCACGTCACCACGGAGACAGCCGCCGACAGCCTCTACACGGACGCCAGTCCGCTGCTGATCGGCACCTACCGACCGGGATATGAGCACTCACTCGCCGGAACGATCGACGACCTGTGCATCTCCAACGCGCTCCTCGCTCCGGATGAACTGGAGGCGGAACTCGAGCGCGCCCGCGCCCTTGAGGCGCCCGTCGTCCGCGCGCAGGATTTCGACGCTCCCACGGGTGGAATCGTGCTGGCGAAGGACGGTGTTCCCGGAGCCAGTATCGTGATCGCCCAGGACGCCTCGTCCCTGCAGATGGAACCCGCGCTTGAATTGCGTCGGTACATCGCCGAGATGACCGGGGCGCGACTGCCGCTGGCGTCCGATGCCGATGCCCCCGAGGGCAACCTGGTTCTCGTCGGGGCGAGCGCGCTCACTCGTGAGATGGACCTGCCCGATGACCTGTCCGGCGACGAGTACATCATTCGCGCCAGTCCCAGGCGGCTTGTGTTGCTCGGCCACGATGCGCTGTTCCAGGACGATCCATCCAACGCGGACAAACCGAAGCGCAGCAAGCCGGGGACCTCGAACGCGGTCTTTACATTCCTGCGCGATCACTGCGGCGCGCGGTTCTACATGCCGGGGCGCCTGGGGGAGGTCCTGCCCGAGCACCAGGCGATGGAGGTACCGGCCATGGAGCTGCGCGGGCGTCCATGCCGAGCCTACTCGAACGGCGCGTTCACCCGCCGTCACAGCGCCTGGCGCCGGCGGCATCTGCTCGGCACCACGGTCTTCATTTCGCACCACGGCGGGCACCTCTGGCACCGGCTCATTCCCCGAAAGGAGTACTTTGACGAGCATCCGGAGTGGTTTGCACTCAGAGGCGGGAAGCGCAATGGCGAGCGCAATCACCTGTGTGTGACCAACCCCGAAATGCGGCGTGAGGCCCTGCGGAACCTGCGCGCGCTCTTCGATGAGGGGTACGAGTGGGTGCAACTGGGCCAGACGGACGGATGGAAGCGCTGCCGGTGTCCGGAGTGCGAGGCGCTGGACGACTATCGGCAGCCGGTGGGGTGGTGGGTCCCGGGCGTGCCCGCCGACCGCATTCACCTCTTCCACGCCTGGCTTACCCGGCAGGTGGCGAAGAGCCACCCGGACCGCACAGTCCTCAACATCGCCTACGGGCCGACCGCCGAGGTGCCCGAGAAGGTAGCCGGCTTCGGCGATAACGTTGTCATCGAGTTCACGCAGAAGCCGCCCTCGCTGGTCGGGCGCTGGATGGACTATCACGACCGATTCACCGCCTACGTTTACTGGTGGGGGCTGTACCACCGCGTGGGGTTCGGGCCGAAGAGCACACCGCGGTACGTTGCGTCGGAGATTCGGCGCATGGTGGATGCGGGGGCGGAGGCGTTCTTTTTGTGCGGAGGAGGCGAATGCTGGTCAACCGAGGCCCCTGCGTATTACGTGTACTCGCGCATGCAGCGCGATCCGACGCTCGACGAAGAGGCGCTGGTGGACGAGTTCTGCGAGGGGCTGTTCGGCGAGGCGGCCGGGACGATGCGTGCGTACTTCGACACGTTCTTTGAGGCCGCGGAGCGCTACCGGGAGATGGGACATAAAGAGGTGGTGGAGGGAGAGCCCTATCGAGGGGAGCGCCGGCCCACCTCGGAATGGTATCTGCACTGCTACCCCGACGAGTGGTTCGAGCGGTGTGAGCAATTGCTCGACCGCGCGAATGCCGAGGCGCAGTCAGACGCGGTTCGCAGGCGCATTGCGTACTTCCGGGACGGGTTCGAGTACATTCGCGTGACCACGGAGTGCTATCACACTCTCGTGGCATGGCAGCAGGAGAAGACGGAGGCGAAGCTCGCCGCGCACCGGACGGCCGTGGAGGCTCGGGAGGCATTCGTGGACGCGATGCTTCAGCGAGACGCAGCCCGCGGCGGCGACCTGCCGCCATGCTTCAGCCTGGGGCGGAAGTGGCTGCTTACCGGCCCGCGCGACCGCTACGCGGACCTGTACCGGCCGCTGGAGTGAGGGCGGAGAGGCAGACAACGGCGGGCGGGCAAGGAAGCTGCTTCGCTGGCGCTCAGCACCCTCGCACGACCCGCTCGCTTTCGCTCGGGGTTCGGTGCGAGGGCCGCCCCTCCTCAAACGACATACGTCGCCCGTCGCCCGTCGCCCGTCGCCCGTCGCTCGTCGCTCGTCGCTCGTCGCTCGTCGCTATCCGTTCAGTTCGCGCAACAGGTCAATAGTCTCCTCCACGATCGTCTCGCCCGAGCCCCCGATGAGCTTGCTCGATGGCGCCATCTGCGACTCGTAGCCGCCCTCGTAGGCGTCCTCGGTAGGCACGTAGCCGATCGAGCCGTTCGCAAGCTCCACCACGAACGTGTTCGCGAACGGGCTGCCACGCTTGATGTCCAGCCCCAGCGAGCAGAAAAACTCGCCCGGGTTGCTCGCGAAGGCCGTCTCGCCGAGGCGGATTGCCTGCAGCTCACACGGGACCTGCGGCTCGTCCTCGTTCATCCGCGCGAGGTTCAGCCACTCGCGCGACCAGATGCCGTCGGTGCCCCAGCGATTCTCGTTGCGCTCATCGCCGCCGGAATGCTCGCGCGCCCACTCAAGCTGCTCTTCGCTCGGCTGCCGCGGCTCAAGGTCCACGACCGTGCGCTTCCCGGCCACCTGCAGCGTGTCGGTGAACCGCATCTGTACAAGCTGCTTGAGCGTCTCGCCCGCGACCGAACCGCCGACCCGACGCGCGGCGATCGGTCCGGACTGCACGTGGTCCTCGTCGGCAGTGTTATCCACCTGCGTGACATCCCCGCACGCGCCCTGCAGGAAGACCACGCCGAAATCCTCGCCGAAGACGCCCTTGAGACACTGGCGCATGTAGCCGATCCAGTCGGCGGAGGCGTATCCCGCGCCCCAGCCGGTGGTTCCGTGGCAGGTGAAGTTGACGACGCAGCCGCGCGGGATGCCGTCCGCGTCCGCCACGCCCACCACGTTGCAGGATTCGTCAAGCTCCCCCTGCGGCTCGGCCATGTTCTCCTGTTCCGAGCGTGGGTGTGACACCTGGCGTCCGTCCTCCATGAGCCAGCGGCGCGGGTAGGCAACGCCGCGCACCTCGCCGATAGTCACGCCAACGTGCAGGTCCTCTTTGCGCCGATTCGCGTCGATGACGGCCGTGGCGATTTGCTTCGACATATGGTGGAGGTACTCGCGATCAGACTCGGAGTCGAAGATATCGGCGGCCGGGCCGCCCGCGTGCGTGTGCGAGGCGCCGCACATCACGTGTTCGGGGACGATACCGATAGCATCGAAGATGATCGCGCGCGCGGCCTCGACGACGGAGTGCTTGATCGACAGGCAGTCCACCCCGACGAGCGCGACGGTGTCGTCTCCATCATCGAACACCGCGGCGGTGGCCTGAAGCTCATCGTGAACGCCCCTGGTGAAGCGCTTGCTCATCCCGCCCGGGACCTCCATCCCGTAGCTGGGAGTGATATTGGCGGATGCGAAGCCGATGTGCATGGCAGTGTGACTCCTTTCGAGCGGTGGGCAAATCCAGACCCTCGGGAAACGGGAACCGGGGATGGGGAACAGGGAACGACAGACAATGCCATCCCACCGGTAACTTAAGACTGTGAACGATAGTTCGTCAGAACGGAAGGTGCTCCTCCATTGGCGCCATATGCCGTGCAGTGGGGTACGCAAAAAGCTCCGGGCCACCGAGGCGGCCCGGAGCCGGATCCACGTGAGGTCATGATATGCTTACCGGCCGTAGTTGGTGTCCTGGGTGGAGCGGCTGACCTCGAACCATGAGCCGTAGGGTACGGTTTTTTGCCACTTCACGTGTCCATCGGCGAAGGAGTAGTTGTTGCCGTCGTTGTGGCGTGCCCACGTGCCCTGAAGCATGCGGCTCCAGACGTAGTTGTATCCGCGGAGGCGCTCACAGCGGTAATCGGCGAACACGATGGTCGCCGCCGGGAAGGTGCAGTCCGCCATTGCGCGAGCGTTGCGCCAGCCCAGATAGTCGCCCGTGTCACCATCGTTGTTCCAGTCACCGTAGCTGCTGATCTCGTAGACGATGTTGTAGCCGTAGCTCGTGGCGCCATATGCTTCGCGCTGGCTCGTCTCCGGGTTGTGGGACGTCGATGTGCAGCCGGTGCCGGTCCCTGAGGGGCAGACCCAGATCTGAACATTCTTAATGTAAGGCATAAGACGGGTCAGGATGCTGGTGGAGCCGGACGGGCTCTGATAGTAGCGCGGCGCGCGCTCGTCGTAGTCCTGAACGTACATCAGAAATCCCAGTGTGATCTGCTTGAGGTTGCTCTGACAGCTCGCCTGACGCGCTTTTTCCCGCGCCCGCGCAAAGACGGGGAACAGGATTGCGGCCAGGATCGCGATGATCTGACTGTTGAAAAAGTCTTGATTCGCGCCTCGAATTG
>CAZAHB010000135.1:0-14803 GCA_964484945.1 uncultured Armatimonadia bacterium | reverse complement strand
GAGCGCACGGAGCAATCCGGCATCGTCTTCCTCGACGAGCTTGACAAGGTCGCAGGGCGCGGCGGCGAGGGCCACGGCCCGGACGTCTCGCGCGAGGGGGTGCAGCGCGATATCCTGCCGATCATCGAGGGCTCGACGGTTCAGACCAAGCACGGTCCATGCGACACATTCCACATCCTGTTCATCTGCGCCGGCGCATTCCACGTCTCCAGCCCCTCCGACCTGATTCCGGAGCTTCAGGGCCGCCTGCCGATCCGCGTGGAACTCGACAGCCTCTCCGGCGGCGACTTCCGCCGCATCCTGGTGGAGCCTGAGAACTCGCTGGTGCGCCAGTACACGGAACTGCTCTCCACCGAGGGCGTGACCATCGACTTCACCGACGATGCCCTCGACCGCATCGCGGAGATCGCGCAGGAAGTCAACGATACCACCGAGAATATCGGCGCCCGGCGGCTCTACACGCTCATGGAGCGGCTGCTGGAGGAGCTTTCGTTCGAGGCGCCGGAGGTGTCAGGCCAGAGCATCGACGTCGATGTCGGCTACGTAAACTCGCAACTGTCGGACATCGCCGGCGATGAGGACCTGAGCAGATATATGCTGTAACGACAGCAACAACAGCAACGAAAGCAACGGAAGACTGGCCGACGACGACACTGGTGCACGCTGGAGGCGACCATGCGCATCAGCCGAAGACGGTTCATCGGGACGGCAGCAGCGGGGGCGGCTGGATTGGCGCTGGGACCATTCGCTGAAAGGGGCGAAGCGCAGATGGCGAGGTCGAACGACCGGCCCAACGTGCTCTACATCATGACCGACCAGCAGCGCTGGGATACCATCAGCGCCTCAGGCAATGACCTGATCGACACGCCAAACTTCGATCGCCTCGCGGCGGGTGGCGCGAATTTCACGCGCTTCTATACCGCGGCCTTCCCCTGCTCGCCGTCCCGCGCGACGCTCATCAGCGGCCGGTACCCGCACAGCCACGGTGTCTGGACCAATGACACCCTCCTCGACCCGTCCGTACGCACGCTCGGCGAGGTCTCGCGCGACGCGGGCTACGACACCGCATGGATCGGCAAGTGGCACCTCGGCGGCGACATGTACGGCGACAGTTGGGCCTATCGCTACTCCGTCGGCGAAAACGGCCTTCAGCGCGAGAAGTTCGACCTCGAGCGGACGCTCGGCGAGGACACCGCCCAGCACGGGTTCGAGCACTGGGTCGGTGGCTTCACTCACTATCAGAACTACCTGAGCGAACTGGGCCTTCTGGAGCCGCGCCCCGGGAAGAAGGTCCGCGGGAATCATCACACGGTGCACGAGGACGGGCACTCGGTCATCCCCGAGGAGCACTTCATGACGGCCTTCCTCGCGAAGGAGGCCATGACGTTCCTCGAGCAGCCGGAGCGCTCCGAGCGGCCCTTCACCTGCTGCCTGTCATTCCACGGGCCGCACCTGCCGATCACGCCACCCGAGCCGTGGGACCAGATGTACGACCCCGACGCGGTCCCGCTGCCGGGCAACCTCAACGATGACCTGCGCGACAAACCGTGGCGCAATCAGCGGAACAACCGCTGGTGGGTGCGCGAGGACTGGACGGACGAGCAGTTCCGCGACATCATCGCGCGCTACTGGGGCTACTGCAGCTACATCGACCACTGGACCGGCCGCGTGCTGGATACGCTGGAGCAGCAGGGACTGGCCGACGACACCATCGTGGTATTCACCAGCGACCACGGGGAGATGGTGGGCAGTCACGGGTTCGTCTACAAGGGCGCCTACATGTACGACGGCGTGCAGCGCGTCCCGTTCATCATGCGCGCCCCGGGCGTGATTCCGGAGGGGCTGCAGACCGACGCGCTCGGCTCATCGGTGGACCTGCTGCCCACGCTTGCGGAAATGATGGGCATCGAGGCGCCGCCCGAGACCCAGGGCCGCAGTATGCTGCCGCTGGTCTCGGGACAGGCCGATCGCGGCCGCGAGATGACCTTCACGGAGATGAATTCGCCCGGTCTGGGCATAGTGATGGCCCGCACGGACCGCTACAAGTTCTGCTACAACTGGAAGAAGCGGCAGGTCGATGAGTTGTATGACATGCAGGAGGACCCGCTGGAGCTGGAGAACCTGGCGGTCGATCCGGAACACGCGGAACTGGCCGGCGAGATGCGCGAGCGCGTGATCGAGTGGATGCGCGATATCGGGCATCCGCTGCTGCCGCACGCCCAGCGCGCGCTGGACGAAGAGCCGGTGGTACCGGTGGACATCCGCCCCGAGGTGATGCAGTGCGAGCTTTTAGACGACAACCGCCTCCGCTTCGCCTACCGGTGGCACTGCAATGACGAGCTTGACCCGGGCGTGCGCGGGTTCGTGCAGTTCACCCACCCCGAGTTCGGCGAGGAGGGCTGCGGGGATATCTCGTTCCGTATCGTAAGCTGGCCCGAGACACCGTCCGAAGAGTGGGAAGCCGGCGAGGTCTATCCCATGCCCGTGGACGAGGTCACGATTCCCGCATGGGCGGGCGAGGGCACCTACGACGTGCGCATCGGCCTCTACAACCCCGAAAAGCGCGAAGGGCCTGCTCTCGAGGAGGGCCGCGGTAACTACGTGATCGCGGGCGCGCTCACCATCGAACGCGATGGCGATACGGTAAGGGCCGCTCGCTTCGAGGCGGCGGACTAACCCGCCAGCCCCGCGTACAGTGTCAGCCCGCCGAGGATCAGGTAGGTCGAGGCGACCACGCGCCGCAGACCGTGCTCGGGCAGGGCGCGGACAGTCGCTGCCGCGAGCACCGATGCCACCGCCCCACCCACAAGCAGCGCGGCCGTCAGCTTCCATGGGAACTGTGCGCCCATGACCGCGTAGCCGACCACACCCCCGATGCAACTGAGCGCCTCGGACATGGCGGTGACCGCGACCGCGTGGCGAATGCCATCGCCCGAGGCGATCTGGCCGGCCACTATCAGCGGCCCGTAGCCACCGCCCATAAAGCCCTTGTTCGCCGCGGCGACCAGGCCGATCACTCCGGCTCTCGCCCACGAGAACCCGAACCGAAGCTTCCTCGCGCCGAAGACCACAAAGCCCATCAGGATGACGATGATCCCGAGGGCAGTATCCATGATGCTGCGGGGTATGTTGCCCGCCACCGTCGCCGCGAGGAAGGCGCCCACCACCGCTGCTCCGCCCAGCAGCATCGCAAGCTTGAAGTGAAAGGTGCCCGGACTCAGGTCGGCGTTGCCGAAGACGTGGTGGCTGAAGGAGGCAATTCCACCCGCGATAAGCTGCTGGAGGAGAACCGCCACGACCACATGTGTGGCCGGATAGCCGAGCAGTATCAGCAGCGCGGTAAGTGTGGTGCCATAGCCCATGCCCAGAGATGCGTCCACATACTGGGACATGAACGAAAGGCTGGCGGGAAGGCCGTAGTCATACCAGTGGCGACTTTGCGGTGGTTGATGATGCCATGTGTCGCCCACCACTGTCAGCAGGATCGCGCTTCCAATCAGCGCCAGCAGGGAGAGTATCCAGAAGCCGATAAGCGCATACCGGATATGTCGGCGCGAGGAATCGGGCAACCTGCCGGCCACCCGTGCGACAGATGACTCGTTCACTATCTACCACCACACCTCAAACCACGTGTGTCAGAAGAAACGTCATCGGCCACCGCAAGTCTCTGCAGTCCACGCCCCACGATGAATCGTAGGATTGCGCGGGCGATTCGTCAAACCGTCTCAGGTCAGACTCGCCCAGAGCATAAGAACGCCCAAAACGATGTAGACTGAAGCAATCACGCTCTTGAGGGCGCCCTCCGGGAGCGAGCGGATCGTGATCGCGGAGAGTGCTGACGCGAGGACGCCACCCACCACCAGCGCGGCTGCCAGCCGCCACGGCATCGTTACGCCCATCACCACGTAGCCGACCACGCCTCCAATGCAACTGAGCGACTCCGAAAGCGCGGTGACCGCCACGGCGTGCCGCATGGTGTCACCCGAGATCACCTGGCCGGCCATAATCAGGGGGCCGTATCCTCCGCCCATGAACCCCTTATTCGCTCCCGCAAAGAGCCCCAGAAGCCCGGCCCGCCACCATGCAAACTCGACATGAACGTGGCGCACGAAGAAGATGATCCCGCCCATGCCGAGGACGATCGCGCCCAGCGCCACGTCAACGGTGTGCTCTGCCAGCGAGGCAGCAAGCAGCGCGGCCACAAAACTGCCTGCAATCGCCACGCTCCCCAGCACGATTGCCAGGCGGAAGTGGAACTTCCCCGGCCGCAGATCGGCATTGCCCAGAGCGTGATGGAACACAGACGCAATCCCGCCGGCCACCAGTTGCTGCAGCAGGACCGCGTACACGACCTGTCGTACCGGGAACCCGAGCATCACCAGCAGCGCGGTGAGCGTGGTGCCGTAGCCCATGCCCAGCGTGGCGTCCACGTACTGCGACACGAAGGACAGCCCGGCGGGTAGCAGGTAGTCCGGGAGACGCACGTGCTCCTGCACCTTTGGCACATCCACGCCGCCGATAATCGTGAGGTACACAGAAAAGCCAAGGATCGCCAGGATCGACGCAATCCACAGCCCGGTAAGTGCCCGCCTGAGCTTGCGGGACGAGGGATCAGCCAGCCAGTCCGCGAGCTTCTTGCCCCACTCTTCTTGCTGCATCTCCGCCCTCCACCGCGAATCATGAGCCCGCACAGACAGGACCGGCGACGCCATGAGGCACCGCCGATCGCGTATCTTAGTTTCGCGCAATCAATGCCGGTCTGTCAATCGGTGAAAACCCCTACCTGGCCTCCAGCCGATAGACCTTGAAGTTGTCCACGAACTCGTGATTGTGAGTGGTCCGGAAGCCGAAGTAGCCGGATTCATAGGGCTCCGGGTCATCCAACTCGAAGATGATCTCGCCGTCGCGCACGTACTGGACCAGCCCGTTGTAGTAGATGAGCTGGAACGTATAGGTGTGCGTCGGCGCGATCAGGTAGTGCGGGTTGCCGTCATAGTGATGGATCGAGTCCGGCCGCGGGGACTCGCCGGTGTAGCGCCGGAAGCGGCAGGTCGTGTTATTCCCGCCACCGTAGCCGACATAGTAGAGTGTGAGCGTATCGTAGTGTCCGAAGTTGCCGTTGCGCCACTCCGAGCGGGCCCAGAAGTCGTCCGGATGCTCCGGGTCATTGGCCTGCCAGAAGCAGTTCAGGTCCCGACAGAAATCGTACTCGCCGGCCATGGCGACGGCCTCGCGCTCGTACTCGATCATCACGTTGCCCTCAAGCTTCTGGTTGAACCAGACGGTCAGGCCCGTCATCGTGCGCAGTTCCATGCGCCCCTCGGTGATCCTCGGCTCCACGTCCCCCTCGGCCACCCAGTTCGACAGATCGCCGGAGAAGTCATCCTCATACAGGACCTCCCCGACCGTGTAGTCCTGCTCGGGAACCGTCTCGTGGACATAGCACGGATACGGTTCGACGGGCTCGAAGCCCTGTGCGTTTGCTGCCATAGCGGCCACCACCATCGCCGACGTAATCAGTGTGATCGTGCGCATCCTGCGCCCTCCCTGTCATAAACGGCTGTGGGCTGCAAGCCCACGCCAGATATTGGTTGCTGGAAGGCCGCGACGCTCCCCGGCTTCGCGTCATCGGCCTCAGTATATTCATTCACGACGAAGGTGGCAGGGCCTTTCTGGGCTCCGTATCAACAATTGAGGACAACGGCAAAACGGCCTGCCGCGCTTTGCGCGATCGATAGGCGGAGGTAGACACCACCTCTGGCTCCCCCTCGCTCCGGACGACAACGCCCCTCTGTGAGTCGTTCGGAGGTCGGGTGAGCCTTCGCCCGACGCGGGCCGCAAGGTCCGCATTCGTTGCCACGACAATTCCGAACATTAGACCACAAAGCGAAGCCACGCGACCGCGCGTCCGTGCGTGTGAAATGTCAGAAGCCCCTCATCACCGAACAGCCACCGGCTCGCCATCGACCGTCAATTCGGTCCCATCGAGCAGACCGCCGGAGACCTCGCCTGTCGGTTCACGCCGGACGACCGCCAGGCGCGCGTTCGTCGCCACTCCACCCGCCTCCATGTCGGCGGGACCTTCGAAGGCGTACAGAACGGTCTCCTCCCCCACCTCGCGCTCGATGCGGATCGCGAGCATCTTATCGTTCTGCGCGAGCAACTCGGCGTCCATCACGGGAGGCTCCTGGCTCGGGTGCGGGAGCATCAGCGTTACCATCATCTGCGGCGTCGCGCCGGTCTTCGAGTACACCGCACACGGGATCGCCCGGTGGTCCTGCCGCGGCACCCAGCCCAGCAGCGGGTCCTCCTGGCCCTTCGCGATGCGCAGCGAAAGCCCGTCGGTGGCCAGCGGCGTCAGCGTCAGGTTCGGGCCATCGTCAGTGCTCGACACCGTGAGGCCGTCCTCGTGCACGGTCGCGTCTTCGGCGTCGAGGTTGAAGAGCGCCTCGTAGAGGTGCTCGCCCTCCGCGTCGAGCATGCGGTCGATGACGATGTAAGCGTCGGGTTTGAGGTAGATGACCGAGCGCTCGTGGGTGCAGGCCATGCGGTCCTCGCCGTAACCGGATTCGTAGCGCCCCATGCACCAGTCGAACAGCTCATTGGTCGCCCAGACACCCTCCAGCGGCTCGTCGGTCTCGTACGTTTCGCGCAGGCCCCTGCGCTTCTGGCCCATGCCATCGACCATCACCGTGTTGTGCGCCGGTGTGTTGAGTACGAATCGGCGCCACTTCGAGCGGTCGTAGGAGTACGTCCCGGCTTCGGTGAGAAGCGGCTGACCCCAGCCCCACAGGAACAGGCCCAGCTTGTCCTCGTGCTGGTGGCCGATTCCGAAGGGCCCGACCTCGAACATCAGGTAACGCGAATCCTGCTCCCATCCCGAGCGCATGGCCGCCTGCCCGGCCCACGGGAAGAAGATGCTTGTGAAGTCAACCGGCTCTCCTTCCGCGCCGTCGGTGGCGCCCCACAGGAACTTCGGATCCCCCCACACCTCGTACGCCTTCTCGAGATGGCCGGTGACGCCCGTGAGGCCCGCATCATTGAGTGGCGGCAGCCGCCCTCCGGGTATCATCGCGTTCAGGTCATACTCGTACATCTTCTTGAGCCGGTCCATGTAGTCGCCGGGTATCTCGAAATCGTTTCGCAGCGCAGGCTCGGTGGCCCGCATGAAGTTGCCGAGCGAGACCTGGTGGTAGCCCGTTGTAAGCTCCTTTTGCGCGCCGTCCGGATAGACCTGGCGGTCAAGCTCCATCAGCAGGCGCCCGTACGCGACTTCGCGCCAGTACTCCGCCTCGCTGAACTCGGGGAACATGCAGCCGATATGCGCCAGACCGTTGCACTCCATGGTGACCCAGTTGCCCTTGTGGTCCGGGTGCTCCACGGTCATTCGGGTGAGCGTGCGCGCGTGCTCGACCCACGACTTCAGGAACGTGCAGTGCGCCTCGGGCGTCATCTGCGGCGCGAACAGGAAGTAGTGGTAGGCGTCCATCCACGATCCGGCGGTACGGATGCCCTGCTCGATCGTGCGCCACGTCGGCGCCTGGTTGGGGCTGCCCATGACCGGCGCGGGGTTGTCGTGGACCCAGTCGAGCATCTGATCCACGAACTCCTCGGCGTACTTGTCATCACCTGTGGCCCACCAGGCGCGTCCGAGGATGCGCCACTCGTAGAAGCGATTGACCTGGTAGGTCCACTCCGGGGTGTACTCGGGCTCATCGCGGTCGAAACCGTTCATCGACCAGTTGATATCGTCACCCAGATGCGCCTCCCGCCCGAAACGCTTGAACATGTGCGTGAGGACGTAGTCGGCGCGCGAGGTGTTGTAATCATCCTCGCGGTGCTGATCGTATTCGGAGGGATCGATCGTATGGGTCGGCCAGTCGCGCGAGCGATAGTACTCCAGAAGGCGTTCCCGGGCGAGGTCATAGTCCCCCGCGTCCGCCGCCTCGCGGGCCGGCGCAAGCTCCTCCATGTCCTCGCGCAGCAGGTCAAAGAATTCCTCGTCGCTCAGCAGCGGGCCTGGGCCGCCGATGTCGTTGCGAAGCTCAAGCTGGTCGATGTGGACCACCGCCTCGGGATGTGGCTCGTTATTCCAGCCGGACGCGGTGAACCGAATGCTCTGGACCTGGTCCCAGCCGAGCGGGACGCGCGCCCCTCCGCCGGGGTTGAGCATCAGTCCGAACCGTTTCCAGCCGGTGAAATTCAGGGGCACTTTCACCGACCAGTAGTCCATCCCCTCGGTATCGGGATTCTCCGAGCGGAGAATGCACATGAAGGCGGTGTCGAGCTTCGTCTCATTGTGCACCCAGAAGGTGAAAGCCGCCCAGTCTGACCAGTCGTGCGGTATTTCTTCTGTGCCCACGCCCTGATTTTCTGGATGATCGCGCCACAGCGCCGACGTCTCACCGGAATGCGCGACGTCGGTGTCGAGTTCGAAGCCCTCCCACGCCTCGACACTCTCGAAGTCCTCGATGATCAGCCGATCCTGTGCCTGGCAGATGACCGGGAGAAGTAGTCCGAGCAGGAGAACGACCGGGATCGTGATGTGCTTCCGCATAACGTGTCCCTCCGTAAGTTCGAGCAGGCGCGGCCTGGGATGCTCGCGCCCGCCCGGGAATCGGCCTCGGTACGGCTTCCACTCAACCCCGCCCGTAGAGGCCCTCAAGCATCGCCTCGCCGATAACCCTGTTGCCCATCGCGGCCACGACTTCCTCCTTTGAAGCCCCCGGATCAAGGCCCAGTGGCTCGGAGAGGGCGTAGCCGCGGAACTGGTATCGGTGTGGTTCGCCGGCGGGTGGCGCCGGGCCTCCGTAACCGATGTTGCCCCAGGTGTTCTCGCCCTGGACCAGCTTCGGGGCATCGACGGTTGGCTCGGTCGGAATGTCCTCTGGCAGGCCGCCGATGTCAGGGGTCATGCCATAGACCACCCAGTGCGTCCAGCCGCCCTCGCGAGGGGCGTCCGGATCGTGGCAGATCAGCACCAGTTCCTCGGTCCCGTCCGGGACCCCCTCGAAGGTCAGCGGCGGTGATACGTCTGCACCGTCATCGGTGTACTTCTCGGGGATCATGTCCCCATCGTCGAATGCGCTCGAACTGATTGTCCAGGCCATCTGTGTCTCCTCCTCATCCACCAGTTCGTCAGGCATTGGATCCTCGTACGACTCGTCAACCAGGTCGCTGGGCTGTCCCGCGACCTGTTCGCCCTCCGGCGACGGCTCGCAGCCTGCGCCGATAATCAGCGCCAGAACCGCCAGCACAGTGACCGGCCGTGTAGCAAGCGTCCTCATCCCCACACGCCTCCTCATTTGCTTTGTGTCGCGCCTTGCTCTACCGACCGTACATTCCCGTCAGGGTTGTCTCGGCAACGATGCGATCCTCCATCGCTGATTCCAGTTCGTCCTTTGTTGCGCCGGGTTCAAGATCGAGGCCCTCGGAGAGGGCGTAGAGCGTGAAGTTGTAGTGATGCGCCTCGTCGCCCTCGGGTGGTGCCGGGCCGATGTAGCCGGTCTCATCGGCTGAGTTAACGCCCTGCGCGAGCGCCGGTTCTTCGACCGTGGGCTCAGTGGGAATGTCCTCAGGAAGTTCGGTCGTGTCGGGAGGCATCCCGTAGACGACCCAGTGTGTGAAACCGCCCTCCATCGGCGCGTCCGGATCGTGCATGATCAGGGCCAGTTCGGTAGTCTCCTGTGGCACCTTGCTGAACTGCAGTGGTGGAGAAATGTTCTCACCGTCAGCAGTATACGTGACCGGGATGGTACGCCCGTCCTTGAAGGCCGACGAGGTGATTATCATCCCGCGATCCTTCTGCGCCTGCTCCACCATATCGGGAGGCGGCAGAGAGTCCGGGTCATCCGCAACGTCCTGGCCCAACTCGGAGATCGCCTCAGGCTCTGAATCGTCGGGGCAGCCCGCGCACACCAGCATCGCCAAAACTGCCAGGAGCATCAGTGAACGTCCTGCGCGTGAGCCCATCATACTACCTCCTCTTTTCGTAAACACCCGTCAGCGCAGATGTGTGGCGAACCATCTTACTCGATCGGACAGGCGGTCTGCTTACAGGCCTTCATCGAGCCCAGGAAGTTCTCGACCTGCTCGAACCCGTTACGCTTGAGGATCGAGGCCGCATTCGACGCGCGGTAGCCGGTGCCGCAGAAGGTCGTGATCGGCCGTGTATCTTCGATCTCGTCGAGCCGGTCCTGCAGTTCGCCCACGAAGATGTGCTGGGCGCCGGCCAGGCTTCCCTTCTCGAACTCGCCATCCTTGCGCACATCCAGCAGCAGGAAGTCCTCGTTCTCGTCGTAGCGGCGCTTGATCTCCTCGATGAAGATCTGCGGGATCTCGTCGAAGGGGAGCGCATTGATCGCCCACGCCTCCATCCCGCCCTCGAGCCATCCGGCCACGTTCAGGTAGTTGATTCGCTGCAGTTGCGTCCATGCAGCCTCAAACTGGGCGCGGTTGTCCACCACCAGCGCCAGCGGCTCATCGTGATCTACCTGGTAGCCGATGTAGGCCGAGAGCATCGGGAAGGTGATGTTCAGCGCGCCGGGTATGTGCGCGCCACCGAAGGCCTCCGCCCCGCGCAGATCCAGCACAAGTCCGCCGTCCTGGCAGAAGTCATTCACTTCCATCGCGCCCATCGGGCGCGGATACTCGCTTACAGCGTCGCCCAGAAGCTCCGGGCCCTTCTGGTTGTTGCTGTGAATCTGCTCGAAGTAGCCGGGCATGTGGTGAAATTCGGTCGCTTTGAACTGCACGAACTCATCCCGATCGCTCATCTGCAGGACCTCGTTGTGCGCGCGCTCGTAGCCGAGGGTCGAGAACTCGCGCGAGGCCATCGATTCACCGCAGACCGAGCCGGCGCCATGGGCGGGCAGCAGGATCGTCTGGTCGCCGAGGGGCAGAAGCTTCTCGAAGATCGAGTCATACAGCAGCCCCGCCACATGTTCGCGCTTTTCGGGGAAGAAGTCGGTGCGGCCGACGTCGCCGATGAACAGCGCATCGCCGGTGAAGACCGCGACGGCGTCATCGTCGCTGAAATCGCTGTCGTAAACTGCGATAGAAATGCTGTCGAAGGTGTGGCCGGGAGTGTGCAGCACGTCCAGGCGAAGCTGGCCTATCTCGAAGCTGTCGCCCTCGGAGACGGTGCTGCCGTAGCCCCAGTCGGTTGCTTCGTGGTGATGGATCTCCGCGCCCGTACGCGCGGCCAGGTCGCGGGAGCCGACGATGTAGTCCTCGTTGCGATGGGTCTCGAAGATATGTGTGATTGTCAGGCCTTCGTCATGGGCGCGATTGATGTAGACATCGACATCACGCCTCGGGTCGATCACCGCGGCCTCGCTGCCGCTGCCGATCAGGTATGACAGATGCGCCAGCCCCTCGGACCGGATCTTCTCCAGAATCATCTCAGGTCTCCTCCACCTCGTGAGTTGGTCGCCGATTGGTTGTCAGTGAACACCAGCAGCATGCATAAGCGCCCTCATGTAGCCGAGGGCAAAGGCCCGCCCTCGATGGCCGTAGGCCGTGTCGCCGGCCACCGCCGGCGTGTGATCGGGCATGATCGGGCCCTCGTAGCCGACCTCGTGATATGCCCGCATCGCCGCGAGCATATCCGTGTCGCCCTCATCGATGAAGCACTCTTCGAACCGCGGCACGCAGCCCTTCACATTCCGGAAGTGGACGTGGTTGATGCGGTCCTCCCGCCCGAACAGGCGGATGGCCTCCACGACATCCACGCCCATTTCCGCGACGGTCCCCTGGCAGAAGTTGAGACCGTTGGCCGGTGAGGGGACCTCCTCGAAAAGCCGCTGAAGCCCCTCGACAGAGCCTATGATCCGCGCCTCCCCGCGCAGCCACTCGGTCGGCGGGTCATGCGGGTGAAGCGCCAGTCGCACGCCTGCCTCCTCCGCCGCCGGCATGATGCGGCGCGCAAACCACAGCAGCCGCTCCCACATCGTATCGGCATCCATCGCCTCGTGCGGCTCAACCGGACCGACGTCTTCCACTGCCTCATAGTCAAACTCGCGGACGCCGGCGCCACCGCGGCCGACGGTCTGCGTGCTGCCAAAGACGTCCGGGACGCTCCACGTCCACTCCACTACGGGCACATCGAAGCTGCCGATCACCCGCAGCGTCTCGCACACATCCCGGACCTCCTGCTCGCGCTCGTCGCGGCCAAGCCGCGCGTTCCAGTACTGCGAGTCGCGCCCCTGTGGCAGCAGGACCACCCCCAGAGATATCCCGACCTCGTCCAGTTGCTCGATAATTCGCTCCAGGTCCTCCGCGTGCAGCACGTTCCCGCGCTCGCGCGTGATTAGCTTCTCGGTGCGGATCTGGCCGTGCTTCACGCCAAACTGCGCTGCAAACGCCAGGTCATCGGGATCGAACTCGGTCGGCGAGACGGTCGGTCGCAATCCAAGGCACAGATTCACGTTTCGGCTTCCTCCGATACTGCATCAGTTGCTGCGGTGTCACGCATGACATGACAACGGCGACGGGCGCCGCTCCTGTCCGTTATCCATGTGGCAGGCCCGACGACGGACTGACAGGGAAGCTGTCGCCCGTTGGGACGGGAAAAGCAGCCCCTCCGTAAGACCTTGCGGCAGCGCGTTTTCGTTGATGCCATCGCCGTTGCTGCCGTATGCTGCCGCTTGCTGTCTTGTGCTGCAGTTCGCTGACGTTCCCTCAGACGTGTGGCACGCCGTTATCCATCGGCCGCTCCTCGGCGCGCTCGCGCTGCTTCGTAGTGGGCGCGTAGTCGCCGTACAGCAGCGGATCGTTCGTGTCTACCATCCAGTTCTGCACGCGCGTGCGGAGCGTCCACGCGATGTCGTCGTAGTCCGGATCATCGATCACGCTCTCCTGCTCAAGCGGATCGCGCTCGAGGTCGTAAAGCTCCTCGGTCGGCCGGACCTCGTTGTAGAAATCCGCTTTCATGTCCTCGCCGGCGGGCGCGACGTAGATATCCGCCGGCATGTAAACAAGCGGGCGGCGGCCGAAGTTCCGCACATATTTGTACCGGTTGGTCCTGATCGCGCGCATCGGGTTGTACTGGTCGTGCCAGGTCATCTCCGCGAAGATCTCATCCCGCGGTTCATAGCGCTCATCCTCGTCCAGAAGCTCCAGGAAACTCCGCCCGTCAAGCTGCGGCGGCGCATCGACGCCGGCCAGGTCCAGGATCGTCGGCAGCAGGTCGCAGTTGGTCAGAAGTTCGTCCTGCACGCGCCCGCCGGTGAACTGCGCGGGCCAGCGCGTGATCAGCGTAGTCCCGATACCCGGATCGTAGCACGTTCCCTTCGCGCGTGGCATGGCGATCCCGTGGTCGGTCGTGAAGATGAAGAGTGTGTTCTCGGCCAGGCCGCTCGCTTCCAGCGACTCGCGCATCTGCCCCACTGCCTCGTCGAGGCGCCAGATCAGGCCGTGCAGTCCCGCAAGGTCTTCGCGAATACCGGGCCGGTCGGGCAGGTATGGCAGCGTCTCGAGCGTATCCGGGTCATCTTTCTCGTAGCCCTCGCGATCGTAGGGCCGGTGCGGCTCGGCGATGCCGCAGTTGACGTAGAATGGCTGGCCGTCCTGCGCATCACCGTTCAGGAAATCATCCAGGCCGGACGCGACTGTCAGCGCGTCATGCGGGATGCTCTCAATCTTTTGGTACCCGAGCATCGGCGCCTCGGAGTTCTCGTGCTGATGGCCGATCAGGCGCGTGTGATAGCCCGCGCGGTTGAGGTACATCGGCAGCGTGACCTCGTTCGCGCCGATGCGCCAGCCGATGTGCGCGAGCCCCACGAGACCGTTATTGTGCGGGTAGCGGCCCGTCATGATCGACCCGCGCGAGGGCGAGCACTGGGCGGCGGTGCAGCAGTAGTTGCTGAACAGCACGCCCTCCTCGGCCAGACCGTCGATATTCGGCGTCTCGATCGGCGCGCCGAGGCAGCCGACGTATCGGCCGAGATCGTGGCAGATGACCTGTACGACGTTCGGTCGCGTATTGTGACTTCGGGTGGGCATTGTCTGTCTTCCTCCGGTTCGAGTGCGTTTTCCAGTTAATGTGATTCGTCAGGAATGTGGTTGGCCCTGCAAGCTTGCTCCCGCGTCTACCGCACGTCCCACTTCACCTCCGCGCCCTTCACGAGCGCGCTGTTATCATCGAAGTGCGACAGGACGAGTGTGTGCTCATCCGCTTCGAAGGGCGTCTGCGGGCGCTCGAAGTTGCCGTCGTAACGCGCGACGTCCGAGATGCGCAGTTCATCGACATACAGACCCGTGTGCTGGCCGGGGATCTGCAGCAGGCTCCCGGCCCACTCCTCCGGTGCCGAAAGGTGCTGGTTGTAGTAGTTGCGGACCTTCACGCCGTCAACGTACATGGCGACTTCGGTCTTCCCCTCATCTTCGGTGGAGGGCCGCCACGTGGTCGCAAGATGCACCCAGCGCCCCGGCGGCGGCACGATGCCGGTCTGGTAGCCGGGGCCCATGTAGACGTAGGTTCCGATGTTGATCCGGCGGTAGAAGTGGAAATTGCCGCACATCAGCAGCGAGCGGTTCCGCAGGTCCGTGGGCTGCCGGGTGTCGCGCACCCACATCTCGACGGTCCCCTCCTGCTCGTTCATCAGCGGCGTGTCATCCGGCGCTGCAAGCGACACGCCGACATCCGGCGGCAGCGCCAGCGCCCGGCCACCGTCCGCCAGTGGCGATTCGATTCGAGCGGGCGCATCGCCTTCGGGCTGCGGGGGCTTCGGGAAATCCACTGTGCGGTCGGGCACGAAGAGCGGGCCCGTACCGAGTGACACGCAGGGCGGCACACCCTCAA
>CAZAHB010000134.1:12090-14952 GCA_964484945.1 uncultured Armatimonadia bacterium | reverse complement strand
TGCCGTCCACCTGTGCCTCCACCGTCACCTTCCACGTGTGCCGACGCCGTCCCCCCGTGCCTTTGTCCGTGGCCGTCCACCTACGCCTTTGCCATCACCGTCCACCTGTGCCTTCGCCGTCGCCGTCCACCTGTGCCTTCGCCGCTTCCTGCTCGGCGCGAAGCGCCGATCCTGCCGGGCGAAGCCCGAATCCTGTTTCCCTGCCGTTGCCGTCACGCCAACTCGACCATGCACTCATACAACCGCGCGTACAGCGCGATCACGCGCTCGGCGTCCTCACTCGGACTTGCCTCCAGCGAAACGTACCCGTGATAGCCCAGATTGCGCAGAATGCGGAACAGGTCCTGGTAGGGATACACCGATGACTCGATATCATGCAGATGCACGTGGCGCAGGTAGTCCTTCACCGGGTCGATGAATGTGCTGATCGGGCCCCAGTTCGGCTCGCGGCGGTCGCAATTGTAGACGACGCCGATGCGGTCGTGGTCGGCAAGCTCCACCGCGCGGAGCGTGTACTCCCAGCGGTAGAAGTCCCCGTGCATCTCGAGGTTGCAGTCCACGCCGGTGCCCTCGGCGTGCTCGGCGATCTCCCGCAGCGCAGCGCCGACGTTCTCGATGACCTCGTCTTTGTCGGCGCCCTCGGGGAAGGCGTTCCCGAACACGCGGATGCGCGGTGCGCCGACGTCCGCTGCAAGGTCGATGAACTGCCTGGAGATATCGATCTGTTCCTGGCGCTCGGCCGGGTCGAGTGATTCGAAGCGGGCGCCGGTGGAGATACCGGCGAGATTCACGTGCGCGGCCTCGAACTTCGCTTTGATCTCGGCCCGCTCTTCGGGGGTGGTGTCAAGCTCGATGCCGTGACCGTGATCGGCCTGTGCGCGGCACTCGACGCCCTCGTAGCCGTAGCGGTCGCAGACTTCGATCAATTCGTCTAACTCGAAATCGCGGCCCAGATTGAATGTGAGCAAACAGAGCTTCATTTTCGCGCCCTCCAATTGCCTCTTTTACGATCGTGTCTGTCGGTATACTGGAGAATACACCATTCGGCGGGTAGTTACCTCCTCCCACCGTGGAGGACGCTGCGCAGCGCGTGCTGAACAGGGAGAGTGTCCGCAACCTCACACACCAGGGAGCCGCCGACCATGCTTGCGATCATCGTGGAGGTCGGGCCAGTCCGGGTCCGACGCCGTTTTCGAGACGGCGGCTAACCCGGTGGGGCGCCTGAGCCCAGCATCTCCGCCAGCCTCCGGAAGTCCTGGTATATCCTCTCCTTCGGGTCCGGGAAGCGCATCGCCGAGGCCGGGTGGTAGGTGATCAACCAGTTGCGCCCATCGCGCTCGCGGATCTCGCCGTGAACGTCCTTCAGCGGCGCGTTCTCGTCGAAAATCGCCTTGAACGCGACGCCGCCCAGCATCACGATGATCTCGGGCGTAATCAGGTCGATCTGATCCCACAACCACGCCGGAATGCAGGTCTCCAGTTCGTCCCTGCGCGGATTGCGGTTGTTCGGCGGGCGGCACTTGATGACCGACGTGATGTACACCGCCTCGCGCTCGATGCCGACCTCATCCAGCAGTTCGTCGAGGAAATCCCCGGCCATCCCCACGAACGGCCGACCGCACTCGTCCTCCTTCGCGCCGGGCGCCTCGCCGATGAACATGCAGCGGGCATCCGCCGGCCCCTCGCCCGGGACGGCGTGCTCACGGGTCTCATGCAGCCGGCACTTCAGGCAGCGCTGGATGCCGTGGTGGATGCTTTCGAGCTTCTCGCGCGCTGATTCAGGCATGGGTTGACCTCCGGCGGCTCATTTCGAGTAGGGATCGGTGCCTTCCTGCCAAAGAACGGCGTTCGGACGTGGGTACACCGAACTCCGGCCGGCAGTGGCCACACAAAGGACGTGCTGTTTCGCGTTGTGTGAGGAGATCGCGCCCTCCATTCGGGAATTCCGCAATGTGGACAGCCCCAAAAACTTAAGCTGACCCGATGCAGGTGACGGGGGGGCGAAGGTAAATCAACAATTGTGCGAACACAGGGCAGTGCAGGGAGGTACCTGTCATGACGCCTGTATCCCTTCGCCTCTGGACCGTTCTCTCCGCCGCATTCATCCTCATTGCTTGTTCGTTTGCCTGGGCCCAGGATACCGACGGTGACGGTTTACCCGACGACGTCGAGCAGCGCCTTGGCACTCGCGTGGATGTTGCCGAAAAGTTCGAGCTTCTCGCCGAGGACGATGTCGGTGACGCGGATGCCGAGACCGGCGGCGCGTATGACATCGCCGCCGTCCGCTGCGCGAACGTGGCCCGCGATCGCTGGCTCTGGGCGGTCAGCTTCGCAGAGCCGCACGCTCCCGCCAATGCGATCTGCACCATCCACATCGACGCCGACGACGACCCCGCCACCGGCCGCGCTACCACCGGCGTCGAGGTGGCGCTCGTCAGCTACGGCGGGCAGTCGAAGACAAAGGTGTACATCGAGGGGCCGGCCGCCGAGCGCGTGCCCGACGCGCGCATGGCGGTAGTGGACGGCGTGATCTACTACTGCGCGGATATCGCGGTTAATGAACTCAACGACCAGACGATCTACCGCATCAAGGTCCACTGCCAGACCATCGAACCTGCCAGGGTCCGCGACCGCTTCGGCACAGTGACCGTCGAGGGGCCGCCGAATTCCGACATCGACCCACCGGAGGTCCGCGAGGTCGGCTACTTCGCCGGGACGGTCGTCGGCCCGGACGGACAGCCCCTCGCGGGCGCGACCGTCGTGGGCACGCACCTCACGCAGGATAGGCCGCTCGACCCCTTCAGCCCCGACTTCGAGGTGCAGACCGACGAGGAGGGGCGCTTCCGCGTGGAGGTCCCGCCC
>CAZAHB010000134.1:0-12080 GCA_964484945.1 uncultured Armatimonadia bacterium | reverse complement strand
TACTGGGTCACCGCCCACGCAGGCGACCTGACCACCACCCACGAGATCTGGGACGCGTGGCCGCACACCGTCGGCGCGGGCTCCGTGATGGAGAAGCAGATTCCGCTCACGCAGGGCGGGACCGTGTTCGGGCGGGTAGTCGCCGCAGAGACCGGTGAAGCCCTCCCGCACACGAAGCTCGTCTTCGACAACGGCCGCACCGGCGTCGCGGATGCCGAGGGGAACTTCGAGGTGCGGGGCATCTCCTTCGGCGAGCACAGCGTGGTTGGCCTCGCGCCCGGGATGGCCCACAGCCGCGCGGACTTCAACAACGACGGCCAGGAGCGCTGCGAGGTCCTGCTGGAGCTGAAGCCGGGCTACACCGTCCGTGGCACCGTGACCGACGAGGCCGGCAACCCCGTCGAGGGCGCGACCGTCAGGGACCACTACTCCGGCGCGATCTTCCACTGCTACATGCGCCGCTGCGTGACCGACGCGCAGGGCCGATACGAACTCAGCGGCTACTCCCGTTCACGCGACCTGTGGTCGCTGGGCGTGGCGCACCCTGACTTCGCCTCCCAGTCGAAGACCAGCATCCCGCCTCCGCCCGAGGGCGAGGACGCCACGGTCGACTTCATGCTCACCACCGGATACGCGGTCGCCGGGCGCGTGCTCGACCAGCAGGGCAATCCGGTCGCGGGCGCAAAGGTCTCGTACAATCTCTCCGAAAACTACGTGCACTACGCCTCCACGAAGACCGACCGCGACGGGCGCTTCTTCCTCGATAAGCTCGCCTCAGACCGCGAGGAGTACATCCTCGTCCAGGGCGACACCTGGGCCCCCGCATACCAGAAAGCCGTCCCCGGCCAGGGCGCGGATATTCCGCAGCTTGAGTTCACCGTCGAACCCGAGCACACCGCGGTCGGACGCGTCGTGGACCGCAACGGCAACCCCGTCGAGGGTTTTCAATTGCACGCGCAGATGACCGTCGCGGGACGGGGCGGCTCCAACTACATCGGCCGCCGCTACACAACGGACGCCAACGGCCGCTTCGAGATAAAAGGCCTGCCCGGCTCGGGCGTGACCGTGGACGCCTACGGGCGCGGCTACTCGTCGATCCGCGACCATCCGCTGGCGCTCGATGGCGAGGAGAACGTGCTCACCGTGGACCCGCCGGGCGTCATCAGGGGCCGCGTGGTGGACGCGAACACGGGCGAGCCGGTCACCGAGTTCAACGTCTCCCTGGACTTCCCGAGCGAGACGCTCCCCGATGAGCCGAAGGGCGGCATCTCCGCTCACATCTCCACCGGCGGGCAGGACTGCCGCTCGGACGAGGGCCTGTTCACCGTGGACGGGCTGATCACGCGCAAGGGCTACGCGGTGATCGTCAGCGCGGACGGGTACGCGCCCACGCGCGTCGAGCGAGTCACCGCCGCCCCGGCCGACTCTGAGGACTGGCCGGTGGAGATCACGCTCGGCGAGGGCCAGACCCTGTCCGGCACGCTCACCGCTGGCGAGGGCGGGCCGCCCGTCGAGGGCGCGGAGGTCACGCTGCTGACGCAGACCGGCCGCTCGGGCTACTTCGACGCGAGCACGCTCAAGGAGCCCGAGCGCCGCGGCTTCAGCGTCGTCACAGCCACCACAGGCGCCGACGGGCGCTTCGAGTTCGCGGGCGTCATGGGGGAGCGGCAGAAGATCCTCATCGTGAAGTCCGACGGCTTCGCGGATGTCATCATGCGCGAGGTGGACGCCTCCGAGCCGCTGCGGCTCGCCCTCGCCCCGCCGGGGACGATCGAAGGCACGGTCGCGGGATACATCGAGGACGATTTCGACCACGTGAAGATCCGAATCTACGATGGCGAGGTCGAGTGGGCGAACGAGGCCGTCTCCGATGACGGAAGCTTCGAATACCCCGGACTGCCACCGGGCGAGTACACCGTCAGCCTCTGGCTCGGCGCCCCCTCGGGCCGAAGCTGGACGCGCGCCCGGGACCTGAGCGTGACGCTGGCCGAGGGCGAGACCGCCACCGCCGACTTCAGCGCGCTGGAGGGCGCGAACATCAGTGGCACGCTCACGCTCCGTGGTGAGCCCGCGGCCGGCGCCAGCGTGAGACTCAACATCGGCGAGAACGCGAGCGAGAGCATCGCCTGCTATGCCGACGAGCAGGGCCGCTGGCGCCTGACCGCCATCCCGCCAGGCGATTACGAACTGCTCGCCAACAAGCGTGATATTGCCGACTTCACCGGCCCCAGCTACACGATCCGCGAGCCGATCACCGTCGCCGACGAGGACCTCAGCCGCGATCTCGCCTTCAACCCCGGCGCGCTGATCGGGACCGTCAACGGCGCCGCCGGCGCGATCGTCGGCGCCGAGCTTCGCGCCTATCGCGCCGACGAGGACCGCGAACCCGTGACGCGCATCTCCGCCTGCCGTGACCGCGAGACCGACGAGTGGCGGATCAACGCATGGGAGAACACCCGCTACAAGTATGAGGGCCTGCGCACCACCCGCCGTCTGGGTGAGCGCATCGACCGCCTCGAGCGCTGCCACGCGACCTCCGACGCCGACGGGAAGTACGAGATGGTGGACCTCGCGCCGGGCGAGTACATCCTCACCGCCCACGCACCGCAGAGCCCGCTCCCGGCCATACTCGACCGTGTCACGATCCCCGAGGACGCCGAAAACATGCCGCTATATGTGCCCCTCGATCTCTCCGGCGCGCTGCGCATGACCGTGGTCTCGGAGGCCGGAGAGCCGATCGAGGGCGCGCGCGTCTTCATCTGCACGCCCGACGGAGCGCAACTCACCTCGAAGGCTCGGCGGCTGCTCACGCCGCTCGATCAGGTCGCGCAGTGCACCACCGGCGGCTGCGTCCCCGGGCGTTTGGACTACGAGCACGAGCCGATCGTCACCGACGCGGACGGTCGCATCGAGATCGAGGGGCTCCACCCCTGCGAGTACGGCGCGTGGATCATCGCTCCGGGGCACGTGGCGACCTTTGTGAGCGGCGTGCCTGCCAGAGATGGCGTCGGCGGGCGCATCGAGCTTGCGCTGGCCGGGACGCTCACCTTCCGCGTCGCAGACGGTGCCGTCGAGGGCGTGGAGAGGCCGCTGCTGGTCTGGCGGATCGAGGATGCGATGACCGGCGAGGCCGCCTGCCCCGGTGGCATGGCGCAGGAGGATGAGCTGATCGAGACCGGCGCGGTGCTGCTGCTCGATGACAGCGCGGGTGGCTGGTCCGTGGAGACGCTCGCCGAGGGCGCGTACGACGTCCACTGGGAGGTCCACAGCCTCGCCACGGAAGCCGACGCCGAGGAGCCGATCATCCTCAGCGGTGACGCGCAGGTCGAGGTTGCCGCAGGCGAGGGGGCCGTGCTGACAGTCGAGCGCTGAGAGAGATGCGAATCATGCCCCTCCCGAAGGACTCTGACACACACGCGCCGAAGATACGAGTCCGGTTGCTATCGGGAGGAGAGTGTTCGTCATGACACCGCGCAGTCTTCTTCGAACCACCGTGATCGCTCTGGTGAGCCTTTGTGCCGTCACGGCATGGGCCGCCGAGTCCCCCAGGGCCGTCGTCGGCGTCGAGGCCCCAAAAGACCGCGATCTCGGCGGTCAGTGGGAGGGGCAGTTCGCCCGCGAGATTCGGGCCAACTTCGGCTTCGGTCCGATCAACTACGCCATCCGTGAGAACTACCGCGTCCACGAAGATGACCCGAGCAATATCGAGGTCGGCGAAGGATACATCGGCATGCCGGCCCCGTGCTCGTGCAACTGGTACCACGGTGGCTTTTTCTTCATCCGCATCAACGGAAGCAACGTTCCCGTGCCCGCGTCGAGTCTGATGGCCGTAGAAAGTGGTGAACGCGCCATCCTCGACATGGTCTACCATCACGAGGCCGCCGACGTCCGGGCCCGTTTCTTCGGCCTGCCCGGCGAGGACTGGCTCGGCTGCGAGGTGACCATCGACGAGACGCAGCAGGTCGAGGACATCGACATCAGCCTCCGCTGCTACCCGAGCTTCTCCACCGCCGCGCGCGGACGTGAGGGTCGGCGCCTCATCCAGACGTCGCCGATGCTCGTCGAACAGGGCGATTCGAAGTCGGGGCCGCTGGCAGATAACTGGTGGGCCCTCTATTGCGATGAGATCTTCGACGTGGAGAAGGGTGAGGGGCGCGGCCCCTGCGCGATGCTCGTCGAGCCGGTGGAGGGCGCGACGATCAAGTATTCCCCCGGCAGCTACGCGGTCGGCACGGACATCAACTTCCCGCCCGAAACGCGCACACTTCGCTTCGCCTTCTGGGACCTGAAGGGCTCCACGAATGCCGAGGCGCTCGCGAACGTTCGCGGCCAGGCGCAGGAAGTTCTGGAGACGCTCCAGAGCATTGACCTGACCCCGAAGGCCATCCAGGAATTCGACGTAGAGGCCGTCCGCCGGAGCCTCGAGGACGCCCTCGCCTCCGAAAAGGCCCGCGAGGCCCTCAGCGACCGCATCGACGAGATCCAGACGTGGATGAACGAGACCGCACCGCAACTGGAGGACACTGAAAAGGCCCCGAGCGTTGCGGCACAGGAGGAGTTGCTCAAGTCCATCGACGAGTACAACAGCTTCAAGTGGGAAGTCAAGCTCATCAAGCTGATTTACGATCTGTAGCGGCCGGCTGCCAGCAATCCGCCACCAGCGAACGACATCGGCCGTCGCCGAATGGGAGGATGCTGAGATGAGACGCATTGCATCGCACACAATCGCTCTGGTCGTTATCGGCCTGCTCGTTGCCACCTGCGCCTGTGCGCAGGACATGGCCGAGCTTGAGGTCGATCACGCACTGACCTTCGAGTTCGAAACACCGCACACCGACTGGGCGCAACCCTACGCCGGGGACGCGACCCGCGTGCTGGTCTTCTGCAACGGCCGCGGGACCGTGCCGCGCCACATCGTCGAGATGATGCAGCGCTTCGACGTGGACGCGGAGGCCGTCTTCCACATCCGTGTCATCGACTACGGCAACTACCAGTGGCTCGGCGGGGAGACCGGCGTCTCCCGCATGCTCCAACTCCTCGAGGAGGACTGGGACGCCTACGTCTTCCTCGGCATGGGCATGGAGAATATGTCTTCCGAGCAGCAGTACAAGATCCTCAAGCCCGTCACCGAGGGCGCCGGTCTGGTCTTCGTCGGCGCCAACGATGAACGGATCCTCAAGGAGAAGAACCTGGTTTCCGATTTCGGTCGCGACACTGTCGCGCCGTCAGGCGCCGGCTATCAGGTCGGTGAGGGCCGCGGAGTGCGCATGGGGAATTGCCCGGACATCGGCTACCACGAGGGCTGGGACGTCGAATACGACTACTGGTCCGAGCAGTTCGGCCGAAGCGTGCTCTGGGCGGCCGGCCACGAGCCGCAGATGGGCCTCAGCGTCGATCCCGGCGCGGGCGAGTTTGCTCGCGATGCGCAGAAGACATTCACGCTTGAGGCCGCCGGTGAGCCGATCGGCGACAACCCGCGGGTTCGCATGCGAGTACGACAGCCCGCAGGTCCGACGGTCGATCTGCCCGAGCGCGACCTCCCCGGGCGCGCGTTTACCGTCCAGGTGGGCGATCTGCCGGCCGGACAGTATCACTTCGACGCGTGGGTCATCAGCGACGAGGGCGTGGAGACGTGGACCACCACTCCCTTTGCTGTCACCACCGACCTCACCGTGGCCATGGTGGACCTTGACCAGGACTGGGGCGAGATCGGCGACACTATCTCCGGCTCCGTGAACATCGAGGGCACACCAGGTGAAAATGACCGGCTGCGTGTGGGCCTGTTCGATCGCCGCGGCAGGCTGATGAAACAACAGATCGTGGATCCGACCGGCACACTCGACTTCTCGTTCGAGATCGAACAGTGGATGCCCATGCTCGTGACCGTCGATGCGGCGCTGTATCGCAACCCGCCGGGTGAGGCGCCTGCAACCACCATCGACTCGACTTACGAGTACGTGCGCGTGACCCAGCGACACGCCGATCAGTTCAACTTCCTGATGTGGGATGTCCCCGACGGCCCGCTGGCGCCATGGGCCGAAAAGAGCCTCACCGACGCCTCCGTCACGCTCCAGCTTGGGCACGGCAACCCGCCGCTGATTCTGTCGGCGTACGATGTGGCGTGGGTACCCTACACCACGCGGATCATGAACTACAAGACCGACGAGGGCATCATGAAGCCCTTCTGCTGGAATGACGAGGAGGCCGTCACCGAGCACGTCCGCGAGAAGGCCGAAGACTACCGCCCGACCCGCCGGCACGGCGCGTACACGTGGTCGCTCGGTGACGAGGTGAAGACCACCGGATCGTGCCTCTCGCCGCACTGCGCGGAGGCCTACCGCGAGTATCTCGCAGAGGTCTACGGCTCGCTCGACGCACTCAACGACTCGTGGGGCACCAGCTTCACCGACTGGGAGCAGGTCGGTCTCTCGAAAGAGGGCGACAACGACGAGGCGAACGCGCTGGCGGAGGAAAACTACCCCCGCTGGTTCGACCGCCAGGCCTACCAGTCATACAACTTCGTGCAGTTCTGCCAGGCCTACGATGAGGCGTACTCGGACGTCGATCCGCTTGCGCGCACCGGTTTCGAGGGCGCAGGCCGCTTCGGCGAGGGCGACGACCTCGACCTGATCATCCGCGAGAATGAGTTCTGGTCACCCTATCCCGGGACGGCCGATGAGGTCATCCGCTCCGTCGCGCCGCCTGACTTCCCGCGCTCGAACTGGATGGGCTACACGAAGGACGCTGATTCCCTGCTGAGCAAGTACTGGCGCATGGTCACGCGCGACATGACCTCCGTATGGTGGTGGCGCTGGGACGCGCTGGGCCGCTTCCACGGCTGGCTCGCGCCCGACCTGCGGCCGTTCCCGGCCGTCCAGGAGATCCTGCGCGATACCCGGATCGTTCGCGACGGCCTGGGCGACCTGTTGATGCCGCTGCAGATCGATCCCACCGGCATCGCGATGCTCTACAGCTTCCCGTCACAGTTCGCGTGCAAGGTCGAGGACGGGAACAGCTACGGCAGCTACCAGTCGAGCCACGTGAGCTTCCACGAGATGCTGCGTGACCTCGGCTATCAGTTCAACTACGTCACCGACCGGATGCTGCGACTTGGCGAGTTCGATCCGGATCAGTACCGCATGCTGGTGCTGCCCCGAATTGAGGCGCTCGGCCAGGAGGAAGCACAGATCATCCGCGACTACGTGGAGAACGGTGGCGTGGTCATCGCCGATGCGCGCCCCGCTATCTACAACGGTCACTGCAAGCCGCTTGCCGAGGGGATGCTCGATGAGGTCTTCGGCATTGAGACCTCCGGCCGCGCGGCCGCAAAAATCGCGACAGCGACCATCGGTGACCTGACGGTCCGGAACGCGAAGGTCGATCCGACGGTCAGCCTCACCACCGCGGAGGCCGCCGGCGACGCCGAAGGTACGCCGGTGTGGATTACCAATCGCTACGGCGATGGGGCCGCGATCCTGCTGAACATGGACTCGGGCAGCTTCCCGAAGCTCGGCACGACCGAAGCACCCGAGGCCGCGGCGGAACTCGCGTACGACCTGGTCAGTCGCTCGAACGTGCATGAGCCACCGGTCTTGCTGCGGGACACTGAGGGTCAACGCCTGCGCAACATCGAGGTCACGCAGTGGCAGAACGGCGAGAATACGGTCATGTCGCTGTTCCGCACATCCGGCAACCGCGAGATGACCACCGTCGAGTTGCCCCGGGCGCGACACGTCTACAACCTCCGCACCCGCCAGTACGTGGGCCACGTGGAGCGCTTCAGCACCGAGATCATCCCGATGCGCGCAACGTTCTTCGCGCTGCTTCCGGATGAGGCTCCCGAGCCGCAGCTTACGCTTGCCGATGACGCAATCAGCCGCGGCGAGGTGGCGAACGCCACGATCTCGGTACCGGGCGCACAGTCGCTCTACGCATTCCGCATTCGCGTGACCGCCGGCGGCGAGCACCTGGAGTGGCTCGACGACGTGGTCCTCGCAGGCCCCGAGCCTGTCGAGATTGAACTTCCGGTCGCCTTCAACGATCCGACCGGGCAGTATCAGATCCAGGCCATCGAACTGTTTACCAACGATGGTCCGACCGCGAACCTGAGGGTGAACTGACCATGACCAATACAGCGATGCGAACTATCCTGCTGACATTCGCTGCCGCGGTGATCGCGATATCGGGCGCCTGGGCGGCAACAGGTGACAGCTACCAGATCAAGGTCTATCCCGTCGCGCGGGCGGCCGACGCGCCCGCGCTCGACGGTGCCCTGACCGAAGCCATCTGGGATCGCGCGCCGGTGGTGGATGAGTTCACCGTTTACGGTGAGCCCGATCTGATGGACCCGCAGACTCACTTCCGCGTGATGTACACCGACAGCGATCTGCTGCTTGGCATTCGCTTTGATGAGCCGAACATGGACAAACTCACGCCGGTCGGCCAGCCACGGGACTCGATGTCCGTATTCCACGGCGAGACCGTCGAGATCTTCGTGGACCCCGATCACGACCAGCGGATGTACCATCAGATCGCGATCAACTCGGCGGAGAGCATCTACGACTCGGCGAAGACGGATCCGACCTGGAGCGCGAATGTGCAAGCGGCCGTCGAGATGTACAACGACCACTGGACGATGGAGGTCGCGATCCCGTGGGCCGACCTGGGAACCACACCCGAACCCGGGGCGCTTGTCGGCCTCAACGTCTGCCGCGACCGCTACCTCGGCGCGAACAAGCAGTGGAGCAACTGGGCCCGTACATCGGGAGGCTTCCACGATCCACAGCGCTTCGGACATATCGTCCTGTCCCCGAGTGCCTCGCGGATCGGTGAACTGGCCGAGGAACTGCGCAAGGGCGCCCGCAGCGGACCGATCGTGGTCTACGGGCCGGACGCATTCGTGCAGGCGGCCAACCGCGCACTCGTGAGCAACTCGGCCGCGAAGGTCCAGACGCTGCTGGCCGATCTTGATGAGACCCGGAAAGCCGAGACCGATCCGGGGGCTCGCAAGGAACTGGGCCGCCGCATCGCCCGGTACCGCGAGGAGCTTGCCGGCCTTCAGGAGACCGCGACGGGCGACAAACCAGTCTCCCGCGAGCGCTGGCACGAGATGACGCACCGGATCGCGCAGATGCGGGATGAGCTGAAGTCGGTCATCTGGCAGGCGCGCGTCTCGGCGCTGTTGTCGGAGATCTGAGGCGCCACGCAATCGCGTTGGTCATACACACGGCCCCGCCGGTAACTGGCGGGGCCGTTGTCGTTCGCCGTCGCCCTCCGGAGACAGGGCGTGCCCACGCCCGACGCGGTTGCCGTCGCCGCCGCGACCCGCCGTTCCTCCCCGCCCCGCTGCCCGATCGACGCACCGCCGGCCCTCTCCGTCATCTGAAGTTCTTTGCGGGAGGCAAGCTTGCGCAGCAGGCTCGGAGGGCGGTTTCTTTCAAGAAAGAGCCCTCCGGGCCGTTCAGCCGTTGCCGTCGCCGTTGCCGTTGCCGTTGCCGTCACCGTCGTGCTCGCTCGTCAGCCAGACGCTCCACACCCCGGTGCCCAGTGCCAACAGGAAGAGCGCGACCGCCATCACGCGTCCCTCCATTCCCGTAAGCGCGTTGCGGAGGTAGGCCACTTCCGCCAGTCCAAATCCGAACATCACCCACAGCCGCGCCGTCCGCCTGCTCCACGGTAGGATGCCGTGTTCGCGCCACACGCGCCATGCCCGCAACACGTTCACGCCCGCCAGCGCCAGCGCCGCAACTATCGCCGCCGCAACCACCCCGCCCGACGGAGCAAGCGCCAGCATTCCGACCGTCAGCAGCGCAGTTGCGGCGAGGTTGTCCAGCGCCACGGTCCAGGGGCGGTCGGCCATGATGAGTATCTGCCCCACCGGCCCGACCGCGCAATTCACCAGCGCCCCGATCGCAAGGATCACCAGCACCGGCGCTCCGTCCGCAAACCCCTCGCCCAGCAGACGCATGATCGGCGCATCGAAGCACACAATCGCACCGAACAGCGCCATCCCCACCGTCGTCGCCAGCGCGGTCGTCATCACCAGCGCGTCGCGCAGCGAGGCGGTCTCCCCCTCCGCATGCGCGGCGGCGATCCTCGGCGCAAAGACCATCCGCACCGGCGCCAGCGCGAAGGGCACCAGCAGTGCGATCGGCTGCGCGGCGGCGTAGATGCCGAGCTTCTCCGGCGCCACCAGCGCCCCCAGCAGCACGATGTCCAGCCCCCGCAGGCCGAACGCGGATGCGTCGATCACCGCCATCGGCAACGCGAACTCAAGCAGCGGCCGCCACAGAGCCGATCCGCGCACACCGCCGAGCGGTCGCAGCACCGCCCACCAGACCGCGATTCCCGCCGCGACCGCCTGCGCGCCCGCCACTGAAAGGAAGACTGTCGCCGCCGCACCGGGCGTCGCATCCACCCGTACCGCCAGCCCGTATCCGCCCGCCAGCAGCGCCGGCGCGGCAAAGGACTGGATCGCCACCATCGGCGGGAACTCCCGGTCGCCCTGCAGCGCGCCCAGAAGCACCGCTCCCGGCGCAGAGAACGCGACTGCCCACCCGAACAGGCGCAGCAGTGCGGCAAGTTCAGGTCGCCCGTAGACCCCGGCCGCGATCCACGGCGCCCCCAGCACCAGCGCGGTCGCGATCAGTGCGCCACCAAGCACGCTCAGAATCGCGGCCGCATGCACCGCGCCCTTCACGCGCTCCGGCTCATCAAGCGCATCGTGGTGGGAGATGTACTTCACGGCCGCCTGCGGGAGGCCGAAACGCGCGGCCAGCAAGCCGAGGTTGTGTACGCTCAGGCCAATGCTGAAGCGCCCGAACATCGCCGGCCCGAGGCCCCGCGTGAGTACAAGCGTAGCCACGAGCTTCAGCGCCCGCCTGGCCACATCCCCGGTTAGTACCAGCGCCGAGTCTCCGGCCAGTTCCTTCAACCGCTCCGGGAGCCTACCGGGCAGCAGCGTTCAGGGCCTCCCCCAAAACATCCGCGTACATCGCGCTCTTCTCCGGATCGTACGGTTCTGTCTTCGCCGCACCCGAGGCATAGATCCAGTTCCAGTTGTACGCGGTGAAAAGCTGCTCGAACAAAGGCCGGTGGTCCTCCAGATCCCGGATCTCGGGGTCTTCGCCCGGGCGGTCCTTCATAAAGCCGGTGTTCACGTCGAAGTCGTGGTAGGGCGAGATCGTTCCTGCAAGGAAGAGGTTATCGGGAAATCTCTTCAGATGGGGCGCCATGTCCCGGTCGCGTTCGACGATCTTGCTCTGCAGCGCCTTTAGGCTGGGATTATAGTAGCCCGGCGTGTTCTCTCCGCCGCAGAGGTACCTGGTCGGGAGATCGTTGGCCTTCGCATACTCCAGGTAGCCGAGGCTGAAGTACGCCGGAACGGGATGGGCGGGTCCGAAGTCAGGGATCTCGCGCGTTCTCTCCAGGCGGCTGAAGAGCGTCCAGATGATGCACTCGGGATACTCCTCCTGCACGATCTTCGCGATATCCCGGCCCACGAGCTTGCACTTGCGGATCGTCTCGGCGTACTCTTCACCGCGCTGATCCGCAACGTACTGTACGTTGTAGGCGCGATAGTTGTTGTAGGCCTCCCAGTCCACCACGATGCCCGGTGCGTCCCAATACTTCGCCGCCCGCACTGCCAGCCGGAACTGCTTCATCATGTCCGCGCGCGCCCCGGTTTCATTGTCCAGATCGATGATCGGGATGCGGCGGAAGTATTCCAGGTTGTCTGCGTGCGATCCGGCGTGTCCCCGCGCGTCTTCCGGCGATCCGATGAACCGGTTACCGAACACCCACGGCCACGGGTCGATCTCCAGTATATCCTTGGCCCGGTCGAGCTTGGGCAGCAGGTCCTCCCAGCTTCCGACCGGCTCCGTGTCATACCCGCCCCAGAAGGGAAATGCCACCCCCGCGTAGGCCGAGTCATTGAGGACCGCGGCGCTGTCCAGTTGCTCCTTTTGCCACACGCGCGACGAGTAGAAGCTGATCAGGTTCAGGTAGGTCCGCTTCCCCGGCTCCAGGCTGCGGAAGTACTGCTCCCGGCTGTCCAGCACCTCCCCGTCTTCGTCCAGCAC
>CAZAHB010000133.1:0-15359 GCA_964484945.1 uncultured Armatimonadia bacterium | reverse complement strand
CTGCGCCTGCGCAGCTTAGCCAAACCTATACACCTACAAAATTGAGTCAGACCCCAATTGCGTAGACACCGATCACAGCCCGGAGGTGTTGGCCCGGGCTCGTTTTGTACCACCCGCAGACCGCCCCGAGGTGAACCGAGTGCAGGCAGTGATTCTCGCCGCCGGACGCGGCTCCAGGCTGGAGCCGATAACACATCATGTCCCCAAGCCATTGATTCCGTTCTGGGGCCGCCCCTTCATCAGCTACCTGCTCGCGAACCTTCAGGGATTTGCAGAAGAAGTGCTCATTGTTGACGCCCCCGAAGGAGAGGTCCGTCGGACACTTGGAGACAGCTTCGGGGAGCTGCCGCTGCGGTATACGGTTCAGCCCGAGCCGCTGGGCACCGGCGATGCGTTGCTTCAGGCCTGCGACGAGCTGGACGATCCCTTCATCCTGATGCTCGGTGACACGTGTCCTCCGCGCGAGACGATTCGGCGGCTGATCGAGGCCCCGGGCGATGCGGTGCTGACCACGATTCGGGTGGATGATATGGAGAATCACGGCGGTGTGGCGATGGATACGGAGGGACGCGTTTCGGCCCTGTGGACCGACGACGAGACGGTGGACGCGGGGATGATGCGCGCCACGTCCCGCCTGTGTGAATTACTTCAGACGCTCACGCCCCGGGGAGATGAACTCCGAATCCTGCAGGGGGTGAATGCGATGATCCGCGCGGGGGATGATGTGCGGGCCATCGTGATGCCCGGGCCGTGGCTGCAGTTCGGCGACCACGAGCACCTCGACGGCGTCTTGCGCGTAATGCGCCAGATTCGCAACGGGGAGGCCGTGTCGGAAACCGACACCTCGAGCGTGGACGCAAAAGCCTGCCCCGAGTGCGAGATTCGCAACTCACTGGTCTTCGGCCCGGGAGAGTTGGTCAATTGTACTGTCAGCGAGAGTATGGTCTACTGCGCGCGACGCGTGGAGAATGCGCAGATCCACGGTGAGATGACGGCCTTCGGCCCCGAAGATGACGAGGCGTAATCGCTGAGGTCCACCCCGCATCAGCCGGACCGCCTTACATCGCCGATCGGGGATCGTCCACCGGTGCAGGCGTCACCCGCAGGAAGTTGTATCCACTTTCGTTAAATGCCTCTTCGAGTTTCGGAATGATGCTCTGATCGCGCACGATCCCGGTAATGGCACCGCCGGAGCCGGTGAACTTGGCGGGGACGCCGTGAGCGCGCGCGATCTGGACCATCTGCAGGTTATGTTCCCCGATGACATCGTCGCCGTAGATGCGGCGGCGCAGGTCGAAGTTCGCATTCATCAGTTCGGCCAGCCGCTCCATGTCCCCGTCCTCGAGCGCGCTCACGGCCCTGTCGGCATACTCCGCGAATTGCTTCATGGCATCGATGACTTCCTGGTCGCCGTTGTCGAATCGGTAGTGGACGACGTTGTGGGCCTTCCCGGATGTGGTGGTGGAGTGAGGGATCCATGCCAGGTAGAGTGTTGGCAGCAGATCGGTGGGCAGCCGCCGGTAGATTCCGTGCCCCTGTTCGGCGACGTAATCGGGATTGAAGTCCATGTAAACGAGGCCGCCGTAGATCTGCGCAACCCGGTCCTGCAGGCCAGCCTTGATCTCCAGTTCATCGGTTTCCACCGACAGTGCGAGATTCGGCTGGACCGGCAGGGGGATGTCGTCTTCTGTCACGTTGAAGAATTCCATCAGTGCGCGGAGGGTCGCGACGACGATCGCGCTGGAGCCGCCGAGGCCGACCTGGCGTGGGATATCGGTCTCGTACTCGATGGTGAAGTTGCGCGAATTCAGTTCGAGGCCATGGTTGGCGCAGTACTGATAGAATCGCTTGCAACTGGCGTAGATGAGGCGCGTTCCCCCGTAGTACCCGTCCTGTTCGGCCGTGTGGTGTAGATGTTCGAGGCTGGTGAACGTGAACGGATCATGATCCGGATGGGGGACGATCTGCAGGCGCGGGCTCTCCCAGAGCGTTGCCTGTGCCCCGAAATCGCTGATTTGGACAGTAACAGTCTTGCCACCGAAGCCATCGGATGGATTGCCCATCAGGCCCAGCCGGGCATGACTGATATGGGAAATAATCACGGTCAGGTTTCCCCTTTGTGTACTCTTATCTGTCGGGAAAAGCATTCGTACAGGTGGTGGATGTCGGCAGTTCCGCGTCGAAGCAGGGAACGAGTGAATGGTCCCGCGCTCCCATGGAGTAGAAAGTGTACTCCCGGCAGTTCGAGACTGTCAAGCGATTACGAACTCGGGGTGATGTCCGTCGTCTCCGGCTCCTTTGCGGCCTCAGAAGGCTTCTCGCCGTTCGCAACGGGCCGAAGAATGACTGAAGCGGCGGAGATCAGACTCAGAGCCAGATAGACTGACAGCCCCTCGAGCATTGGCTGAACAAAGGTGTAGATCAGCAGGCCGGCTGTGCCGCACAGTAATGTCGCCAGAAACGACGCTTCGGGCCGAGCATCCTGCTTCAACAGGCCTCTGAGGGTGCGCCAGCCGTTGGTCAACGCCGTTATCACAAACCCGGCATACAGCACCAATCCAGGTATCCCCAGCTCGGAGCCAACACGCAGCACGATGCCGTGCGGCCGGAAGTAGCGCCACCCGAAGACCTCCTCCAGCCAGAATCCCTGGCTGCCGAACCCCACGCCTGTGAGAGGGTTTTGCATGAATGCCTCGAACCCGGCGCGGTACTGAATCACGCGGAGCCAGTTAATACTGGTTTCATGACCCTGTGCGAGCAATGCGAGCCCCCATATTGCTTCGCCTATCTCGCCGATGAGATCAGGATTGTACGCGATCAATGACGGGACCGCGAGGACAACAATGATCGCTGCAACGACGAGCGCGCGGGAGCGTTTCCCAAGCAGCAGCGAGTAAAGGATCAGCACGACCGGTATGGTAACCAGTGGACCGCGACGGTTGATCAGAAGCGCTGTGGCGATGCATGCAACCAGACCGGCTCCCGCCAGCCAGCGGCGCAGACTGGTCTTACCGAACATGATGAAGTGCACATTGAAGAGCAACAGAAATGAGGCCCACCAGCCAATCGGGTTCTGCCATCCCCAGTTCCCTGCGCCCTCGGTGAAGCCACGCACCTCGCCCTCGAAGTAGCCGAGAAGAAAGCCGATCGACATCAGCACGAACAGGTACCCCCAGCGTTTGAGGTGCCTGCGTCTAATTGTACAGGCGATGATCACGGCGTATGTGCTGGCTTTCAGAGCTATGGTCAAGACTTCCTGGAAGACTATTTCCGGATGTAATGCCCAAAAGTAGGAAAGCATTGCCCACAGCAGGAACGCGCCGAGCCACTTGAGCGGGGTGTCGATGCGCAGGATGGATTTGCGGGGATTCAGCAGCGAGTGCAGTACCATCAGCAGCACCGCGAGGATCAGCAGGACCTCGGAGAAATTGGGCGTGCCTTCTCGCGCCAGATGGAGGGTGCGCACGCCTACGCTCACCATCACCAGCCCAAGCACCACCACCGCCGCGCCCCGATGCACAGACCGGTCGTGATCTGTCTCGGGGCTCTGCTGGGGCTTCTCCGCGTTATTACGATCGGTGACGCTCATGGGATGGCGACTGTATCAGCCGAATCCGGCTCTGCCGGCGTCGGCTCAACGGGCGCAGTAAGTCGCTTCACACCCCCTTCCTCTGCATGGCACTCTCCAGCGCTTCGACAAGCTGTGCGCCTATCGCTTCGGCTGTGAACTCGGTTTGGACCAGTTCTCTGCCTCTCTCACCGAGTGCGCGTCGGTGTCCGGCATCGGTGATGAGGCGGTGGAGCATGGAAAGGCATTCATCCACCTTAGCGCTGCCGGGAAGCACGTATCCATTCTCGCCGGGCACGACGTGTTCGAGTAACGGTGGGTAATCGTTGACCACGACCGGAAGACCGCAGCACCATGCCTCCAGCAGCACGGCCCCGAAGCTGTCGAGCAGGGAGAAGTGGCAGAAGATATCGGTGGCCCGATAGAGGGAGGCCATGTCCGAGACATAGCCGGGCATGTGAATGGCTGGATGCTCCAGCACGTCACGGTTGGCGTGCATGAACTCATCGCGAAGGGGGCCGTCACCGGCGATCACGACACCGGCGTCATAGCTCTCTACCACAGCGCGGAGCACGGGCAGGAACCGCTCCAGTCCTTCAATCTTCTGGCGGAATTTGAACATGGTCGCCAGCGAGAGCAGACACGAGTGATTCCACTGAGGCGGGCATTCCCCGGCGTCGTTCGTCCTGTAGCGGGAGCAATCGACGGGAATGGGCACAACCGCCATCTTCGACCGCTCGCAACCGGTCTCATCGATGGCCCAGTCGCCGAGGGGGTGGGAGATAGGCATGATCAGATCCGTGGCCTTCAGCGTCTGCGTCGCCGCCCAGCAGTCGAATACGGCCTTCGTGCGGGATTTCGCTCCCTGCGACAGTTGATCCTCGTGTTCGCGCCATGGGAAGCCGCGCAGCCGGGTCGCGGTGAAGCACCCGGCACTTCTGCCCGCCAGGGTGACCATAAGCCCGATCACCCCGGAGCCCTGGCAGAAGACCACGTCGAACCCGCGCATATCTCGGCTCAAGATGCGGTAGAGCCAGCGCAGCCTCACCGCGCGCCCGCCTTCGGGGGGAGACAGCTCCTCGACCTCCACCCCCGCGCGGCGCAGCGGCTCGCACAGGTCCCACTGCTTGTTCACGACCGCGACCAGTGCTCGCATGGGCCCTGCACGCGTTCCTCTCTCACAGTGATCCTCTGGCATCACTGACGGTCACAGGCGGCCTTTACCGCCCCCAGAGCTTCAACGTAGCTTCGCCCGACGGCCTCTTCGGTGTGATTGTCCAAAACGTATCTGCGGCCCTCCGCGATGAGCGTTTCGCGCAGGACTTCGTCTGCCAGGAGCCTCTCGGTCTCATCGGCGGCGTCGGCCGGGTCGCCTACCAGCAGCCCGGTGCTTTCGTGGTCGAGCAATTCCGCCATGGCCGGATGATCGTTCGCAATGACCGGGCAGCCGCACATCTGGGCCTCCATGATCACGTTCGGCATCCCGTCCATTCGCGACAGGTGTAAGAATGCCGACGAGGCGTAGAGCAACGCCCAGGGGTCTTCGATGAAGTCCGCGCGGACCCAGAGGTGCTCGGGGCAGTGCTCGGATAATTCGGCAAAGAATCTGTCGGCGAAGATGCCGGTCCCGGCGATGACCCACAGCAGCTCTCGCTCCTGCAGCACCTCTGCGAGTTTCGGAGCGGCATCGAGCATCGGGCTGGCCTTCTGCCAGTATCGAAAGTTGGTGATACTCGCGACTATCCTCTGATCGTTCGAGGCCCAGCGCTGTCGCACCTCGTCGAGGTCATCGGGGGGAGAGGGGATGGATCGGACGGAAACCGGCACGGGCATGATCGATCCGCCGACTTCCGGCAGCATCGTGCGGGCGGTCTCGCCCATGTGTCGCGCAACGGGCAAAACCGCGTGCATCTTCCTGAGGTTGTAATCAGTGTATCGGCGAAGAAGGCCGATTCGGGCTCTATTGAGCGGGCCGGCGTTCTCACTGAGGCTCTCTTCGTATTCGCCCCACATGTCACCGCGCATGCGCAGTACCACGGGTGCGCCGAAGATGTCGCTGAGCATCATGCCCGCTGTTGCGTGTGTGCCCCAGCAGGTGCTTACGATCGCGTCGATCTCGACATTCGTGAACTTGACCGCGTGTGCCAGTGCCTTCGGGAGGATAGTCCACTTGCTGCCGGTGATGAGGTGGCAGTGTACACCCACCGCCCGCAATGGCGCCGTCTGCTTGTGCCATCGAACCGGCGTGGCGACGATCAACACATTCTCTATCGGAGCCGGTGACAGCTCCTTCGAGGCCTGCAACGCCATTAACGACCGTCCTCCCGGACAGTGGTGGGACGAAAGCGTGAGCGGTCGATGTGAGTTTGGGAACAAACGTTCGGGGCATTTACCCTCGAATCAGTTTGTTCGCGCGCCCGTTAATTTGAGCCACCGCGTGCGGGCTTGAGCCGGCTCCAGAGGTTTACGCACCTGGTCTGGACCGAGGCGGGCGTGATACTGACGATGCGCCAGAAGAGTGTATGCGCGGAGAAGGGCCAGTAGCCGTATGCCTGTCGGATGAGCCTGCGGAACCGGTCATGGTCCCCGCTTTGTACCGCTCGCAGCGCGAGGAGGCGCAGTCGCAGAGAAGCCCCCTTGCTGAAGCCGTGACGCCCTTCGACCCGCCGGCGAATCTTTTCGAGTTCCTTCTCCTCGTCGAACTCCCGGCCTTCACGGGCCGCACGGGCCCGCCGGAAGGCGAATTTCGAATACAGTGTCTGAGCCAGACAGCGGCTTTCGGTGATCTGCCCGGGACGCTGGCGATAATGCAGCAGGTATTTGTCGAGACGCAGGCAATGCCCGTGTGAACTGACGCGCAAAACCATATCGTAGTCCTGCGAGGCCGGAAGGCGCTCATCGTAGCCGCCGACGGCCTGGATCACGTCCCGCCGAATCATGCACGAGGAGTGGGGGAGAGGCATACCGTACTGCTCGAGTCGCTCATGAAACTCCGCGTTGGGCAGCGTCGGTCGCTCCACACGCTCGCGTATATCTCCCTCCGGACCGATGATGGCATGCTGCCCGCCGACCAGGACCAATTCCGGATCCTCTTCGAAAGCCTTCAGCGACAGTTCGAAGCGTTCGGGAGGCGCCATGTCGTCAGAATCGAGCACGGCAACGAAATCCCCGCGAGCGTGCTTGAGGGCGGTATTGCGCGCGGCGGCGGGACCGCGATTCGTCTCGTGCCGGATCAAAGTGATGCGGGGATCGGAGCGCGCGAGGTCTTCAACCACCTCGGCGGAGGAATCGGTGGATGCGTCGTCAACACAAATAAGCTCCCAGTCTTCGCATGTCTGTGCCTGCACGGATCCGATCGCCTCGGTGACATAGTCCTCGCAGTTGTAGACGGGCATGATGACACTGATGCGAGGCTGATGCTGAGGCATTTGAAATCCTGTCGTACGGCGCGCGAAACTGGTCTGGCGGGGCCAGGTCGCCTCCAGCGGTGCTGAGAGGCATTTTCTTGACTTTGCGCTCGCGAAGAGTGTATCATCGCTCTGGTCCCAAGTCAACATTTTGGGTACCGCCCACTTCCGGCCTTTCGCCACAGTTCCCCCGGTTATTTATGGAGAATCAGGACGGTTCAGACAGTATTGGTGGTCGCGCCCGGAAGGCTGCGGGCTGGCAGTTTCTGTCCAAGGGAATCAACACCGGCTTACGGATCGTCACGTCCATCGTCCTCGCGCGGCTGCTGATGCCAGACGACTTCGGCATTGTGGCGTTGGCGACGATGGTAACAGGCCTGGCCGCGGTGTTCCGGAATCTTGGGCTGGGGCAAGCCCTTGTGCAGCGCCCGGAGATCGAGGACAGGCACATCAACTCCGCCTTCTGGGGGACCCTGACAATGGGGGCGGTGCTCTGCGGGATTATGGTGCTGATATCCCCCTGGGTCGGCAACTATTTCAACGAACCGCGCATGATCCCGGTCCTGCAGGTCGCGGCGCTTTCCTTTATCATTTCACCATTCTCGGTAGTGCCTCGCTCCCTTTTGCAGCGCAATCTTGATTTCCGCACCATGTTCTTTGCCGAGTCGGCCGGGAGTGCTGCCTACGGTGCGGCGGGTATCACCATGGCGCTGGTCGGGTACGGCTACTGGAGCCTGGTGGGCGCACAACTGGGCCTTGCCGTCATCTCGGGGATCGTCTTCTGCATCCTGACGCGCTATCTTCCGCCGATCATTCCCCGGTTCGGTGGCATCGGCGACCTGTTTGGCTTCGGTGCCGGTGTGACGGGGGTCGGGTTTATGAATTACGTTGCAACCCGGGTCGACTATTTTGTGATCGGACGGAAGCTTAACACCGACACGCTCGGGCTCTACACAAAAGCCTACCAGATCATTACATTTCCACTATCTCTGGTGTCGTTGACTCTGTATCCGATCCTCTTCTCGGCGTTCTCGCAGATGCAGGATGATCTGCCGCGGGCGCAGCGAGCATTCAAACGGGCCCTGACGACTGTGGCGACGATTACCTGGCCGCTTCTCGCGGGCCTGCTGGTAACTGCGCCCGAGCTTATCCCGACGGTTCTGGGTGAGCAGTGGACCGAGGCGGTCGTGCTGCTACAGATCCTGATCGGAGCGGGGGTAGTGAAGACCATCGCCAATCCCTGTGGTGCGATCTCCAAGGCTATGGGAACGCGCTACGTCTACGGCGAGTTGTGGCGGCAGGGGGTCTACGCGCTGTTGCTCGGTGCCGGAACCTGGCTGGCTACCGATTGGGGCATTGAAGGTGTCTCGTGGGCGGTCGTCATGGCGAACACGGTGGCACTGGGCCTGTCTATTCATCTTGCCTGGATCGCCGCGGGGATCGGCCTGAGAGATCACCTGGTCGCATTGCGCGGTCCCATGGTGACCTTTGCGGGCGTCAGCGGGCTGTGCTACGGGGCGCGGTACCTGGCGCTTGCCAATGAGATTTCAGCGGCGCTGACGCTGGCAATTACCGTGGTGGTGGGTGCCGCGGCAACCTTCCTTTTGAGCCGCTTTAATCCATTCCGGGAGGTACGTTCGAGCTACGACGATATCATCGAACTGGTCAGGCGGCGGACCGCATAAACAAGCCCCCCTCTGGAGGTCAGATCCCGTGCCCGGGCTTTTCGGCATTATCAGCTTCGAGCAGGATTCGACGAGGATAGATGCGCGCATCCAACAGATGTGCGCGACGCTGGGCCACATGCCGGACTACGTCGTTGAGACGGAGCGACACGCGGGGCTTCAATCCGCGATCATCGGCAGCATCGACCTCCCTTTCGACCGTCCCCACCGGCAGCCCGTCCAGGTGCAGTCCGGACGGTGGTCGGGCTTCTTTTTCGGGGGTATTTACGACAGCACGGCCAGGCGCAGAGAGCTTCTGCCCGACGACGTGGATGTCGAGTTGAGCAGCGACGCGCAGTATCTGATGGAACTGTATCTTGCGCGCGGTCGTGATGCTCTCGAAGACGTGTCGGGATCGTTCGTGGCGGCGCTTGTAGAGGCTCAGACGGGGAAGGTCGTGCTGCTGAATGACCGCTATGGCCTTCGCCCGTTGTACTACAGTCTGGGGGAGGAAGAACTCGTCTTCGCGCCGGAGGTAAAGGGCGTTCTCGCGGCGCGCCCGGATGCGCGTCACCGGTTGGATTGGATCAGCCTGGGCCAGTTTCTGAGCGTGGATTACTTCCTCGGCGACCGCACACCGTTCGAGGATGTGAAGGTTCTTCCGCCGGCAACCGAGAGCGTAATCGCCGACGGGACGCTGAAGACAACCGAGTATTGGGACTTCCACTTTGAGGCCGCTCCCGAGTTGAATGACCCCGCGGCGCAGCGGGATGCGCTGGCGGCCGCCCTCGAGGAGCAGATCCCGCGCATCGCGCTGCACCAGACTGAGGACCTGCAGGTTGCGGCGCTGTTGTCCGGAGGAATGGATTCTCGGGCCATCGTGGGACTGGTCTCCGAGGAGCGCGATCTGGTCACACACCATTACGGTCTCCGGGACTGTCCCGAGACACCGTGGGCCGAAGCAATCAGCCGAGCCTGTGGAACCGACCACCAGAACCATTGTATCGATCCGGCGGTTCTCCCCCGTGCCTGGCCTGAATCGGTCTGGATGACAGAGGGCGGAGTCGGCTGCAACCACTTTCACTTCGCCGGCCTGACGGATGCAGTGGCCCGGACCTGCGATGTCCTGCTGGACGGGATGAGCGGTGACATGCTCCTGGGCTCGCATATCGGGGAGTGGATGCTTGGGACTGTTGACAGGGAGACGGTGATCGAGAAGGAGTGGCACTATCTGACGCATGACGCGCCGCCGATCGAGGAAATGTTCGCGGGGTGCGGGAAAGCGCGCTCAGGGCCAGAGATCGCGGAGGCGGCGTTTGAGGATTTCGTTGACGGTTTCAGTCGATGCAGGGAAAGGCGCGCCGCGGACTGGTGCGATCACTTCAACGTTCGCAATCGGCAGCGCCGTTTCATTGCCATCGGGCAGAGCCACCTGAGCACACGGGTGCGAATACCGCGCCCGTTCTGGGGGAACCACCTGCTGGATGTGTTGCAGGGGCTTCCGGTCGAGGCTCGCTATCAGCGCAGGGCCTACATAGCGGCCCTGAAAGTTCTACTGCCGGAACTGTCTCAGATTCCGTGCAGTACCGACCTGGATAGTAGAGCTGAAACTGGGACCACCGATTTGAGGCAGTGGTGGGAGCGGCTGAACAGGAGATGGCGGTACAGGGCCGCACGGCTGATGCCTCGGCTGGTGTCACCGATGCCCGGCTCCTATCCGGCCTACGGCTACCTGCTTCGAACCACCTGGCGGGGCATGGCCGAGGCTCTGTTCACCGCGGACGATGCCGCGTTGTTTGAGTATGTGGATCGGGATCTCGTCCGCAGGACGTGGCGAGAGCATCTATCAGGACGTACAATGGCGACATCGTTTCTATTCAAGCTGTTCACGGTACACCTCTGGCACCAGATGTTCATCGAGGAGCGGGCGCCTGATGAGGCGTCTCTGCCGTGAGCTGACAGGCTGGACTTGTTGGTCTTCGCATCTTACGGTATGGTATCATGCGCCGACGGCAGGCAGTGCGTGGTAAGCAACGGGAGCAATAGCACGATGATCGCCAACGAGGAGATCATGATCGCCGGGGAGACGCCCCCGGAGATCGTGGAACAATGCATGGCGCGGTACCGGTTCGCGGCCCCCTTCGCCGAAGGGCGGCGCGTGCTGGACATCGGCTGTGCGGGCGGTCACGGTTCCGGCCTTCTGGCTCGAGCGGGAGCCACGGAAGTCGTTGCGGTGGACATAGCGCAGGAGGCAGTCTGCCACGCGTCCGGGCAGGAGACCTCCCCGGACGTGCTCTATGTGTGCGCGGACATCACCCGCAGTCCATTCCGTGGCAGATTCGACCTGGTGGTGGCGTTTGAGGTAATCGAGCACTGCGAGGAGCCTGACGAGTTCCTGGCGACGGTGGGAAAGATGCTCACGGATGACGGATTGCTGCTTATCTCCACACCCAACGCCCGGCGTCGGGAATACACCGACTACCGCCATCCGAATCATCACTTCGAGTGGCTGCCCGACGAGTTCAGAGAGCATTTGCAGGAGCATTTTGAAGAAGTCTCGCTTTACGGCCTGGGCCGAATTCCGGCCGGTGTGGGGCGCACGATGCGCAGGGCGGCAGTGCGGATCGACGGCCGAACGCCGGCACACCGGGGGCTGCGGCGGGTAATGATGAAGCTGTCAGATGTGTTGGGCTATCGCATTGAACGAGGAACCGAAGTAAGAGAGCTTGATGCCTGTCGCCCGGACATCCCGATGGGCCAGCTTGCAGTTTGCCAGCGCACAGACGGATAGCAAAAACCGCTCGCTAAACGGAGTGTGGTCGAGGTGTTGATCCGAAGCAGGGCGCCGGTGCGGATATGCGATATCGGCGGATGGACGGACACACATTTTGCGGGGACCGGAGCAGTCCTGAACATTTCCATCTCCCTGTATGCGCACTGTGTGATCCGCCCGCGTGAGAGGCGTGAAAAGCTCACGCTCTACGGCTATGAAGCATATTCGAAGACCGCGGATAATGGCGCCAGTATCCGAGCGCTGGACCTCGATGAGGAGCTTGAGATCGCGGACATCCGCCGCATTGAGTACGACGGGAACCTCGATCTGCTGAAGGCCGCGGTCAAGCGCCTGAATGTCGAAAGCGGATTCGACGCTACCATCTGGGCGGACGTACCACCGGGGTGCGGGGTCGGATCATCGGCCGCGGTCTCCGTGGCCATGATCGCCGGCCTCAGCCGCTTTCGGCGGGAGGTAATGCCACCGCACGAGACCGCCTACACGGCCCAGCGCCTCGAAACGGAAGAGCTGGGTCTGGAGTGTGGCGTGCAGGACCAGTTCGCCGCCGCCTACGGAGGGGTCTGTTTCATCGAGGTGGACTATCCTGAGGCGATCGTCTCGCGCCTGGATGTCGCCGATGATGTTCTGCACGAGCTGGAAGAGCGGTTTGTGCTGGCGTATGTGGGGCAGTCCCGGCTGTCCGACGCAGTTCATCGCCGCGTGATCAAAGGTCTCGAAGAGGGCGAAGAGCAGGTCAGCGGGGCGCTGGACACGCTGCGCGAGTTGCCGCATGAGATGAAGGACGCGCTCCTGCAGGGCGACTTCGACGCAATGGCTAATGTCATAAACGCGAACTGGGAGGCGCAGAAACAGCTTCACCCCTCGATCACCAACGAGCGCGTCGAGCGGGCATTCGAGGTCGCCATGTCCTCGGGCGCGGTCGCCGGCAAGGCCAACGGTGCCGGCGGTGGTGGAAGCATCACCTTCCTCGCGGAGCCCGGTGAAGAAGTGCGATTGCGCGAAGCGCTCGCGAATGAAGCCGAGTGCCAGATACTACCCGTGCGCGTCAGTCGAACCGGCGTACAAAGCTGGAAGGCGCCGAGGTAGCAGATGAGTCTCCTGATATTCACGGCCAACTTTCCCCCCAATCCCGGCGGGATCGCCCGATTTCTTGACGAGTTCTGCCACCATCTCCCGGCTCCGGTTCGCGTAGTCACAACGGTGCCCGAAGACGCTGGAGAAGACACCGAGACTTCCCGGCATGCTCGCGATTACGAGGTCACGCGGATCGATGCGGGCGATGGATCCGGGGTCGCCGGGAAGCTGAAGATGTGGGCCGGCCTGACCTCCGGCCTGATGCACTACCGGCCGACGGTGGGCCTGGTCGGACACGGCCACCTGACATTCTCCGGTTTACCGTTCACCCTCTGGCAGCATGCCGGCAACAGATACGGGATCATTGCCTACGCGCTCGAGATCAAGCACATGCAGAATGCGCGGGGGCTGAAGTCCGCCCTGAACTCATTCGTGTACCGCAACGCTGATTTCGTTGTTGCCATCAGCAAGTTCACAAAGGAATTGCTGGTGCAGGCTGGAGTCGCCGAAGACAAGATCCATGTGATCCATCCCGGGGTGAGCCCGCACTTTCTGCAGGCGCCCCCGGCACGAGACCGGGTCCGTGAAGAGATGGGGCTGGGAGACGATTTCGTGGTGGGAACAGTTTCGAGGCTGGTCACGCGCAAGGGCCACGAGCTGGTCCTGCGCGCCCTCGCCACGCTCGATGAGCCGTCCGGATGGCAGTATCTGATCGTCGGCGACGGCCCCCGGCGGGAGAGGCTGGAAGCGTTGAGTGAGGCGCTGGGGATCGCCGACCGTGTGATGTTCCTGGGACACACCGCGGATGAGCAGTTGCCCGGCCTGTACGACGCGATGGACCTTTTCGTCCTCCCTACGCAACCCACTGACGATCCCTTCGATGTCGAGGGGTTTGGCATCGTGTTCCTCGAGGCCGCGGCACGAGGCACGCCGGCAGTGGGAAGCCCGATCGGAGGGGTAACGGACGCCGTCGCGGACGGACAGTCGGGGCTTTTGGTTCCGCCGACGCCCGAAGACATCGCGGAGGCCGTTGAGCAGTTCAGATCTGACCACGCTTTGCGTGAACGTATGTCCGCGCAGGCTCGCCGGCGCGTCGAACAGGAGTTTACCTGGGCGTCTATGGCGGACAAGTTCTGCAGAATCGCCGGTTTGTGAGGGCATCGAGCGGCGGCGGCAGGCCCCACGCTGCCGTCTCAGTTTCGCCAGGGCCGTGAGCGCTCGCAGGAAGGTCGAAGTGCGGTGCCGGGCGAATATATCGAGCCCATCCGGGGTTAGTGATATGCCCGCGCTCGGCGGACCGGGCGCTTGCTTGATTCCGTTTGTGATGAAGCAGGGATTTGAGAGATGGAAGAGTTCGCACTGGCCGATTTGACAGACACGGTCAAAAGAAATATTACGCTCATATTTGCTATCGCGATACCCGTCACTGTCGCTTCGGCTCTCTACGGGTATTACATTGTACCGACCACCTGGGAGGCGCGGACCTCCATCATCTTCGAGGAGACAGGTGGGGCTGCGCTCAGTATGCTCTCCAAGCTTGGAGGGGGCGCTCTGTCCGGACTCACCGGGGAGGGACAGGGCGAACTTTTCAGGGTCCTGCTCGACAGCCGCAGTGTTCGCGGTCGTGTGGTTGATGAGTTAAATCTGGTGGAAGAGTTCGATGCGCGGAGCCGCCAGCACGCCATTAATCAACTCGGTGGAATGTATGAAGTGAACCTGCCGGTCGCAAAGGTGCTCGTGCTGGAAGTAGATTGGCCCGGTAAACCGCGCTCAGAGCTTGCTCGCAACAGCAAAGACCCGGCGAAGATGTCCGCAAAGCTGGCGAAGGCGATGGTCGCGAGCCTGGAAGAAGAGGTCGAAAATACAGACTACACGCAGGCCACCCAGCGGCGAAAGCTGCTCGAGGAGCAACTACAGCAGGCGACCAAAGAGTTGACTGCCGCGGAGAATAAGTTGGTTGAGTTCGCCACGAGTGAGGGAATAATCAATCCCGAGAGCCAGGCGAGTGCAGCAGTGAACGAACTGCAGACGCTGCAGAAGCGTGAGGCTAACCTCCAGTCGGAACTCGATGGCGCAATCGCGCGAAAGCAGGAGGCCGAGTCACAACTCAACACCCGGGAGCGAATGACGGTCAACCGGATGAGTGAAACACGCGATCCGGCCATCAACCGTCTTCGCCAGAAGGTCCTCGACCTGCAGCAGCAGATCACTGAGCAGCGCGAGGTGCAGGGCAAATCCGAAAAGCATCCGGATGTAGCCTCACTGCGTTCCGAGCTTCAGAGCGCCCAAAAGCAGCTTTCGGAACTGCTTGCAGGGGATTTGCAGGTGGCGGAACAGACCAGTAGCCTGGATCCGGGCTATTCGGAGCTGGTCCAGGAGGCAATAAACAACAGACAGCGTGTCTCGGAGATCAGGGCAAGCATCGAAGTTGTGCGGGCCGAGAAGCGAAAAGCACTTGCGCAGATACAGCAGTTTCCTTCCAGATCCAGTAGCTACAACCGACTTGCGCGGGCAGTGAAGCTGAAGAGCGAGACCGTCGCGAGACTCAGCGAGAGCTACGAGATGGCGCGCATTGCCGAGGCCAGCAGCGGGACGCGCTTTGCGGTCATTGATGAGGCGATCCCCCCGCTGCAATTCAGTGGGCCATCGCTGAAGAAGATATGTGCTGCGGCAATGGCCGGATCACTGTTGCTGGGTCTCATCATTGCATTTATACTCGAAGGGCGGCGAAAGACTTCAGGCACGTCGCCCGAGGGTGAGGCGGAGGAAGTTTCGGCGTAACAGGCACCTCCCCCTGAGGGTCCGTATCAAACATTAAGGATAACGGAGAAACGCCTTGTCGCGCTTTGCGC